>NZ_CP049250.1:2737990-3056863 GCF_011046895.1 Rhizobium rhizoryzae | reverse complement strand
AAAGCTGTGCATCGTTCGCTGTCGCGAGGCCGCGAAAATAGCGGTCAACTGCCTCGCGGAATGTCAGAAAGGTCTGCTCATTGCCGGATTGAACCGGCCGCAACTGCGCCCAGCGTTCCCGCTCTGCGGAAAGAACACAAGCAGCATTCGCAAAACTCGCCAATTGCTCCGGCACGGCGAAGCGATCCAAGCTGCGTGCGGGGTCCATGCGCAGAATGACGCTATTGGCAACATCCAGTGCCAAGGCGCCGCCGACAAAACGATGGGGTGTCCAGGAAAAGCTCATATCGGAAATATAACTGGCAAAAGACGTTTTACCAGTTATATTTCGAGCCTGGAGGACGGGCATGGACTACGCACTTCAACAGTTTGCAAACGCGGTGCCACTGTCCGCGCTCTATGCGCTCCTCGCATTTGGCTACGCCCTGTCGGTTGCACTCACCAAGCGGGCGGATTTAACCTACGGCGCGCTGTTTGCTTTTTCCGGTCATGCATTCCTGCTCGGGGCCCATGCCGGATGGAACATCCTGTTTCTGACATTCGCCGCCTCGCTGGCCGCCGGAGCCGTTCTTACGCTTGCACTCGTCGTGCCTCTGAGCGTTCTCATAGGTCACCGGATCGCAGCGCCACTCTCGGCAGTTTCTCCAAATGCCTTCACGGTCGCGTCGCTTGGGCTCTTGTTGGTGTTGATGGAGGGCGCGCGGCTTGCCTCCGGAACACAGGAACTCTGGCTGCCGCCTTTCCTCAACCAAGGCATCGCAATCATGCCAAACCTCGCGTCGCCCGTGACATCGACCGTTTTGCAACTGGTGAATACCGGCGCCGTGCTGATCCTTCTCGTATCAGCCGCCGTATTTGTGGCGCTGTCACGATGGGGTCGCAACTGGAGAGCCGTGTCGGAGGACCGGCTGGCGGCGGAACTGTGCGGCGTAAATTCCCGCGCGATGTTTACGCAAACCTACGTGTTGAGCGCTCTACTGGCGGGGCTGGGCGGCATTCTGGCCACCATGCACTACGGTACGATGGGCTTTGGTGCCGGATTGATTTTCGGATTGAAGATCGTTCTGATTTCCGCGGCGGGCGGGCATCTTCACCCGTGGCGTGCAGCTGTGGGTGCGGCTATCTTTGCCTTCGGTGAGACCTTCTGGAGTGCCTTTGCACCCATGGTGTGGCGAGATGCGGCCCTGATTTCCCTGCTCGCTTTGCTGCTGGTGATAACGCGCCAGCAAAAGCCTATGGCTTGAGCCACTTGTCGCGCGCGGCGTCATCGGCATCCTTTGCCGCGACCCAGTTGCCCGTGGAGCCATTTGCAAGGTGCTCCTTCTTCCAGAAGGGAGCTGCCGTCTTCAGAAAATCCATAACGAAATTCGCACCATCGAAGGCGGCCTGTCGATGAGATGCGGCGGCAATGACCAGTACGATGTTCTCGCCAGGAGCAATCTTGCCGTAACGATGGACGGCTGAGAGGCCGAGAAGGGAAAAGCGTGCGATCGCCAGTTCTGCGATGCGGGCCATTTCCGCTTCCGCCATGCCGGGATAGTGTTCCAGTTCAAGAGCGTTCAGACTTCCGCCTTCATCACGGCAGAGGCCAGTGAACGTCACGACGGCGCCAATGTCCTGTCGCCCTTCTGTCAACATCGCGATCTCGGTTTGCAGATCGAAATCTTCGCGCTGGACGCGGATGAAGGGCTTCAGAGCCACCATTTTCTTATCCACCCGTCATCGGTGGGAATATGCCGATTTCGCGCGCTCCGGTGATGGGTTCGTCGTGGTCGACATGTTCCTGATTGATGGCGAGGCGGATCACCTCCGGATACTGAAGTGCCGCTTCATATTCTTCGCCCAAGGTCTTCAGGTGATTCAGCAAATCCCGGCCAGTCACGACCGTCTCCGGAATGTCGATTTCCTCTTCCGGCTTGTCGATCCGCTCCCGAACCCAGGCAAAATAGACGAGCTTTACCTTCATTCTTCATCCACCACATGTCTGAGACCGGCGCGGAAATAATCATAGCCGGAGTAGATCGTGAGAATAGCCGCGATCCAAAGGAAGGCACGACCGATTTCGGTGGTGTAGGGCAGAACCTTGTCCCCGGCATCCCCTGCCAGCAGGAATGCGATGGAGACCATCTGCAAGGTGGTTTTCCACTTGGCAATGCGCGTCACAGGCACGGCGACCTTCAACGCGGCCAGATACTCTCGCAGGCCCGACACCAGAATTTCGCGGCAGAGTATGGTGATCGCCGCCCATAGTGACCAGCCCGCAATCGTGCCATCTGCTGCCATCAGCAACAGGACCGAAGCAACCAACAGTTTGTCGGCAATCGGATCCAGCATACGCCCGATGTTCGATGTCTGGTTCCAGATGCGCGCCAGATAGCCGTCGAGGTAGTCCGTGATGGATGCAACAACGAAGATTGCAAGAGCGGTCCAGCGTGCCACATCGGAGCTTTCGAGGCGCCCTTCGACGAAGAAGCACGCCACGACGACCGGTACGGCTACGATACGCGCATAGGTCAGAAGATTGGGAATGTTCAGTGCGCGCGATGCCATGGTCAACCTGTCAGTTGCAATTGCCTTTAAGTGATGCTTCGGGCTCGAAGCGTCAACTCAAAATTCTCGTGTCGTATCTGTCTTCTGCCGTTCAACTCGATCTGTTCTCGTGGAAATGATTGTAGATCTGCTTTGCCACCGACTCCGAGATTCCCTCCACCGTCATCAGATCGGTTATTCCGGCTCGGGAGACGGCTTTTGCGGTTCCGAAATGCTGGAGAAGAGCCCGCTTTCGCGAAGGGCCGATGCCCGAAATCTCATCGAGCGGGTTCTTCACCATCTCTTTCTTGCGCCGTGCCCTGTGAGAGCCGATTGCAAAACGGTGAGCCTCGTCCCGAAGTCGCTGGATGAAGTAGAGTACCGGATCCCGCGGCGGCAGTGAAAAATCGCTGCGGTCATCGGCGAAGAATCGTTCGCGCCCCGCATCGCGGTCCACACCCTTGGCAACGCCAATGGCCGTGACGACCTGCCTTATACCAAGCTCATCGAGAATCTTGCGCACCGCAGACATCTGTCCCTGGCCGCCGTCGATGAGGATGACATCCGGCCAGGCAGGAAAGCCCGCGTCGACGGCATCTTCTTGAGAAGGCAGAGCGCTGCGATCCGGTAGGCCTTCCTCCTTCAGGAGACGTGAGAATCGCCGCGTCATCACCTCGCGCATCATGCCGAAGTCATCGCCGGGGGTGATGTCCGTCGATTTGATATTGAACTTGCGGTACTGGCCTTTCATGAAGCCTTCCGGTCCGGCAACCACCATGCCACCCACGGCATTCGTGCCCATGATATGGGAGTTATCGTAGATCTCGATCCGGCGCGGCACATAGGGCAGGGCAAAGGTTTCCGCGAAACCCTTCAGCAGGCGCTCTTGCGATGCCGTTTCCGCAAGGCGGCGTCCATGGGCTTCGCGCGCATTGGCAAGCACATGGTCGCTGAGATCCTTTTTCTCGCCGCGCTGCGGCACGGAGATGGTGACCTTGTATCCGGCCTTCTCACTTAGCGCGTCCGCAAGCAGAGCCTGTTCCTCGATCGTCTCCGATAGAAGGATCTGACGCGGCACCGGCTTGTCGTCGTAAAACTGCGCCAAGAAGGCATTCAGAACTTCCGAGCCTTGGAGCTGCGGGTCCGCCTTGGGGAAATAGGCCTGATTGCCCCAGTTCTGGCCCGCCCGGAAGAAGAAGACCTGAATGCAGGTCAATCCGCCCTCATGATAGATCGCAAAGACATCGGCCTCTTCAACGCCTGCCGGGTTGATGCCCTGATGGCTTTGGACATGACTGAGCGACGCCAGCCGGTCGCGATAGACGGCGGCACGTTCGAAATCCAGATCGGCAGAGGCCTCCGCCATCTGGCTGGCGATGGTCGCCTTGACGCTCTGGCTCTTGCCGGACAGGAAGTCCTTCGCTTCCTGCACCAGAAGCCCGTAGTCCGAATCGCTGATCTCATACGTGCAGGGGCCGGAACAGCGCTTGATCTGAAACAGCAGACACGGACGGGTGCGGCTCTCAAAGACGCTGTCGGTGCAGGTTCTCAGCAAAAACGCACGCTGGAGGGAATTGATCGTGCGGCCGACCGCACTGGCAGAGGCAAAGGGCCCGAAGTAATTGCCCTTGCGAGCCCGAGCACCCCGATGCTTGTAGATGGCCGGTGCCCGATGATCGCCCGTGATCATGATGTAGGGAAAGCTTTTATCGTCGCGCAAGAGGACGTTGAAGCGAGGGCGCAGCCGCTTGATGAGGTTCGCTTCCAGAAGCAGGGCTTCGGTTTCCGTGCGAGTGGTGACGAATTCCATCTGCGTGGTTTCGCGCACCATCTTCGACAGACGGTTGGAATGAACCCGACCTTGCGCATAATTCGAGACACGCTTCTTCAGGCTGCGGGCCTTGCCCACATACAGCACATCGCCTGCTTCGTTGAACATGCGATAAACGCCCGGTGCGTTCGGCAAATGCTTCACGAACTCGGCAATAAGATCGGCGCCCTTGAGGCCCGACTCGTTCTTCCAGCCCTCGTTCCACTGGACGCCAGCCAGCGATGACGCCGCTTCCGCTTCCGGCTGGATTACGTCGTCTTCATCGTCATCTGATTCGTCGTAGAGAACGCCGCCGTCAGGCAGTTTCGTTCCATTCATTCAATGATCTCCGCCACATCAGGCGTTTCCCAGGCCAGATGCTGGCCACCATCCAAGGCTATCATTTGGCCCGTGATGGACGGAGTGTCAAAAAGAAAACGGATCGTGCGGCCGAATTCGTCCCGTGATGGACCCTGTTTCAGCGGCAGACCGGCAATCTGCTTTGCGAAATCTTCTTCCGCCTGACGTTCGCTCTTGAAGGAAGGGCCGGGACCGATGCCGTTGACGCGGATGCGCGGCGCATAGGCCTGTGCGAGCGTCTGGGTGGCGGTCCACAGTGCGGCCTTGGAGAGGGTATAGGAGTAGAACTGAGGCGTCAGCTTCCAGACACGCTGATCGATGATGTTGACGATGAGCCCGGTCTCGCCCTCCGGCAACTGTGCCAGAAGACCAGCCGAAAGAATGGACGGAGCCCGGACATGAATGGCAAAATGCTTGTCGAAGACATCCGGCTCGAAGCGATCCGGCTCATCCTTGAGAAAGATCGAGGCGCTATTCACCAGCCCGGTGAGGGGCCCGAGTTCCGCAGCCGCTCTCCCGATCAGCATTTCCGTCTGACGGTCATCCAGCAGATCGGCCTGCAGGGCCACAGCCTGACAACCCTCATTTCGAAGATTTGCGGCGAGCGCTTCCGCCTCGGCGAGCGACGCGTTCGCGTGGATCGCAATGGCATGTCCGTGACGGGCAAGATCTTCGCAAATTGCCCGGCCCATGCGCTTCGCGCCGCCGGTCACAAGTATGGTTTGTCTTTTGTTCACGCTGTCACTCGCATTTGAGGGAGTTTTCACTAAAGTTTTTCATGATTGAGCTTTACGGTTCGCGCCAATCAACAGATCGGGCGACAGGCCTGTTTTTGTTATACATGAATCTATTGATGTATTCACGTCGATGCGAATAATAGTTCTTATGAATAGCAAACGTATACGCTCTCTTATGGTTAACAAAGTGCATGTTGCCCTGAAGCAACATCCAGATTCAGCCATCGCTCTGCCACAATCAATTCACATTTCGGTACTTTCAATTCCTCATTTCCCCACCAATTTCACTGTCAACGCGACGGGAAACCAAAAGCCTGCTGGAAACAAAGGCAGCTTCTCCCTCACGGCAATGAAAAGGAGAATTAAGTATGCGTACTCTTATCGCGACCCTCATGGCATCTGCCGCTGGTCTCATCGCTGTTTCGGCCCATGCGGCTGATGCTGTCACCCAGATTCCGGAAGCACCTGCTGCCGTTGAAACTGCGGCACCTGTCAGCAACTGGTCTGGCTTCTACCTTGGTGGTTACGGCTCGTACGACATGGGCAAGTTCAAGGGTGGCTCCAGCCACACCGATGCTGACGGCGCAGGCGGCGGCGTATTCGGTGGTTACAACTGGCAGAGCGGTCAGATCGTTTACGGTGCTGAAGCAGACCTCGGCTATAACGGCCAGAAGGGCGCTGCAGGCAATGGCACCGTTGGCAAGGAAAAGCTCAACGGCTCTGTTCGTGCCCGCGTCGGTTACGACCTGAACCCCTTCATGATCTACGGTACGGCTGGTCTGGCCGCTGCTGACCATGAACTCTCGAACGCTCGCGGTACCGACAGCAACACGGCTCTCGGCTACACGGTCGGCGCCGGCGTTGAAACCATGGTAACGAACAACATCACCGCTCGCGTTGAGTATCGTTACACGGACTATCAGGACAAGGATTACAACCTCGGCGGCACGAACTTCTCGCGCGGCTTCGACGACCACTCGGTCAAGGTTGGTATCGGCGTCAAGTTCTGATCCGCGTATTCTGGATCAAGAAGCGGTCGGAGGGAAACCTTCGGCCGCTTTTTTTATGCTGGTGATCAGGCAGCAGGCTTCACAGTCGCAAATTCGGGGAACAGCTTCGAAAACTGGTCTGGCCAGGCAGCAAGCTTTGGCCTGCCATTCGCCCATTTGCCGGCAAAGCGCAGATCAAGATAGCCGATCAGCGCAGCAAGGGCGAAGTGACCGCCGTGCAGGGTGTCGCCGACGACAGGAAGGTTGGCCTCGAGATAATCCAGACCGCGTGTCACCTTGCTCCACTGCTTGTCGATCCACGACTGCTCGACCTTATCCTCGGGCCGGAACCGGCGTTCGTAGATGATGGCGAGCAGGCAATCCGTAATACCATCCGCCAGTGCTTCCAGCACTTCCGCGTCAGTTCGGGCTTGCGCCTCTGCCGGATAGAGCTTGCCGCCGGACTGGCGGTTGAAGAACTGCATGATGGCGACAGAATCATAGACAGGCTTTTGGCCATCGCGCAGCAGGACTGGGATCTTGCCCAGCGGATTGTTATCGATGAGTTCCGGCGGTTCGGCATTGGTGTCGACACGAACTTCTTCGACCCCGAGTGCAAGATGGCGCGCCGCCATGCGGCACTTCGCGGAGTAGGGGGAAGCTGGGGACACAAGCAGTTTCATGGCAGTTCCTTACAGTTTACTGTGCCGGCGGCACGGTGATGCGTTTGATCTTGCAGCCACCCCGGTCAACCTGCGTGCAGGGGCGGAAGCCCAGATCCTTGGTCATGCAGATCCGCACCTCCTCAAACTTGGAGGCTTCGCAATTAACGGCGATGGAGTCCGCGGTGAGGCCAGGATTGATCTCGGTGAATTTCTGCTCGATCACTTCGGCCGAGAAAGTCCCGGCGGTTGTGAGAGAAGTCAGATCCTGCGGCAGCTTGATCTTGTTGTAAGCGCTGCGGATTTTCTCCAGATAATCCTTTTGGGAAAGGCCCGTGCAGGTTCCATGCTTGCGCCATTGGTGCCCGATGAGGCCCATGGACGGCATGATGTCGAAATAGGGGCGCCCAACAGCATCCGGCACCGTTCGCGGTTCGGAACTGGCGCAGGATTGGGGGTAGCCGCTTTCATTCTGCGGCCAAAGCCCATGGACGATGAAGGAGAATTTCTTGTCGGTGCCGCATTGCTGCGGGCTCTTCTGTCCCCGCTCGCCTGAGCAGAAGGTGGGTGACCAGGACAGGGCCAGAACGTAGAAATCAAAGGCTCCGGCCTTGTCCTCCGCACGCGTCTGCGGTGCGATGGCGAACGTACTTGCGGCAAGGGCGGTGAGGGCAATCAGTTTTGAAAAAATAGAACGGAACATGAATCAAATCTCCGATGCACGGAGAAGATGTCCCGGCGTGCGTGCTGGGTCAAGCACCGTTCCGTCACGGCTGGCGACTAAGTGTCTATCCGTTCTTCCCCACGCAGCCAGAATGCGCGCGCAGATGCAAAGCGATCCTGAGCAAGCAGATCCTTCAGGGGAGGAAGAAGACGGTGCAGGTCATCTTTCAGCGTGAAGGGTGGATTGACGATGATGAGGCCCGAGCCAGACAGGCCGGTGCCATCACGGTCACTCTTCACTGAAAGCTCTGCGCAAAGCATCTTGGGAATGTCGAGCGCCTGCAATTCCTCATGGAAGCGCCGGATCGGCGCTCCTTTCTTTAGCGGATACCAAAGGCAGTAGGTGCCGCCGGAAAAACGACGATAGGCTGTTGCCAAGCCCTGAACCAGCCGTTCGTATTCTCCTTCGATCTCGAAAGGCGGATCGACGAGAACGATGCCGCGCTTTTCTTTCGGAGGGAGGTGGGCGCCCAGCGACAGCCAGCCATCCAACTCGGTAGCGCGGACCTGGAAGTCACCTTCGAAAAGACGTGCCAGACGGCGGTAATCATCCGGATGGAGTTCCATCGCCGCAAGCCGGTCCTGTGGGCGAAACAGGTTGCGCGCCAGGCGGGGAGAGCCTGGATAGTAAGTGAGGCCACCTTTGGGATTTTCGGCACGAACCGCGTCGAGATAGGGCTGCAGAAGGCCAGCAACCTGAGCGTCCAGATCGGCTTCCAGCAAGCGGCCGATACCATCCCGCCACTCGCCCGTCTTCTGCGCTTCTTCCGAAGATAGGTCGTAGAGCCCAATGCCGGCATGGGTATCCAGCACACGAAAAGCCTTGTCCTTCTTCTGCATGTGCCGGATCAAAAGAGCCAGGACTGCATGCTTGAGAACATCGGCAAAATTGCCTGCGTGATAGATGTGCCGGTAGTTCATTCCAAACCCTGCTGGATGATTTCAATAGATTTGATGCAACGCAAATGCCGCTTTCTGCGAGCCTTCGCATGTCCTATAGGAAAGACATGAACGTTGCGACCCCGATCACACTCAAAAATTCCACCGGACACACTGTCTGTCCGCATGACTGTCCCTCGGCCTGCGCGCTGGACGTTGATCTGACCGATGATGGCCGGATCGGACGCGTGCGCGGTGCCAACGCCAATAGCTACACGGCAGGCGTCATCTGCGCCAAGGTCGCTCGCTATGCGGAACGGCTCTATCACCCCGACCGCCTCATGACGCCGAAAAGACGTATAGGCGCAAAAGGTGACGGCAGCTGGCAAGAGATCTCCTGGGACGCTGCACTGGACGAGATTGCGGAAGCCTTCGTGAAAGCCGAAGCCCAGCACGGCAGCGAGGCAATCTGGCCTTATTTCTATGCCGGAACCATGGGGCAGGTGCAGCGCGATTCCATCGAACGTCTTCGGCACGCCAAGCGTTATTCCGGCTTCTTCGGTTCCATTTGCACCAACATGGCCTGGACAGGCTATGTGCTGGGAACAGGCGCTTTGCGTGGGCCCGATCCGCGCGAAATGGCGAAATCCGACTGCGTGGTGATCTGGGGCACGAACCCGGTGGCAACGCAGGTCAACGTGATGACCCATGCGGTGAAGGCGCGCAAGGAGCGGGGCGCGAAGATTGTCGTTATCGACATCTACGACAGCCCGACGATGAAGCAGGCGGATGTGAAGATCATCCTGAAGCCGGGTACGGATGCAGCACTTGCCTGCGCCGTCATGCACATTGCTTTCCGGGATGGTTACGCCGACCGTGACTACATGGCGAAATTTGCCGACGATCCCGCAGGATTGGAAGCGCATCTTCAGGCGAAGACGCCAGAATGGGCGTCTGCCATTACCGGGCTCTCGGTCGAAGAGATCGAGGCTTTCGCGCGTCTCGTCGGCACGACGAAGAAAACCTTCTTCCGCCTGGGCTATGGCTTTACGCGCCAGCGCAACGGAACCGTGTCGATGCACGCGGCGCTTTCGATCGCCACAGTGCTCGGCTCCTGGCAATACGAGGGCGGGGGTGCCTTCCATAACAATGGGGAACTCTTCCGGCTCGACAAGCGCGAACTGATGGGCACAGCCTATGTCGACCCCGATATCCGCATGCTGGACCAGTCGCAGATCGGTCGCGTTCTGACGGGCGATCCGGTTGCGCTGCGCCATCGTGGTCCGGTCACGGCTCTTCTCATCCAGAACACAAATCCGATGAACATCGCGCCGGAGCAGCGGTTGGTGCGGCAGGGTTTCCTGCGCAATGACCTGTTTGTCGCGGTCCATGAGCATTTCATGACAGACACCGCGCAGGTGGCCGATATCGTGTTGCCCGCGACGATGTTCGTTGAACATGATGATCTGTACCGCGCTGGCGGTCAGAACCATATCCTGCTCGGTCCGAAACTGGTGGAGCCACCGGCCACCGTGCGCACCAATCTTTTCGTCATCGAGGAACTCGCCAAGCGCCTTGGCGTGGATCACTATGCGGGCTTCGGTTTGAGCGAACGCGAACATATCGATCGCATGCTGCTGCCGAACGGCTACCCAGGTTACGATCAGTTGCTGGTCGACAAATGGATCGATTGTCAGCCGGGCTTCGAAGAGTCTCACTATCTGAATGGCTTTGGCTATCCCGATGGGAAGTTTCGCTTCAAGCCGGATTGGGCAAACGGTCCATCCCCCAACAAGACGCCAGCCAGCATCGGTCCGCTCGGACCCCACGCGGAACTTCCGACATTCCCCGATCAGGTCAATGTCATCGAACTGACCGATGACGAGCATCCTTTCCGGCTGGCCACGTCGCCTGCGCGCAACTTTCTGAACTCCACGTTTGCGGAGACAAAAACCTCGCGCGACAAGGAAGGGCGTCCAGAGGTCATGGTTCACCCGGATGATGCCGCCAGCCATGATCTTGAAGACGGCAGCATCGTTCGCATCGGCAACCGGCGCGGGGACCTGCGCATCCACGTCAAGATCGTTGCGACTGCCCGGCGCGGCGTTCTGATTGCCGAGGGGCTCTGGCCGAATGGTGCACATATGGATGGTGAGGGGATCAATGTCCTGACCGGGGCTGACCCGGTGGCACCCTATGGCGGTGCCGCCGTTCATGACAATCGGGTTTGGCTCAAGAAGGAAACGGCATGACGCAGCCAATACAACCCGAGGTGACCATCGTCGAGAAGAAGCTGCTTTCCGATAACTGGTATTTTCTCCACAAGGTCAGCTTTGACTATACGGGTCGCAACGGCAAGACGAGCAGGCTCGACCGCGAAGTCTATGATCGGGGCAATGGCGCAACGATCCTGCTCTATGATCCGAAGCGGGACCTGGTGGTTCTGGTCCGCCAGTTCCGCATGCCTGCCTATATGAACGAGACCGACGGATTGCTGATCGAAACCCCGGCCGGCCTTCTTGATGGCGAGCACCCGGAAGAAGCTATCCGCCGCGAAGCGATTGAAGAAACCGGCTATCAGGTGCGCGATGTGCGCTTTCTGTTCAAATGTTTCATGTCGCCCGGCGCCGTGACAGAACTCATTCACTTTTACGCCGCCATTATTGATGTGGAGGACAGGGTGAGTGAAGGAGGCGGTCTTGAGGAAGAGAACGAGGACATCGAGGTCCTGGAAATTCCGCTCTCGCAAGCTTTGACCATGGTGGAGAGTGGCGAGATCCTCGACGGCAAGACGATCATGCTGCTGCAATGGGCGCTCCTCAATCGCGATAGGCTTCGATAGGGTCAGGACGGAACGCAGATCGGAAAACTGCGTTAAACGGGGGCAATCCAGCGAAAGGATCCCCCGATGACCATGATCAAGACCCGGACCGGAACAGAACTCTACGTGAAGGATTGGGGGCAGGGTCGCCCGATCGTCCTGCTTCATGGCTGGCCGCTGACCTCAGACACCTGGGATGACTTCGCCATGGAAGCGGCCAATGCCGGCTTTCGCGCAATTTCCTATGATCGCCGCGGCTTCGGACGTTCTGAACAACCATGGACGGGTTACGACTACGATACCCTGTCCGACGATCTTGCAGATGTCATCGAAGGGCTTGGCCTTTCAGATGTGACGCTCGTCGGCTTTTCGATGGGTGGCGGGGAAGTGGCGCGCTACATGTCTCGCCATGGCGGGAAGGGCGTCGTCAAGGCGGCGCTCGTGGCTTCGGTCGTTCCCTTCATGCTGAAGACGGAAGACAATCCGGAAGGCACGTCCGAGGCAAAATTTGCTGAAATGACGGAAGGCATGAAGGAAGATCGCGCCCAATTCTTCCGCTCCTTCTTCAAAAGCTTTTACGGCGTGGGCGTCTTTACCGGATCGGTGAGCGACGCGGTGCTGGACTGGTCTTTCAATCAGGCCATGATGGCCGGCCTGAAGCCGACGCTCGCCTGCGCGGAGGCCTTCGCAACCACGGATTTCCGTCCAGATCTTGCACATTTCCGCGTGCCGACGCTGATCATTCATGGAACAGGTGATGAAACGGTCCCGATCGATGCATCTGGGCGTGCTGCTGCCGACGGTATCTCAGGTGCAGAACTGATTGAGTATGAAGGGGCGCCTCACGGGCTATTTGCATCCCACAAGCAGAGATTGACTGAAGATCTTCTAAATTTTCTAAAAAAATGAAGGAAATCGTGTCCCGATTAACCCATCCTTCGACATATATACTCTAATTTTAGTATATTGCCGCCCTGACCGCTATACATTATCGTAACATGTATAGCGGTTAGAGTTTGAGCTCTCTGGCACCCTGACACTGTAACGATCATTCAGGGTGTCAACCAACAGGGGGTCAACGCCTCAGGCATGTCAAATCGGTCATTCTGACAATGGCTTGGCACGCGCAAGACCGCCTTCTTGGATGGAGTGGGTCATGACGTACATAGCGAGCAATGTCGCCTTTGAAGTTGAAAGTCTGGCTTCGGACACGCCACAGGCGTCTGAAGTTATCAGTCACCTCAAATCATTGGCCCATCCAGTGAGACTGAAAATCGCATGCGCACTGATGGAAAACGAGTATTCGGTCGGCCAGCTTGAGCAACAGGTGAACGTCCATCAGCCAACCCTTTCGCAACAATTGACGGTTCTGCGCGAGGGCGGTCTCGTCGATACGCGGCTTGAAGGGAAGCAGATTTTCTACCGTATGAAGGAGGAGAAATCTGTGGCGCTCATCGTGGCATTGTCTCGGATATTTGCCTGAGCCGCGATCTGCCGCTGTGAGCAACTGGCTTCAGAGTAAACTCCGGAAGATCTCCGTCAAATGCTGATGATATATTGATCGGGACCGAATGCAGGTTCCCGGGGCTGGCCCTTCGAAAGAGCGATCTTCTGTAAGGCAAGTCTATAGGTTTTATGCTCGACGATCAGGACGCGATCTGCCAGAGACTGTGCGGTGTCATCGTGAAGAATGGGCACAGCCGCCTGCGCGATGATCGGTCCCTCATCCATACCTTCGGTCACTATGTGAACCGTGCAGCCCGCCACCTTCATGCCTGCCTCGATTGCACGTTGATGCGTGTGCAAACCCGGAAAGAGCGGCAACAGTGATGGATGGATATTCAGGATGCGCCCCTCATAAGGACGAATGAAGTCCGAAGAGAGCAGGCGCATGTAGCCCGCCAGACAGATCAGGTCCGGCTTCAACGTCGCGAGCGCCTCAAGCACCGCACCTTCATGCTCAGCCTTGGAACCGAAATCCTTGCGCTCGAAGGCAAAGGTCGGGATGCCGCGTGCTTCGGCTTTGGCGAGGCCACCTGCGTCCTTGCGATCCGAAATCACGCCGACGATCTCGGCAGGAAAATCGTCCGCCGCACAGGCATCGGCGAGCGCCAGCATGTTCGAACCGCCGCCCGAAATCAGGACAACAACGCGTTTGCGGATCTGCCTCATAGAGCAAGCGTTCCCTTGTAGATGGTTCCGGGAGCGCCCGCTTCCCGGGCAACCATCCGGCCAAGCGGTACCACCACTTCACCTTCACGATTGAGAACCTCTGTCACCGCCTGCGCATTTTCTGCCGAGACAACGGCGATCATGCCGACGCCACAGTTGAAGGTGCGCAGCATTTCGATGGCGACAACGCCGCCCGTTTTGGCAAGCCACGAGAAGACGGGCGGAACCGGGATGCTGTCGAGATCGATTTCTGCGGCCAGATGATCCGGCAGAACGCGTGGAATATTATCAGGGAAACCGCCGCCGGTAATATGTGCCAGGGCCTTGAGCGCATTCGTTTCGCGGATCGCTTTCAACAGTGGCTTTACGTAGATGCGGGTTGGTGTCAGCAGGGCTTCGCCAAGCGTCTTGCCGTCAGAGAACGGAGCCGGATCGCTCCATGAAAGGCCTGAGACGTCCACGATTTTGCGGACAAGCGAGAACCCGTTGGAGTGAACGCCGGACGAGGTCAGACCGAGAATGACATCGCCAGCCTGAAGATCGCCGGTCGGCAGCAACTGTCCGCGCTCGGCAGCCCCGACAGCAAACCCTGCCAGGTCATAGTCGCCATCGCGATACATGCCGGGCATTTCAGCGGTTTCACCGCCGATCAAGGCGCAACCAGCCTGACGGCAGCCGTCCGCAATGCCGAGAACGATTGCGGCACCCTGTTCCGGGTTTAGTTTGCCGGTCGCGAAATAATCCAGGAAAAACAGCGGTTCAGCGCCCTGCACGACAAGGTCGTTGACGCACATGGCCACGAGGTCAATGCCGACAGTATCGTGACGGTCGGCGTCGATTGCGATCTTCAGCTTGGTGCCGACGCCATCGTTGGCCGCAACGAGAACCGGGTCGGTGAAGCCTGCTGCTTTCAGATCAAACAGGCCGCCGAAGCCACCAATCTCGCCATCGGCACCCGGTCGACGCGTGGAGCGGACGGCGGGCTTGATCTTCTCGACCATGAGATTGCCCGCATCGATATCGACGCCGGCATCGCTGTAGGTAAGACCATTCTTGCCTGCTTCACTCATCATGCGTCTCCAATACGGGTTTGGCAGGTGCTGCAGCACTGACCCGGAGCGGCAGTCGTGCCTTGAGCGGAAACCTGCAATCTTGCTCAAAATCCCGGCCTCGCCACCGTGATGGCGGCGGTTCCATTCTTGCGGCTGGCCATGGCACGGAGTGCCGCCAGATGCAAGAGTTTGCCGGTGTTTGCCCCTGTTTTCGAACCTCCGCCGGCCAGATTTCCCCTTGGTGTAATCCGGCTTGACCTTGATGGCAGGTGCAGCCTATCCCACTTCATGAATGCAGTGCAGCAGGGAACCCTTTCATGGCCTATCACATCAGCGGTGCAAGCCTTCGGCGTTACGTGCTGTTCTGGCTTTGCGCGTTCGTCGCCTTCGTCATCTTTCTTCTGGCCTTCAGGACGATCCTGTTGCCCTTCGTGGCGGGTATGGCATTGGCCTATTTTCTCGATCCGGTTGCCGACTGGCTGGAGCGGCGAGGCCTCAGCCGACTGATGGCAACCATAGTCATTCTCATCAGCTTCATCCTGATGTTCGCGATCGCGCTGGTCGTCGTCGTGCCCCTCATCATCAGCCAGTTCAGCCAGTTCGCGCAGGTCTTGCCCGATTACGTCACGCAGCTGCAGCAACTGATCGCCAATCCCGAGAACTCTTACCTTCCGAAGTGGATGGTAACGCAGATCCAGAACGCCAAGCAGAATTTCTCCGGCTTGATGTCGGAAGGCGCGGGCTTCATCGGCGGATTGCTGAACCAGCTGTGGAATTCAGGCAAAACGCTGATCGACGTGATTTCGCTTCTCGTCGTCACCCCCGTCGTCGCATTCTATATCCTGCTGGATTGGGACCACATGGTTGAGAAAGTGGACAGCTGGGTTCCGCGGGATCAGGTCCATACCATCCGCCAACTGGCGCGAGAGATGGATGATGCCGTCTCCGGCTTCATTCGTGGGCAGGGTTCGCTCTGCCTCATTCTGGGCATCTATTATGCCGTTGGCCTTTCACTGGTCGGTCTGAACTTCGGCCTGCTGATCGGCTTCGTCGCGGGTATGATCAGTTTCATTCCCTACATCGGTTCGCTGGTCGGACTCATCCTGGCGGTGGGTGTAGCGCTCATGCAGTTCTGGCCGGATTACGGCTGGATCATCGCCACCATGGCCGTGTTCTTTTCCGGGCAGTTTATCGAAGGCAATATTCTTCAGCCAAAGCTCGTGGGGTCCAGCGTGGGCCTGCATCCGGTGTGGCTGATGTTTGCGCTTCTGGCCTTCGGTGCCATGTTCGGTTTCGTTGGCTTGCTGATTGCAGTGCCCGCCGCCGCAGTTGTTGGCGTGCTTGTGCGATTTGCGATCTCACGCTATCTTCAAAGCGACATATATTTCGGCCATTCGACTGCCCTGCCTTGGGATGAAAAGGCGGAAGTCGCAACAAAGGCCGTGCAAGAGCCCCAAATTTCGCATGACAGAGACGCTTGATAAGACAAGGCGCCAGCGCGCGGAGCAGCTTCCGCTGGCGCTGAGCCATGATGCCGCAATCGGCCGCGAGGATCTTCTCGTCGCGGAACCGGTGAGTGCTGCCGTTGCAATGATTGATGCATGGCCGCACTGGAATGCTCCGGTCGTGATTTTGACCGGGCCTGCCGGCTGCGGAAAGACGCATCTGGCCAATGTCTGGCGAGAGAAGGCCGGTGCAGAGATCATTCAGCCGAAAGCGGGCGCAGAAGCCGCAACGATCGCGGCGACAGGACCGGTTCTCTTCGAGGATGCGGACCGGGTTGCTTTCGACGACAACGAGCTGTTTCACGTCATCAACAGTGTCCGGGAAAACGGTCACAGCCTCCTGATGACCGCGCGGCTCTGGCCCATGTCATGGCCCGTCACCCTGCCTGATCTGCGCTCTCGCCTGAAGGCGGCCACGGTGGTTGAGATCGGCGAGCCGGACGAAGACCTGCTGGGACAGGTCATCATCAAGCTCTTTGCAGACCGTCAGCTGCACATCGATGATCGGATCGTGGCCTATATCGTGGCGCGTATGGAGCGCTCCATGCAGGCAGCACAAGGTGTTGTTGAGCGGCTGGATCATCTGGCTCTAGCCAGGGGCACGAGGATTACGCGCAATCTCGCGGCCGAAGTGCTGGAGAGTTTCTCGACGGACGATGCGGAAGATTGACTGTCATCTTTCCGTCGTTGAAAAGTTATAGGGCCGGGAGGAAGGGCCGGAACAGGCGTTGATTCCGGCTGACATGAACTACGCCATGCGGCGCAAGTCGTGTCGGGAAACTCCTGTTCAGACTTTGGGAAGGGTCGTCAATGGATCAGATGTCGGAAACCAATGTGCTGCCGCCTGTTGCGGAGGCACCGGGCATCGACCTGCTGAGCAGCCCTGAGAGGTTTATCAACCGAGAATTTTCGTGGTTGCAGTTCAATCGGCGTGTTCTCGAGGAAACCTTGAATACAGCCCATCCGCTTCTGGAACGGGTCCGTTTCCTGTCAATCTCTGCGGCCAATCTCGACGAGTTCTTCATGGTCCGCGTCGCGGGCCTGGAAGGGCAGGTGCGTCAGGGTATCGTCGTTCGCAGCCCTGATGGAAAGACTCCCGCGGAACAGCTCGAGGATATCCTGAAGGAAATCGACAATCTTCAGATGGAGCAGCAGGCGTCTCTCGCCGTTCTGCAACAATATCTGGCCAAGGAAGACATCCTGATCGTGCGGCCAGCCGCCCTGTCCGACGAGGACCGAAGCTGGCTGGCAACCGATTTCGAGGATAATCTTTTCCCGATCCTGACGCCGCTTTCCATTGATCCGGCCCATCCGTTCCCGTTCATCCCGAACCTCGGCTTCTCCATGGGCCTGCAGCTGGATAGCAAGAGTGGTCGCGAACCGATGACGGGCCTGCTGCGTCTGCCGCCGACGCTGGATCGGTTCATCCGTCTGCCGGATGAGGGGGCGACGATCCGCTACATCACTCTCGAAGATGTCGTGAGCATGTTCATCGACCGCCTGTTCCCGGGCTATGAGGTAAAAGGCGCCGGTACCTTCCGCATCATTCGCGACAGCGATATCGAAGTCGAGGAAGAGGCCGAAGATCTTGTCCGCTTCTTCGAGACGGCGCTGAAGCGCCGCCGCCGTGGCAAGGTTATCCGGATCGAAACGGATAGCGAAATGCCCGCATCGCTGCGCCAGTTCGTGGTGCAGGAGCTTGGCGTGCCGGATAACCGTATTGCCGTTCTGCCCGGATTGCTGGCGCTTAATACCCTGTCAGAAATCACCAAGGCACCACGTGATGATCTGCGGTTTGAGCCCTACAACGCCCGCTTCCCGGAGCGTGTGCGCGAACACGCGGGCGATTGCTTTGCCGCCATTCGCGAAAAGGACATGGTGGTTCATCACCCCTATGAAAGCTTCGATGTCGTCGTGCAGTTCCTGTTGCAGGCAGCGAGAGATCCGGACGTGCTTGCGATAAAGCAGACGCTGTATCGTACCTCGAACGACAGCCCGATTGTCCGCGCCCTGATCGATGCCGCCGAAATGGGCAAGTCCGTCACCGCGCTCGTCGAGCTCAAGGCGCGCTTTGATGAAGAGGCCAACATTCGCTGGGCGCGTGACCTGGAGCGTGCGGGTGTGCAGGTCGTGTTCGGTTTCATCGAATTGAAGACGCATGCGAAGATGTCAATGGTCGTGCGTCGCGAAGATGGCAAGCTGCGTACCTACTGCCACCTCGGCACCGGGAATTACCACCCGGTCACCGCCAAGATCTACACGGATCTTTCGTTCTTCACGTGCAATCCGAAGATTGCGCACGACATGGCCAATGTCTTCAATTTCATCACCGGCTATGGCGAGCCCGAAGAGAGCATGAAGCTGGCGGTTTCGCCCTATACATTGCGGCCCCGAATCCTGAAGCACATCGAGGAAGAGATCGTCCATGCCACTGAAGGACGTCCTGCGGCGATCTGGATGAAGATGAACTCGTTGGTCGATCCGGACATTATCGACGCGCTCTATCGCGCCAGCAGGGCAGGCGTCGAAGTGGATCTCGTGGTACGCGGCATCTGCTGCCTTCGGCCACAGGTCGAAGGTCTCTCGGAAAATATTCGCGTGAAATCGATTGTCGGTCGCTTCCTCGAGCACAGCCGCATCTTCTGTTTTGGCAATGGCCAGGGCCTGCCTTCTGAAAGGGCGCTCGTCTATATCGGGTCAGCCGACATGATGCCGCGCAATCTTGACCGAAGGGTCGAAACGCTGGTCCCGCTTCTTAACCCTACAGTGCATGAGCAAGTCCTTTCACAGATCATGCTGGGCAACCTGATTGACAACCAACAGAGCTACGAGATACTGCCCGACGGAACATCGCGCAGGATTGAAGCACGCAAAGGTGAGGAACCTTTCAACGCGCAACACTATTTCATGACCAATCCGAGCCTTTCGGGCCGGGGTGAAGCATTGAAGTCAAGCGCGCCAAAACTCATCGCGGGCATCATGTCCGGACGTAAGAAATAGGGCTTTATGGTACGATCTGATGCACAGGGGCGTCTCCCCGGAAGCGCTCCTGTTTCCGTGGTGGATATTGGGTCCAACTCTGTTCGCCTCGTGGTCTACGAAGGCTTGTCTCGCGCACCTGCCGTTCTCTTCAATGAGAAGGTTCTCTGCGGTCTCGGCAAGGGCATCGGCCTTACCGGAAAGATGGACGAACAGGCGGTTGAACGCGCGCTCAATGCGCTGCGTCGTTTTCGTGCGCTTTCGGATCAGGCGCAGGCAAAGCGTATTTTCATCCTGGCGACAGCTGCAGCCCGTGAAGCGAGCAATGGACCTGCGTTTATTGAAGAGGCGGAGCGCATCCTCAGCCATCCCGTCCAGGTGCTGTCCGGCGAAGAGGAAGCTCTCTACTCGGCCCTCGGTGTCATTAGCGGCTTTAGTGAAGTTGATGGAATTGTCGGCGATCTGGGCGGCGGTTCGCTGGAGCTCATAGACATCGAGGCCGGAAAGGTCGGCAAGGGCATCACCCTGCCGCTCGGTGGTCTGCGCCTTTCCGAAGTGTCCGGTGGATCGCTTGCGAAGGCACGCAGTCTTGCGAAAGGACATGTGAAGGATGCCGCCCTTCTCGCGAAAGGGGCAGGGCGCACCTTCTACGCTGTCGGAGGAACCTGGCGCAACATTGCCAAGCTGCACATGGAGATGACGCATTACCCACTGCACATGATGCAAGGGTATGAGTTGCGTTTCGACGAGATCCAGAACTTTCTTGAGCAGGTCGTGCTTTCGAAGGACAGCAAGGATCCGGCCTGGCAATCGGTTTCCAAAAACCGCAGGGCGCTTCTGCCATTTGGTGCAGTTGCGATGCAGGAAGTGCTGAGCGTCATGAAGCCGGCGCGCGTGATCTTCTCCGCTCAAGGCGTGCGCGAAGGCTATCTCTATGCCCAACTGCCCAAGGAGGAGCAGGCGGAGGATCCGCTTCTGATAGCTTCCGATCAGTTGGCCATCCTGCGCGCCCGTTCGCCGGAGCATGCACGCGAACTGGCGGAGTGGACCGGTCGTATGGTGCCCTCCTTCGGGATCGATGAAACGGAAGAGGAGAGCCGTTACCGGAGAGCTGCATGCCTTCTGGCGGATATCAGCTGGCGTGCTCATCCGGATTATCGCGGGCTTCAGGCTCTTAACCTGATCGCGCATTCGTCACTGGTGGGTATCACGCATCCGGGGCGCGCCTATCTCGCGTTGGCGAATTACTACCGCTTCGAAGGTCTGCATGACGATGGCGCAACGGAGCCTCTGGCGCAGATTGCCACGCCGCGATTGCTGGGCCTTGCCAAACTTCTGGGCGGGCTGCTTCGCGTGGTCTACCTCTTCTCGGCGTCCATGCCGGGCGTCGTCAACCACCTGTATTTCCGCAAATCCAATCAGCCGGATCTGGATCTGGAACTGGTCGTCCCCCACGAATACATCAACTTCGCGGGCGAGCGTCTGGATGGGCGTCTCCAGCAACTGGCGAAGCTGACGGGCCGTCGTCTCGCATTCGTCTTCGAATAGTCCGCGATTTCAGGCGGTTGGCTGTCTCAGCGCGAAGACGGTAAGGGGAGCATCATGACCTTTGATCGTATGCGCGCCGCAAGCATGGGCGGTCACATTGTCTGGAAGCTTCATGCGGCCCAACAGCTCGGCTGATATCAGAACAGGTTCTCCAAGGGTCTTGCAGAGGCCCTCTATGCGCGCCGTCGTATTCACGACATCGCCGAAATACGTGATTTTCTGGTGAAATAGACCGATTGCGGCGGTAACCACAGTGCCGCCATGGAGAGCCGCACAAATTTTCGGCGCCCTGCCAAACTGATGAATCCACCAGTCCTTATTGCTTTCCAATTCGCTCAGGATCGCGCAGAGACATGAGACGCAGCGCGCCCCGTCTATGCCCGCTTTCAAACGCCATGTGATGATGGCGCAATCGCCAACATAATCGTCTATCTCTCCATCATGAGCCCGCACATGTTCTGCAAAACTTGCGAAGATTTCTCCCAGAAATTCCTGCGCCCGCAGATCGCCGAACTCACGCGCGTAGCTCGTCGAACCGACGACATCGATAAAGAGAAAGATGCGTTCCTCTTTCAGAGGCTTTCTATAGCGACCCGTAATGAGGCTGGAAAACACCTCCCGGCCCAGCAACTGCCTGATCCGCAACAGTGTGATCCCCACGAAGAAGAAGGCCATCGTGTAGAGAAAGCTTGTCAGTCTGAGGATAAGGACATCGCGCCACTCGGCATCAGCAAGACCCAAAAGCTTCAAACTGGCGCCTGCGATGCCAAAACCCGTTCCCGTCAAAACCAGATAGGCAAGCAATGTGCTGCCGAAGTAGGCCGGTGTGGAAAGCTTCTGTATGCGTGCGTGAAGGCCTGGCAGTAGCCGGCCGGATTCGAAGAGAATGAGTGGAAGGCTGCACGCGAGAGCGTAGATCGCACCGATGTAGTAGGCTTTGCTGTCCGTAAACAGCACCATGTAAAGCACGCCTGTAAGCGCGACAAACAGGCAGAGCAGGATCCATCGCGAGAGGGGCATGACAGCCCTGCCGCTTGGCGTTGCGAGGCGCTTCCTTGTCGGTCTCTGCATGACTTCCGCCAAGTTTCCGGCTGCAGGTTTCAGATGATGGCCTTTACTATTCCTCACTCAAGGACAGATGAATGAGCCTCACGGAAACCCATGAACTCCGGTTCATGGTCCCAGCTCGACCGCCTCGACCCGCTTGTCTACGAAGCGAAGCGCAACCTCGCCCGAGATCAGCTTGAGAGCGGGATCCCCGAAGAGATCCTTGCGCCAGCCCTGGAGAGCAGGCACATCTGCTGATGCGCCATCGGTCGCAATCTTGTCGAGATCGTCACTGCTGGCGAGAACCTTGGCGGCAACGCCGTGCTTCTCCGAAACCAGCCGCAACAACACCTTCAATAGTTCTACGGCAGACTGTGCGCCTTCAGGAACATGCGTGTGCTTTGCGGCCTGTGGCATGTCCGATCGCGGCAGGCTCAAAGCCTCGTTGACCGCAGACAGGATCGAAGTGCCGGAGGAAGAGCGCTCCCAGCCTTTCGGGATCGTGCGCAATCGGCTCAGCGCATCCACGTCCTTTGGCTGTTGCTGGGCAATTTCGAAAATCGCGTCATCCTTGAGCACCCGGGAGCGAGGAACATTGCGGCTGCGCGCTTCGCGTTCTCTCCACGCGGCGACATATTTCAAAACCGCCAGTTCCTGCGGTTTGCGCAGACGCGATCGCAGACGCAGCCACGCATCATCCGGATGCATGTCGTAGGTTTCAGGCGATTCCAGAACCGCCATCTCCTCACTCACCCAGGTTGTACGACCTTCCGCTTCCAGCTTGTTCTTGAGGAAGAGATAGACATCACGCAGATGGGTTACATCGGCGAGTGCATAGTCCAGCTGCTTTTCCGAAAGAGGGCGCCTGCTCCAGTCCGTGAAACGAGACGACTTGTCGATCTGCACATTCTTGATCCGCTGTACGAGCTGGTCATAGGAGATCGAGTCGCCAAAGCCGCAGACCATTGCGGCGACCTGCGTGTCGAAAATGGGATGTGGTATCAGATTTCCGAGATGGTAGACGATTTCCAGATCCTGACGTGCGGCATGAAAGACCTTCACGACTTCCGGATTTGCCATCAGCTCGAAAAAAGGCTTGAGGTCCAAACCCTTGGCGAGTGGATCGACGATGACTTCAAGATCCGGGCCTGCCATTTGTATGAGGCACAGCTCTGGCCAGAAGGTCGTTTCACGCAGGAACTCCGTGTCAACGGTCACGAATTGCGAGCGGGCAAGTGTTCGGCAGGCTTCCTCAAGGGCAATTGTCGTATCGATCATCAGCTTCGTCGGCAGGAGTTGAGAATAAACGTTCTACCTTCCTTCTCCTTTCGTCAGCCAAAGTCAACAGAAGGACCGTTGCGATGGATCAACCCCCGGTATTATCCGCTGCTTTGTCGTCCAGACGGCAACAATGTACAAAATTCAGGTGACCCTAACGTAAGATGTCATTCCGCTCTTCTGATGCTCGATGATGTGGCAATGCAGGACCCAGTCACCCGGATTGTCGGCAACTAGCGATAGTTGTACCTTCTCGTCTGGCATGGCGAGATAGGTATCGGTGATCAGGGGCGGAACCTGTCTCATATTGGAAGCGACGACCTGGAAGTTCATTCCGTGCAGATGGATCGGATGGATGTGCGGCGTCAGGTTTTCCAGATTGAAGATATAGCTCTTGCCCAGTTTCAGCTCCGCAAGCGGCGCGGTCGGATCGACGCTGTCCCCAGGCCAAGGCACACGATTGATAGCCCAGAACGTATATCCAAGCGAGCCGCAGAAGGATTCCTTTGCGCCACCTTCTGCCGTAGCGCTGAGGATCAGCGGTATCTGCTCTGCATTCTTGAGATCAGGCTCCTGCCATGGATTGGCTGAGAGAGGTGGCAGCTCCTCGAGCCGGTGCTTGAGGCTTTGGCCGATGGCCTGGAAGGTCGCAACAGTTTTTGCGGTGGAAGGCCGAGTGTCCAAAAGCGACACGACACTGCCTTCGACATCCGGCATACGCATCGCAAGGTCGAGACGCTGACCGGGCCCGATGACCGCCGTTTCCAGTCGGAAGCGGTTTGGGACAGGCTGGCCGTCGATGGCAATCACATCGGCATCGGCACCGTCCAGCCGAAGCTGATAGATGCGCGTCACGTCACTCGCAACAAGCCGCAGTCGTACAATTCCGCCCGATGGCGCCTCATAGGCAGGCTGGACCTGCCAGTTCGCTCCCCTCACGGTGCCGAATGTGCCGTTTCGGGCAGCGTCGCGCGGCTTGAACTGCTCGATGAACTCTCCCTTTGCCCCAAGCCGCCAGTCCCGCAGATTGAGTGCGATTTCCGCATCGAATTGCGGGTCTTTCGGGTCCTCGACGATCAGCATTCCTGTCATGCCGCGACCCATCTGCGTCAGTGTATTGCAGTGGGGGTGGTACCAGAAGGTGCCTGCATCCGGTGCCGCAAACCGATAGTCGAAGCTGTCGCCCGTATAGACATAGGGTTGGGTCAGAAAGGGAACGCCATCCATCCGGTTCTCGATGCGCAGGCCATGCCAATGAATGGTCGTTGGTTCATTGAGACGGTTCATGAGCTTCGCGGAAAAGGGTTCACCCCGCTTTACGCGCAAAGTCGGCGGCATCAACGCATCCGGCTCGCCAAGGGAGCGGTAGGTCATGACGCCATCAGTCAGATGCTGACCGTCCAGCAGAGCTTTGGCGTTCACGGCCTCCAGTTCGATTTCATTGGCGGCGTTCGCTGTTCTGCTGGAAACTATCGCAGCACCCAGCCCCGTTCCATAGGCCGCGATGCCAAGCCCAGCTTTCAGCACGTTCCTGCGGTTCATCCGGATCATGGTGGCGCGTCCTGCTTCTTGTCGCCGCCTTTTAAACCTGAGTGCGCAAATCATCAATGAGCTGACGCGGGCAGAGTGACACAGTGCTCACGTCCGGGGTGGCCGGCCCTCGTCATCGGGTGTGCCAGCGAGCTTGTTGAAATAGGCCGACGTTCTCAGCAGGGCTCGAAAGCGACCCGGCCTTTGTTCTGGCGGAATGGCGGGCCGGGTTCTCATTCTCAGGAATGTATAGGCAAGGAACCCGGTGAAGATGAACGAGGTGTAGATGAAGAACACCTTGGGTCCGATGAACTGCAGCAGAAGCGATGCAAGCAGCGGCCCGATGGTCGCCCCGATAGACCAGAAGAAGAGAAGCCCTGCGGAAACCAGAGCGTGCTCGCCCGGCTTTGCGTGATCGTTCGCATGGGCCGAGCAAAGGGAGTAAAGCGGCATGGCAAAGGCACCATAGACGAAGATGCCGATGATGTTCGCGGTCTGGTCAAGGCCAGCGACGAATGAAAGGTATCCGCCTGTGAGGATCGTTCCGATCGTGGCCCAGATGATAACCTTTCGACGGTCCAGCCTGTCGGAATAAAGGCCGAGGGGATATTGCAGAACGACACCGCCGATGATGCCCGCGCTCATGAAGGTGGCAATCCCTGTGACGCTCATGCCGATATCCTGGGCGTAGATCGGTCCGATATTGCGGAAGGCCGCCATGGCGAGGCCCACCGCTATGACGCCGACCACGGATAGCGGCGAGATCCGCCAGACGGCGCGAATATCATAGTTGATCGCTTCCGGTGGAGAGGGGTGCGAGCGGTCTGCAACCGAGATGGGAACCAGTGACATTGCCATCGCAATTGCCACCAGCGAGAAGATGACCGGACCTTCGACGCCGATGGCAGGAATAAGATATTGGGCAAGCGTTACCGATGACAGATCGACCAGGCGATAGACGGAAAGAGTCCTGGCCCGATTGGCATTGGTGACCTTGGCATTGATCCAGCTTTCGATGACGGCGAAGAGACTGGCCACCGCAATGCCGATGATAAACCGCATCAGCATCCAGAAACCGGGCTCGATAAAGAGCGGCATGAGAATGCTGCAGCTTGCCGTGATGGCCGCCATGGCCGCGAAGCTGCGAATATGCCCGATGGATCGCAGGATGCGGGTCACATAGAGGCAACCGATGGCAAACCCGATGCTGTAGGCAGCACCGATCATTCCAATCGTTGATGGTGAAAAGCCCTCGGCGGACCCGCGAAGCGCAATATAGGTCCCTTGCAGGCCATTGCCGCCAATCAATATGCCGGCAGTGACGAGCAGGGGGATCAGCGGGCGTATGGTGGACATGGTTTGAGGCCATCTGCTGTGCTTGACGAGCGAGGGGCCATTCCCATGCGTCGTTCCACTGTTTTAGCCACGCCTTGAGGCGGAAGATAGTTCAGAGCTTAGATCGATCCATCACGGGAACTGATGATTGCGGCTCGATAAGTCTCATCTCAAAGGAACGGCTGACCGCTGAGAGCTTGAACAAAGGTCATGACCACAACCGCGATCGATACTAGAGCACCGCCGAGAATCATCCAGCGAGCGTGCTGCGCAACAAGACAATCCGCCAGCAGCCCCAGAATCGGCAGAGCCTGCATGATGTGCGTTGCGAAGAAGTGCGGAACGCGCAGATCGCCACCGGTTCGCGACCAGCCGAGCAGAAGAAGGCCGCCTGCATCGCTGCGAATTCCGCCTACCCAGTGACCGGGTCCGGCAATCTGGCCGCTCCCGAGAACGAATGCCGTAATCAAGGTCAGGATGCTGCCCAGAATCAATCCCCAGCCAGCCCCAAGCCGCAGGCCCGCCTGGACGGAGCGGTCCGGGCGACGAAGGATGTAAATTCCGATGACCAGGCTTGAGAGAACAAGCAGGGCGGCACCCACGCCCATCAGGCTATAGGCAAGGGCCTCCGTCGCCGTGGATGTGTTGAAATGGGAGGCGCGGCCACGCGCAGCCTGCAGCGTGATGTAGGCAATCTCACCGGTTGCTGTGGCGGCGGCGACCATGCATGCAAGCCAGACGCCACGGCCTTCACGGACACGTCTTTCGATCAGTGGCAGCAGCAAAAGCAGCGTTCCAAGCATAACGATGAGCGACGCCTGAAATTTGAGCGGCTTGATCCAGACACTGATCTCATTGATCAGCCGGTCGTCGATGACGAGGGCGACCAGACTGGGAACAGCGAGTCCCAGTTGCAGCCCGATGCTGACGATCAGCAAACGCCGTGTCTTGTCTGCCGAGCTCTGGATGTTGCGTGAGAGGGCAGGTGAAATGCTGTCGTCAAAGCCTATCGTCATCGGTCAGACCTTTCGGAGCGTCAGCGCCGCCTCGCTGGCGCGGGTGATGGAGAAGAGCAGAAGGCCGAGTGGACCGAACATGAAAGTGACAACAAGCAGAGGCCCCTGCAGCAGCCGGTTATAGCCACGCCTGTCGGCTTCGATAGCGATCCAGGTGCCCACGAAGAGATCGAAGGCAAGGTAGTGCACCCAGCCGGCCGTCAGCACCGCATCGCTCAGAAACAGAGCGCGGACTTCGGCAATCGAGCCGAACCCGCCATCTTCAACCCGAAAGAAATAGACGAAGACCAGGACCGCATAGGTGAGCGACAGCGCCCCGATCAAGCCTGACCGGATGAAAGCGACCAGTGCTGGCCATCGGGGCGCAAAAATGAGCAGCAGCCAGCCACCCAAAGCAACGCTGCTGGCAAGTGAAAATACGGTATCTACGTGCATGAGCGCCTCATCTTGACGGTGACAAGATTTAGCATGAGGCCAAACTTGGCAATGTCAAGATTATTTTGACACGCCCTGTGCTTCAGCGGTAAGAAGGTGGAATGGCGAGACAAAAAGCGTATCATCATGGGGATCTGCGGCAGGCGCTCATCGAGAATGGCCTAGCCCTGCTGGAGGAACTGGGGCTTGAGGAATTGTCATTGCGCAAGCTGGCGGCCCGGGTGGGCGTGTCTCATGCTGCGCCGGAGCATCATTTCCCAAGCCTGCGTCATTTATTGAACGCTCTGGCCGCGGAGGGCTTCAAGGCGTTCCGACTGTCAATGACAAGCGAGATGTCAACGGCCGCGCCCACTGCTGCCGAGCAACTCCGTGCTGCCCTGCGGGGTTACACGGCCTTTGCCGCGTCGAATCCTCATCTTTTCCGGCTGATGTTCAATAAGAACAGGCTGGATTGGGACGATCCGGTTCTCGGCGAAGCAGGGCAGGGCGCGCGCGATGTGCTGGCGGAAGTTTCCCGTTCTGTGGCTGAACGCCTGGGTCTGACAGGCGTCGAGGGCAGACTTTCCGTCGAACATCTAGTCTGGGCTCACGCCCATGGTTACGCACACCTTCTGATTGATCAGAAGATTGCGCGGGATAGCGCCTGCGCAGACCTTTCCCCGGTTCCGCCTCTGGATCTCGTGCAGTTTCTCCTGCCGGAGTAACCTCGTCTGAGTCGCGACCGCGCAGAGGATAAAGGCCCGCCTTTCTGCGTTGAATGGCACTTCTGCTTGACAAATCTGGCGCACCATGCGCTTTTCCGCCCGATTTTAAACGCTGGCCGGAATCTGTGTTTCGAGCTGGCTTACCCGATTCCAGGATTTTGAAATGCACCCTTATCGCAGCCACACCTGTGCCGCTCTCAGGAAGTCCGATGTCGGCGCGACCGTTCGCCTCTCCGGCTGGGTCCACCGTGTTCGTGACCACGGCGGCGTTCTGTTTATCGACCTTCGCGACCATTATGGCATGACCCAAGTGGTCGCCGATCCCGATAGCCCGGCCTTCAAGGTCGCCGAGACCGTTCGCGGCGAATGGGTCATTCGTATCGATGGCGTGGTCAAGGCCCGCACCGACGAAACCGTCAACAAGAACATGCCAACGGGCGAAATCGAGCTCTATGCCAAGGAGATCGAGGTTCTGTCGGCTGCCAAGGAACTGCCGCTGCCGGTCTTCGGTGAGCCGGAATACCCGGAAGATGTTCGCCTGAAGTATCGCTTCCTCGATCTGCGCCGCGAAACGCTGCACAAGAACATCGTCAAGCGGACCCAGATCATTGCGGCCATGCGGTCCGGTATGACGTCTTCCGGATTTGCCGAGTATTCGACGCCTATCCTCACGGCCTCTTCGCCTGAAGGTGCGCGAGACTTCCTGGTGCCGAGCCGTATTCACCCCGGCAAGTTCTTTGCCCTGCCGCAGGCGCCGCAACAGTACAAGCAGCTTCTGATGGTGGCTGGCTTCGACCGCTACTTCCAGATCGCGCCTTGCTTCCGCGATGAGGATCCGCGCGCAGACCGTCTGCCGGGCGAATTCTACCAGCTCGACGTCGAGATGAGCTTCGTCACCCAGGAAGATGTCTGGGGCACGATGGAGCCGATGATGACGGCGGTGTTCGAACAATTCGCCGAGGGCAAGCCTGTAACAAAGAACTGGCCACGCATTCCTTATGATGAAGCGATCCGCAAATACGGCTCTGACAAGCCGGATCTGCGCAACCC
The DNA here is from genome assembly GCF_011046895.1 of Rhizobium rhizoryzae. Classification (NCBI taxonomy): domain Bacteria; kingdom Pseudomonadati; phylum Pseudomonadota; class Alphaproteobacteria; order Hyphomicrobiales; family Rhizobiaceae; genus Affinirhizobium; species Affinirhizobium rhizoryzae. The sequence goes on along the minus strand of NZ_CP049250.1, from coordinate 3,027,702 downwards.
CATCACCATGCAGGCTGTCACCGAGCATTTCGCTGGCTCAGGCTTCAAGGTCTTCGCGAACATGATTGCGTCGAACCCGAAGGTCGAAGTCTGGGCAATTCCGGCGAAGACCGGCGGAAGCCGCGCTTTCTGCGACCGCATGAATGCCTGGGCGCAGGCGCAGGGCCAGCCGGGTCTCGGTTACATTTTCTGGAAGGAAGAGGACGGCAAGATCGCCGGTTCCGGTCCGCTCGCAAAGAACATCGGCGAAGAGCGCACCGAAGCAGTTCGCACGCAGCTTGGACTGGAAGCTGGTGACGCCTGCTTCTTCGTGGCGGGCGATCCTGCCAAGTTCTACAAGTTCGCTGGTGAAGCCCGCACGCGCGCAGGCGAGGAACTGAACCTCGTTGATCGCGATCGCTACGAGTTCTGCTGGATCGTCGACTTCCCGTTCTTCGAATACAACGAAGAAGACAAGAAGATCGATTTCGCTCACAACCCGTTCTCGATGCCGCAGGGCGGATTGGATGCTCTCGAAAACCAGGATCCTCTGACGATCAAGGCCTATCAGTACGATGCCGTCTGCAACGGCTTCGAGATCGCCTCGGGCTCGATCCGTAACCAGTCGCCGGATCTGATGGTCAAGGCCTTCGAACTGGTTGGTCTCTCCAAGGCCGACGTCGAAGAGCGCTTTGGCGGCATGTACCGCGCATTCCAGTATGGTGCGCCTCCACACGGTGGTTGTGCCTTCGGTATCGACCGCGTCGTCATGCTTCTGGTGGGCGCGAAGAACCTGCGCGAAATCACGCTGTTCCCGATGAATCAGCAGGCCCAGGATCTTCTGATGAATGCACCGTCGGAAGCAACCCCGACACAGCTTCGCGAGCTTTCGCTGCGCGTCATCCCGCCGCAGAAGAAAGACTGATCTTCAGGCTGATTATCGTCTTCAACGCCGCCGCTTGCAGAAAGCGGCGGCGTTTTTGTTTATCCGCCGATGGGTCCATCGCGAGGGAACCAAGTCACCATCCCGGTGTTGTCTGGCAGAACAAACACAGGGAGAATTGGAATGTTGAAGTCGATGATTGTCGCATCTGCGACCCTTTTCATGTCGACTGCGGCCTTTGCGCAATCCACCGTGATCGTATCCGAACCGCCTCCGCCAGGCGCGGTCGTCGTTCGCGAAATGCCCGCGCAGGTACGGACTTACGTCATGCAACAGAGCGTCCCGTCCGTTTCCTATCAAGGCGACGTTCTGGTCGGGCGCGTGCTGCCGCAGGATGTCGATGTGCATGTGGTCGATGGGTATAATGACTATGCCTACACAGTCGTGAACGAGCGCCGTGTGGTTGTCGATCCGGGCACGCGTCGTGTCATCCAGGTTCTTGATTGAACGAGAAGCTCCCGGCGTGAACCGAGTTGGGTTCACGCCGAGACAAACTTATATTTAATAAATCATAAATTTATTATGTAATGTGAGTAGTATTCGTATATCGAGAGCTGATTTGTATTTCGAATGAACTTAATCTCTTCAACGAAATCTCAACAGATTTAATACATAGTCATTGTATTAATCTGGGTTGGAGAGCTTATGGATTATCTTTACGTCACCAAGGGATCTGGAAACTGCATCAAACCTTATCTTGCAGCTTCCTATTGCGGGTATCAGCTGGATATCATCGAATTGAACCTCTTGGGTGGCGAGCATCGTTCGGATGCCTATCTGCGAATAAACAGCCGTGGACAGGTGCCTTACCTCGTCACCAAGAGTGGCGTTGGGATCGGTGAATCGAATGCGATGCTTTGGTTGATTGCAGACGGTTCCGACCTCATGCCGGATACGGCTGTCGAACGAGCCCGCAGTCTGCAGTGGATGTTCTTCGAGCAGTCCAAATTGGAGCCGTTCATTTCACCTGCCCGTTTTCTCACCTTCATTGCTCCGCAGCTTGGGCAGGGCAGGGAGGCCGATATTGCCGTCTGGTTGGAAAAAGCCAGAAGCGGCCTCTCTAGCCTGGAAGCTCATCTGGGTAACAGCAGCTTTATGCTGGGAGAGCGCTACGGAATCACGGACATCGCTGTCTTTGGCTATGTGCACGTGGCACACGAAGCAGGAATAGACATGGCCGAATTCCCAGCCGTTCAGCGGTGGATCGGCCGCGTTTCCTCCACGCCCCGGTTCCGACCGTTGGCCGAACTCTGCACCACTGCGCGCCCGTTCTCACAGGGCCTCGTCTGAATGAATATAGCGGGGAGGACGCTGGATGCCCAAGGTGAGTGTAGCGGAAAGAGTGACGCTTCAGCCCGAAGAGCAGCCCGTTGTCTGGCAGGGCGGCGATTTGCTGGATCGGCTTTCAACCGCGGTCTGGATTTTCGACATTGATGAAGGACGTGTTGTCTGGGGCAATGAGATGGCGCTGGAAATCTGGGCCGCCATCAACCTTGAGGAACTGCGCGCCCGGCGCATGAAAGACAATATGTCGCCCGCAGTGTCTCGCCGCCTGCTTCAGTATCAGACGGACTTCATCGACAAGGATGCCGTTTTCACCGAAATGTGGACGCTGTACCCGCGTGGCGTCCCACGCCCGCTACAGGTCCGCTTCAGTGGCTTCCGTCTGCCTGATGGACGCATGGCCATGCTCTGCGAGGGGCGGGACGAAATGAGCCTGGTGCCGGAGGCTATCCGTAGTGCCGACGTTCTCCTCCACACCCATCTCATGATCTCTCTGCATACGATTGAAGGGAGAACTCTTTATTGCAATCCGGCTGCCAGAGCTGATTTCGATATCCGGTATGGCTCGCTCAGTGATCGTTTCGTCAATCCGCAAGACTTTGAATCCCTGTTGCAACGATTGAATGGTGGTGGTGAGGCAAGGCTGATCGCTGAAGTCTACACAGCTCAGGGAAAGCGCTGGCATGAACTCATTGCGCGTTCCTGCTTCGACCCGGTGTCAGGCTCGCCCTCCCTCATCCTCAGCGAATCGGACGTCACCGAACTCAAGGAAGCTGAAGCGCTGGCGCAGAAGCTTGCGCATCATGACCCCCTGACGGGCCTGTTCAATCGACTGAGCCTGCCGATTCGCTTTGAGGAACTGACAACCAAGGCAGAGCTTACGGGTTCGCGCATCAGCCTGCTTTTCATTGATCTTGATCAGTTCAAGACAGTCAACGATACGCTGGGGCATCTCCAGGGAGATAACCTGCTGCGGGATGTCGCGGGTCGGCTGCGTGAAATCTGCAGCGAAGACGACATTGTCGTGCGTCTGGCAGGCGATGAATTCCTGTTCTTGCTATTTCAGCACAACGACATGCCATGCCGGGTGAAGTTGATCGCAGACCGGGTGCTGGACAAACTGGCGATTTCCGTCGAAAGCGACCGGCACCAGATCGTGGTGACGCCAAGCATCGGAATTGCACATTACCCCGATCACGGAACCGATATCCAGACGCTGATGCGCCGGGCAGATCTTGCCATGTACCAGGCGAAGGCCGCAGGCAGGAACCAGGTCTTCGTCTACAACGAAGCTCTCAGCCGGGCTCGAGAAGAGGAAATCGAACTGCTGACCGGCCTTCGCGACGGCCTTCGATATGGGCAGATCGTTCCGTTCTACCAACCTCGTGTCAGCGCCGTCGATGGAAGCATCATCGGTATGGAGGCGTTGGCACGATGGAAACATCCGAAGCTCGGGATGGTGCCACCGTCGACCTTTATACCTCTCGCGGAAAAGGCTGGCCTCATCAACCAGATCGGGACGATCGTTCTGGAACAGGCCGTCGAGCAGCGCGAGAAATGGATGCGCAATGGGATAGACCTGACGATTTCCGTCAACCTGTCCCTCCGTCAACTTTGCGAAACAGACTTCAGCGCCGTCGTCGAAGCCTGCCTCAACCGGCATTCCTGCCCACCGGAGCGCCTGGAGCTGGAATTGACCGAGACACTCTTCTCCGACAGTGATCCCATCATCCAAGAGAATCTCAACAGGATCAGAGAGCTGGGCGTCCGGATCGCGATCGACGATTTCGGGACTGGCTATTCCAATATCGCCCGACTGAACGAGCTGGCGGTCGATTGCATCAAGATCGACCGAAGTCTGGTCTCACAACTTCCAAAAAATGAGGAAATGGTCAGCCTCGTCATTGCGATGTGCAAACTCATGCAGGTGACGATTGTCGCAGAGGGTATCGAAAACGAAACCGTCGCTGAATGGGTGCGATCCCATGGCGTCCACGAACTGCAAGGTTACCTTTACGGAGCGCCGCTTCCGGCAGCTTGCGCGGAAAAACTCGCCCGCAACAGCAATCTGCGGTTTGCGGACATTTCGGTCGAGCAAGACCACTTTGTCGCTGCCGGGATTTAGAGAATTAAAAAATGGCGCCGATCAGCAATCGGCGCCAGTGAGGCTCGGAAGATTGCGTGACGCTCAATCGTTGGCTGAGATCGAAACGCCCAGCATGTCCGGGAGCGAGTTCGGAGCCGCCTGCGCTGCGCCAATGATCATGGGAAGCGGAACCGGATTGGCAGGTTCTGCCGTGATCGTGATGTTCTGCGGATTGTCGAGGTAGGCATTGACTGCGCTGGAAACAGCGTTCTGGAGCTTGGGCAGGTTCGCCTGGGCCATTGCCAGCGGCACCATTCCCTTGAGCATCATCGCCATTTGTTCGCCTGAAACATTCTGGCTCTTGCCTGCATAGTTCAGGGATCTCTTGGTGATACCGTCGTCCGAGAAGCTGATCTGCGCGCTGTTGAAGGTCAACTGCTGGAGAAGGCCAAGCATGGCAAGGCCCGCAGCCTGCTGGGCAGCTTCCTTGTTCGGGTTGGCTTCCATGGCCGCGGTCGTATCGCGCAGCGACTTGAGGAAGCTCGGCGTATAACCGGACAGGCTGAACGTCATATCGAGACGACCGATATTGGCGAAATCGAAGGCATATTCCGTAATGTCGATCGTTCCGGGGCCAACTTCCCATTCGCCTTCCATAGTGATCGTACCATCGATCTTGGTCAGGCCAAGGCTTTCAATGGTCGCCTTGGCATTGGCATCGTCAACGGTAGAGAGATCGACCTTCACGCCATCGACAGAGGCGCTGAAGCTCAGGCTGGAATTGTCGTCCGAGCGTTCGGTCGTCACTTTGGATTCTGCGACAGCAACGACCTGCTTCCCGTCAACTGTTACCTCAACCGGGCCGCTGTGCGCTTCGTCATAGACCATCAGGGAATCAATGGTGTCACCATTGGCATTGCCGGGAATGTAGAGGCCTGCGAAGTAGAGATCCTTTGCGGTGATCTTGGTCTTGTCTTCGCTGGCGTTGATGTTGGCGAACGTCATCTTTTCAACGGTGTAGCCGCCGCCCTTGGCATCTTTCACGCCGGTCAGTTGCACGTCGCCGATATTCAGACGCGAGCCACCCTTGGTATCGCCGACGGTCACACCCTTCAGGGTCACGTTGGAGCCGTTGATGTCAACGGACGCTGGAGTGATGTTGCCGGGCTGAAGATTGAAGCCGGCGGTCAACTTCTTCATGAGGTCGGCGCCGTCGAGGGCAAACGCAGGAGAACTGACAAGCCACAATGCAGCCCCGACGGAAAGAATTTGTTTGGAACGAATATGCAGCATCAAGCGATCCTCCAGCGGTCGGCATGGCAAACTGAACTCTGATTCCCGCCCTTTATATGCGCTCCGCTCAAAAGGTCCATGGGGCACACAGGACAGCGGTCGACCTATCGCTGCTTCGTGCTCATCCACAGGCCGATTGCATCGCTTTGTTGCCGGGAATCAGGGTTTCCGATAGTCAAGGGCCATGGGAAAAAATCTGACACCTCCGCCCGACGACGATGGCGGCGATAACATTCTGCCGGTGGACCTGAAGGCCGCCCTTGAGGAGCGTTATCTCGCCTACGCCTTGTCAACGATTATGCACCGCGCGCTTCCGGATGTGCGTGACGGCCTGAAGCCGGTGCATCGCCGCATTATCCATGCCATGAGCGAGATGGGGATCAGGCCCAATTCCGCATTCAAGAAGTGCGCCCGTATCGTCGGCGATGTGATCGGTAAGTTCCATCCGCATGGCGACCAGTCGGTCTATGATGCGCTGGTTCGCCTGGCGCAGGATTTTTCGCAGCGTTACCCCGTGGTCGACGGACAGGGGAACTTCGGCAATATCGATGGCGACAGCGCCGCTGCCTATCGATACACCGAAGCCCGCATGACCGAAGTAGCGGCTCTGCTGCTGGAAGGCGTCGATCAGGACGCCGTCGATTTTCGTGCCACCTACAACGAGGAAGACGAAGAGCCGACCGTTCTGCCGGGCGCTTTCCCAAACCTTCTGGCCAATGGCGCATCGGGAATCGCGGTGGGCATGGCAACATCCATACCCCCTCACAACGCACATGAACTCTGTGACGCGGCTCTGCATCTCATCAAGCATCCGGATGCGCCGGTTGAAAAGCTGGTCGAGTTCGTGCCAGGACCGGATTTCCCGACCGGGGGTGTCATCATTGATGGTCGGGAGTCGATCATTGATGCCTACAAGACTGGTCGCGGTGGTTTCCGCGTCCGTGCGAAATGGGAAACCGAGGATCTGGGCCGTGGCGGCTATCAGATCATCATTACGGAAATTCCATTTCAGGTTCAGAAGTCCAGGCTGATTGAAAAGATCGCGGAGCTTCTCATCGCCCGCAAGCTTCCGCTGCTGGAAGACGTGCGCGACGAATCGGCCGAGGACATCCGCGTCGTGCTGGTGCCAAAGAACCGCACCGTCGATGCGACGCTTCTCATGGAATCACTCTTCCGCCTGACGGAACTGGAAAGTCGGTTCCCGCTGAACATGAACGTGCTGTCCATGGGCAAGGTGCCCAAGGTGATGGCTTTGAACGAGGTTCTGCTGGAGTGGCTGCAGCACCGTAAGGAAGTCCTGATCCGCCGCTCGCGCTTCCGCCTGGCTGCCATTGAGCGTCGGCTGGAAATCCTCGGCGGTCTGTTGATCGCCTACCTCAATCTGGATGAAGTAATCCGCATCATCCGCGAGGAGGATGAGCCGAAGCCGGTGATGGTCGCCAAATGGCAACTGACCGATGTGCAAGTCGAAGCCATCCTGAACATGCGCCTGCGCAATCTGCGCAAGCTGGAGGAATTCGAGATCCGCAAGGAGTTCGATGAACTCACGAAGGAGAAGGCCGATATCGACGCCCTGCTTGCCTCCGACGACAAGCAGTGGAAAGTGATCGAGCATGAGATCCAGGATGTTCGCAAGAACTTTGCCAAGGGCAAGGGAAAGCCGTTTGCACGCCTGACTCAGTTTGCGGACGCGCCAGAGGCCGATATCGAAGCCATCCAGCAGGCCATGATCGAGAAGGAGCCGATTACGGTCGTCATTTCCCAGAAGGGCTGGATTCGTGCGCTGAAGGGTCATATCGGCGATACGTCCGGTCTGACGTTCAAGGAAGGTGATGGATTCAAGATCGCTTTCCCCGCGCAGACGACCGACAAGATCCTGCTCCTGACCACCGGAGGCAAGGCCTATACGCTGGGAGCCGACAAGCTGCCCGGTGGACGTGGCCATGGCGAACCGATCCGCATCATGGTCGATATGGAAAACGACCAGGATGTTCTGACGGCCTTCGTGCACGACCCATCGCGCAAGCTTCTGCTGGCCTCGACGGCTGGCAATGGGTTCATCGTGCCGGAAACCGAACTCGTGGCAAATACCCGCAAGGGCAAGCAGGTCATGAATGTTTCCATGCCTGACGAGGCAAAGCTGGTGATCACCGTGGCGGGTGATCATGTGGCGATCGTGGGAGAAAACCGGAAACTGCTGGTGTTCCCGATGGCGCAACTGCCGGAAATGAACCGCGGCAAGGGCGTGCGTCTGCAGCGCTACAAGGACGGCGGTATTTCCGACATCAAATGCTTTGCCATTGCTGAGGGTCTGACCTGGGAAGATAGTGCCGGGCGGGTGTTCTCCAAGAACAAGGACGAACTGCTTGAATGGCTCGGTGACCGTGCAACCGCTGGCCGCTCCGTGCCGAAGGGCTTCCCGCGTAGCGGAAAGTTCAGCGGCTGATCAAGGATAGGAGACGGTGTGATCGCGCAGTAAGCGTGCCGCACCGTCTGCATCGATCTCGCCGGGCGCGACAGCGCGAGCGAGCATGTTTAGTTATCATTTCCTAAATCATACCGTTCCCAGCCTCTCGGAGTCAGATGCTCCTGCGGCTGGTAGCGCGTCTTGTAATGCATCTTTGCAGAACCCTTTACCCAGTAGCCGAGATAGACGTGGGGCAGGCCCAACTGCCGGGTCCGATTGATGTGATCGAGAATGATGAAAGTGCCGAGTGATCGCTTCTCCATGTCCGGCTTGAAGAAAGAGTAGACCATGGAAAGGCCATCGCTCATCAGATCGGTCAGCGCCACGCCGATGAGTTCCCCTTGCGGCTTGTCTCCGATGCCTTGGCCCGGCACGCGACGGCGATACTCAACAAGGCGCGTGTTGACATGGGTGTCTTCCACCATGATCGCATAGTCGAGCGCCGACATATCCGACATGCCGCCGCGCTGATGGCGGCTATCGAGATATTCCCGGAAAAGGGTGAACTGTTCGGTAGAAGGTTGGGTCGGGACCATCGTCCCCACCAGATCGCGGTTCGCACCCAATACCTTGCGCATGGTTCGGTTTGGCTCGAACTCGTTCGCCAGAATCCGAACCGAAACACAGGCCCGGCATCCCTCGCAGGCCGGACGGTAGGCAATGTTCTGAGAGCGGCGAAACCCGCCCTGTGTCAAAAGGTCGTTCATCTCGGCGGCGCGAGGACCAACAAGGTGAGTGAAGACCTTGCGTTCCATCTCGCCCGCAAGATACGGGCAGGCTGCCGGTGCCGTCAGATAGAACTGAGGAGATGGCGTTGCCTGGGTATTCATGCGTAGAGCTTGACCTTTGCTAACATCCAGTCGGCACACATGCCTTCCGAGCCTGAATCAATAGCATGGCGCAACTTCCCAAAAGGTCAACAGAAGCCGCGCAACTTGACGCGATCAAACCGTTCGCACGACCACCGTTCCGAGCAGCATGTCGTGCACCAAACGTGAGCGATCCGTGAAAAGGCCAGCCAAGAGTATCAGCGGGGTGAGGATCGAGTTCAAGATCCAGAAGAGCACCATATGAACGACTGCCGTCAGGAAATCCAGGCGACGACCATCGACCCGCATCATCGCGATGCCTGCTGCCCGCATGCCGGGGCTCGCCTGCGAGCGACCACCAAGCGTCATGCCGAAATAAATCAGCGCGACGATGACGAAGAGAGCCGGATAGAGGAAGAAGCCAAGTCCGAGCGTGATGATGCCGAGGAAAAAGACCACGATCGCCGCCGGAATGCAGAGAAGCAGAACCAGCATGTAATCGATCACGAAGGCAAAGATCCGGCGAGACAGCACGCCGCGATAGGCGCGCCAATCTTCCGGTGCGGCAACGACAGTGCTGTTATCCAACGACATCAATAGTCTCCCTCAGTTCAGTAAATGAGATATGGGAAGCCTTGATGAACTCTACAATATGGCTTCGCTGAAGGGGACTTTAGCTCCGCGCCAGCTTTCTGGCGACCTCGATCGCGAAATACGTCAGGATCCCGTCACAGCCCGCGCGTTTGAAGCAGAGCAAGGTCTCCATCATAATGCGCTCGCCATCGATCCAGCCGTTCATAGCAGCGGCCTTGATCTGCGTATATTCACCGGAAACCTGATAGGCATAGGTCGGGAGGCCGAAGGCTTCCTTCATGCGCCAGCAGATATCGAGATAGGCAAGCCCGGGCTTCACCATCAGCATATCCGCGCCTTCTTCTACATCGAGTGCGGCGTCGCGCAGGGCCTCGGTGCCATTGGCCGGATTGATGTAATAGCTGTTCTTGTCGCCCTTCAGCAGACCGCCGGTGTTGATGGCCTCGCGGTAAGGGCCGTAAAAGCCGGACGAAAACTTGGTGGCGTAGGACATGATGCCGACATCCTGATGCCCTGCCGCATCGAGTGCGCGGCGAATGGCGCCAATCCGTCCATCCATCATTTCCGACGGCGCTATGATGTCGGCTCCGGCATCGGCCTGCATGATCGCTGCGCGGGACACCTGATCCACCGTCTCATCATTGATGATGACGCCGTCGCGAAGAATTCCATCATGTCCGTGGCTGGTGAAGGGATCGAGCGCCACATCCGTGATGATGCCGAGGTTCGGAACGGCCTGTTTGACGGCGCGGGTGAACTGATTGATGAGATTGTCCCGCTCAAGGATCTGCGAGCCTGTGGGATCCCGCTTTTCCATTTCGATGTCGGGGAAAGGGGCAACAGCCGGAATACCAAGCTCGGCTGCCTCGCGTAGCGCTTCCACCGCCTTGTCGACACTCATACGGTTGACACCCGGCATCGCCTTGATCGGATCAACGATGTTTGTCCCCGGTACGATGAAAATCGGCCAGATCAGATCATCGACCGTCACCCGGTTTTCTTGCGTCAGCCTGCGCGTCCAGTCCGCCTTTCGGTTGCGTCGCATGCGACGGTGGCCGGTGATCTCATCGACAAGATGCGTCTTGTTGCTCATGGCTGACCTCATTGCATTTCAATTATGGTGCATGGCCTACCATGTGAGCCGGTTGAAGGCGAGGGGCAGGGGAGCACGCTCTGGCATGGAGCACCCAACGCGGCTATTCTGCATGGATGGAGATTGATTCACCCGCCTCGCCGAAGCGCAGTATCGCTGAAATTCTATTTGTCGTGTTCCTGCGCGGCATCGCTGTTGTGTGCCTGTGGTTTGGTCTCCAGTATTGGAGCATGCTGGTCGGCTATTCCTTCGGTGGGCGTGCCAGGTTCGATCTCCTCACGCTGCCCTGGCGTGTTGCAGGCTCGGCACTGGCTGTCGTCTTTCCGGTTGCATCGCTCGGTCTATGGATGGCGACTTCCTGGGGGCCGGTGCTCTGGGTCATCGGTGCCGGTACGCAGATCCTCATGTATCAGGTCTGGCCCGAAATCTTTGGCCGTAATCTCGTTGTTCCGCTGCTCCATGGGCTTGTTGCTGCGCTGTATATCCTGTTCCGGATCGCACTTTGGGTGGAAGAAAAACGGAAGTTCGAGGAGCGGGTAAGGATTGATTTACCCTGATTTTCAAGCTTTTACGGCTGGATTTGGCTAAAAATTTAAACGTAAGCGACTGAATAAAAAGCAGAATTTATTATTCCGGTATGGGCGGGGCCAATCGGTCGGGCTGGGGAAAAGATGCGTTAGGGTTTCATTAGCCCTGTGTTTTAAGTCGAATTTTATGAGCATTCGATAGTGTCACTCACAAGGCGGGAAGAAAAACCAACACCGCCAAACAAAACAGTGAGGCAGACATGTTGAACAACCAGATCAAGCCGCAGGCAACTGCAGCAGCCGACAGTCATGAAGAAACTATTCGCAATCTTTACATGGAATCCCTGCACCTCGTCGAGCGCCTGCATCGCCGCCTGCTCGATGTGATCAAGGACGAGTTCGATCGTCAGGGACGCGACGATATCAATGCCGTCCAGGCGCTCCTCCTCTTCAACATCGGCAATTCCGAACTGACCGCCGGTGAACTTCGCTCTCGCGGCTACTATCTTGGCTCGAACGTATCCTACAACGTCAAGAAGCTGGTCGACCTCGGCTTTATCAACCACCAGCGTTCGCGTATCGACCGTCGCTCGGTTCGTATCAGCCTGACCAAAAGCGGACAGGAAATCGCAGAAGTTGTTGGCAAGCTCTACGAGCGCCACATCGGCTCCATCGAAAAGGTGGGCGGTATCGGCGAGCCTGAGTTCGTCCAGATGAACAAGCTGCTCCAGCGCCTCGATCGCTTCTGGAACGACACCATCGCCTATCGCATGTGATGAGGCAGTGCAGTCCGATCCACCGGACTGGCCTGCCACACCACAGACGACCTCCACTTCGAAAACCGGACGTGCCCAGCGCGTCCGGTTTCGTGCTTTCTGGGTCTATATGGTCACGAATTTTACACACCGCTGTGACCGAAACGCTCCTGACAAGAATTGGCCATATTGCTATGGGACCGCGAACAAGTGTTGTGGCGCAACCTGTCCTCCCTGTTTAGAGGCTCCCAGCGTCATGAAGAACGTGGATATTCGGGACAGCCTGATCTCCACGACGCTTTATTAACCATATCCGGTATAGGCATTGACGCTGTGCTGTCGGGTTAGATGGATTGAGTGATGTCGAACAAGAACAACTTCGAACTTATCTCGCGCAGATCGCTCCTGCGGTCGGCAGTCTCGCTTGGAGCCGCTGCGGTGGCTGCGCCGGTTCTGGCTCAGGACGCGCTTCAGGACATCATTTCCGCTCCTCGCCGCGGCGCATGGGACGATCAGTTCGACGCCAGCGCTGCTTCGCGCGCAACGGTCAATGTTGTTTCCAACAATCCCGTTCTCGGGTCACAGGCGCCGGGTTACATCCAGCAGGCGATTGGCGAATATCAGGGCATCGTCTCCAACGGTGGCTGGCCTCGGGTAACGCCCGGGCAGGCGGGATTGCGAATCGGTAATGCCGATCCGGCTGTGCAGCAGCTTCGTCAGCGCCTCATGATCTCTGGTGATCTGGCGCGCAACGCCGGTATGTCCACCTCGTTTGATTCCTATGTCGACAGCGCCGTCAAGCGTTTCCAGGTTCGCCATGGTCTGCCGGCGGACGGCGTCCTAGGTGAGTTCACGCTGAAGGCGTTGAACGTTCCGGCAGAAACGCGCCTCATGCAGCTTCAGACGAACCTTGTTCGCGTTCAGTCGATGGCGGGCGATCTCGGCATTCGCCATGTCATGGTGAACATTCCGGCGGCCTATATCGAGGCAGTCGAATCGGATCGCGTCGTTCTGCGCAATACGGCCATCGTCGGCCGTATCGACCGCCCGACCCATCTTGTGAATTCCAAGATCTACGAAGTCATTCTCAACCCTTACTGGACGGCTCCTCGCTCGATTGTCGAGAAGGATATCGTGCCGTTGATGCGTAAGGACCCGACCTACCTGAAGCGCAACAACATCCGTTTGTTCGACGGTAGGGGCCAGGAAGTCGCGCCGGAAACGGTTGACTGGAATGCGCCGAAAGCACCAAACCTGATGTTCCGTCAGGACCCGGGCAAGATCAACGCCATGGCCTCGACGAAAATCAACTTCCACAACAAGAACGGCGAGTACATGCATGACACCCCGCAGCAGGGGTTGTTCAACAAGCTGATGCGCTTTGAATCGTCCGGCTGCGTTCGTGTCCAGAACGTGCGAGATCTTGTGACCTGGCTGCTTCGCGATACGGCGCCGTGGAGCCGTCAGGAAATCGAGCGGGTTATCGCAACGGGCGAAAATACGCCGATCAAGCTGGCACAGGAAGTTCCGGTCTATTTTGTCTACATCACGGCATGGTCCGCAAGGGATGGTGTCGTTCAGTTCCGCGACGATATCTACCAGCGTGATGGTGCAACTGAACTTGCACTGCAGACCAAGACCGGTACCGAGCAAAATCCCGGCTCGATCGAACAGGACATGCTGCCGCAGCAGTAAACATTTGGATTTGTCAGACCCGGAAGGCCGACCTCCTCGCGAGGCCGGCCTTTTCATTTGTCGCCTCATCACTTTCATGATCGAGATTGGCTCTTGCATTCGAGACATCCATCTGATTTCCCGGATAGAGGGAATTTCAGGGGCAAGGGTCAGCATGAAGCCGCACGGAGCTGTTGCAGCGATCAAATCGGGCAAGCACTGGTTTGCGCCTTGTCTGTTGCTTATTGTTGCACTCGTCAGCCTTGCGACGCTCGTTCCCAAGATTGCAGCTGCGCAGACAAAAGCCATAGATCCGGCGCTGGAATGGGCGAAGACCGCCCAAAGAGCCGAGCAGGCCCTGCAATCGGGTGAGGCGTCGTCCGATGCTTTCGAAGTTCTTCGATCCGAACTGGCCACCCAGCGGGCAGACGCCGATGCGATCGTCGACGGGGCAGGGCTTTCCATACGATTGCTGGAGGCGCAACTGGCAACACTGGGGCCCGCTCCCGGCAAGGACGACAAGGAGCCGGATCTGGTTGCGGCACGGCGCAAGCAGTTAGGCGATGAACTGGCCAAGGCGCGTGAGCCGGTGATGAACGCCAAGCAGGCATCGGCCCGGGCAAACGTTCTGATCGAGGAAATCGACAGGCTTGTGCGTTCGCGGTCGGCGACCAGTCTTTTCGAACTCAGACCATCGCCGCTCTTCCCTTCAAGCTGGTCGGCCATGATGAGCGATTTCGATCGGCTGGATGCAAAGATAACCGACGACATCACCCGTTTGCGATCACCTTCGACCGAGCCGTTCGATTTTGTCGGCGATCGGCTCATTCCAGCCGCCTTGCTTTTGCTCGCAACCTTCCTTTTGCCAGTCGGCCTCGGCCACTTGCTGCTGGTCTATCTCGAACGTCGTATATCGGCGCCTGCGGGGTCTGTGCGGTTTGTCGGACAGGCTCTCGGCGTGCACGTGATCCGGCTGGTGTTCTCGCTGGTCGCCGCCAGTCTTGTCGTTATCGCGGCAGTTCTGCTGGAAGACGGCATCAAGTCAATCCAGAACACCTCCGGTGCAGCCATCGCGATTGCCATCGCATTTGTCATCGCAAACTCGATTGGCAATGTCCTCTACGCGCCTAGCCAGCCTGCGCTGCGTCTTATCCGGTTAAGCGATGGTCTTTCCCGCTCCTGCTATTGGCTCGGCATGGCGTTTGCCGGATCCATGGGGCTTGAGCTTCTGATGGAAGGACTGACAGAGGACTTCGCATTCTCGCCGGGTGGAAGTTCGGCCCTGCAAAGCGTCAGCATCGTGATCGGCTGCGTTATCCTTTTCGTCTTCGCAAACATCCTCCGGAAAGTTGCGCTGGAAGTAGCGACGGATGAGGATGATGACGCTCCCTTCGGTCCCGGCTTTTTCCGTATCGCCGGTCGAGCGGTGCAGGTTGTCGCGGTTCTATCCCTTATCGCTGCGGCGATTGGTTACGTGCCGCTGGCGCGCGCGGTGCTCGCACCCATCATGGGCAGTATCGCGATCTTCGGCCTGGCCTTCATCCTGCACTATGTGGTTATGCTGCCGGTGCGCGGCGCCTTGCGTGGCCAGCAATCATCGCTGGAACTGGCATCCATGGTCATTGCGGCGGTGATCGTCCTGGTCAGCCTGCCGCTTCTTGCAATCGTTTGGGGTGCGCGTGAAGCGGAACTCGCAGAGCTGTGGCGGCTCATTCAGAACGGCGTCGATCTCGGCGGTGCACGGCTGTCACCCAAAGTTCTTGTCGTTCTCATCGTCACCTTCCTCTTCGGCATGCTGCTGACACGCTGGGTCCAGCGGCTGACCGAGCGTTTGGTATTACCCAAGACCAGGATCGACAGTGGCGGGCGCAACGCAATTCGGACCGGGCTCGGTTATGTTGGCTTCATCGTCTCGGCGCTGATGGCGATTTCTGTCGCAGGGCTCAATCTTTCGAACCTCGCCATCATCGCGGGCGCACTTTCAGTCGGCGTCGGTTTTGGCATGCAGACCATCGTGTCGAACTTCGTGTCCGGCATCATCCTCCTGATCGAGCGACCGATCAAGGAGGGTGACTGGATCGAGGTATCGGGCTTTTCTGGAATTGTCCGGAAGATCGCGGTCCGCTCGACGCGGATCGAAACCTTCGACCGCCATGATGTCATCATCCCAAATGCCGACCTGATTGCCGGAACGGTCAAGAACATGACCTTGAGCTCGCGCGCAGGGCGCATGATCATTCCGATCAATGTTTCACGCCATGCGGATATCGACGGCATTCGCCAGATCCTGCTGGACACCGCGAAAGGCCATCCGGCCATCCTTGCACAGCCTGCGCCGCAGGTTTTTCTGCGAAACCTTGGCGCCAGCATGCTGAACTTCGAACTTCGGTGCTATCTGCGCGACGTCGGAACCGAAACAGGCGCGCGCTCCGATCTGCTGCTGACCCTCAACCGGACCTTCGCTGATCTGGGTGTGGACATGCAGTCTGCCTGAAGGCTTCCTGAGGGCTTTTATTCTCGGATAATCTTTGAGCAGCGGATGAGAATCATCAGATGCTTTTCAAGCCTGTCCGGAATTGATCCGCAAATGTCGCTGTCCGTATTGCGCTTGTGAAGGCAGACCGTTAAGACGCCATCGCATCAGTTGTTCCAGGAGCCCTGTCATGTCGCATAGAGATGCATTCTTCTCCCGCCCGCTTGCTGAATCCGATCCGGAAATTTTCGGTGCGATCGAGAAGGAGTTGGGTCGTCAACGTCACGAAATCGAATTGATCGCCTCGGAAAACATTGTTTCGCGCGCCGTTCTGGAAGCGCAGGGCTCGATCATGACGAACAAGTATGCCGAAGGCTATCCGGGCAAGCGCTACTACGGTGGCTGCCAGTTCGTTGATATCGCGGAAGAACTCGCCATCGAACGTGCCAAGAAGCTGTTCGGCGTCAACTTCGCCAACGTTCAGCCGAACTCCGGTTCGCAGATGAACCAGGCGGTGTTCCTCGCGCTGCTTCAGCCGGGTGATACCTTCATGGGTCTCGACCTGAATTCCGGCGGTCACTTGACCCACGGTTCGCCGGTCAACATGTCCGGCAAGTGGTTCAATGTCGTGTCTTACGGTGTTCGTGAAGAAGATCACCAGCTGGACATGGACGAAGTTGCCCGCAAGGCTGAAGAGCATAAGCCGAAGCTCATCATCGCCGGTGGTACCGCCTATTCCCGTATCTGGGACTGGAAGCGTTTCCGCGAAATCGCAGATTCCGTTGGCGCTTACCTGATGGTCGACATGGCGCATATCGCCGGTCTCGTGGCCGGTGGCGTTCATCCGTCGCCGTTCCCGCACTGCCATGTGGCCACAACGACGACGCACAAGTCTCTGCGCGGTCCGCGTGGCGGCATGATCCTGACGAATCATGAGGATCTGGCGAAGAAGTTCAATTCCGCCGTCTTCCCGGGTCTCCAGGGTGGTCCGCTGATGCACGTCATCGCTGCCAAGGCCGTTGCTTTCGGCGAGGCGCTTCAGCCGGAATTCAAGGATTATGCGGCGCAGGTCGTGAAGAACGCCAAGGCTCTGGCCGATACGCTGATCAAGCACAATCTCGATATCGTTTCCGGCGGCACAGACAACCATCTGATGCTGGTCGATCTTCGCAAGAAGAACGCCACCGGCAAGCGTGCAGAAGCAGCGCTTGGCCGCGCCTACATCACCTGCAACAAGAACGGTATTCCGTTCGACCCCGAGAAGCCTTTCGTGACATCCGGCGTTCGTCTTGGCACGCCGGCCGGTACCACGCGCGGCTTCAAGGAAGCAGAATTCACCGAAATCGGAAACCTGATTGTCGAAGTTCTCGACGGTCTGAAGGTTGCCAATTCGGATGAAGGCAATGCAGCCGTGGAAGAGGCAGTGCGCGGCAAGGTCGTCTCGCTGACGGAACGCTTCCCGATGTATCCGTATATGTAAGAGGCAACCGAGATGCGCTGCCCCTACTGCGGTTCCGAAGACACTCAGGTCAAGGATTCGCGCCCGGCGGAGGATTTCACCTCCATCCGTCGGCGGCGCATCTGCCCGGATTGCGGCGGTCGCTTCACGACATTCGAACGCGTACAACTGCGCGAACTGATGGTGGTGAAGAAGACCGGCCGCAAGGTTCCTTTTGATCGCAACAAGCTGGTGCGGTCGTTCCAGATCGCGCTTCGCAAGCGTCCTGTTGATGCCGATCGCATCGAGCGCGCCGTGTCGGGTATCGTCCGCCGCCTCGAAAGCTCTGGCGAGAGCGAAATCAGCTCCGAGCAGATTGGGCTTCAGGTTCTGGAAGCCTTGAAGAGCCTCGATGACGTAGCATTCGTGCGCTACGCGTCCGTCTACCGCGACTTCAGCCATGCGGATGACTTCGAAAAGGTCATCTCTGAAATCACAGCCAAGATCGGTCGTGATTCCACTGCGGAATCCTGATCCGTGTCCGCTTCGCCTGATGATGAGCGCTACATGGCGCAAGCCATCGCGCTGTCGCGAACGCACACCGGACAAACCGGTACCAACCCATCCGTCGGATGCCTTATCGTCAAGAATGGTGTGGTGATCGGGTCCGCTGTTACTGCAGTCGGTGGACGCCCTCATGCGGAAACACAGGCCCTGGCCATGGCCGGAGAGGCGGCAAGGGGTGCGGTGGCCTATGTCACCCTTGAGCCATGTTCTCATTATGGGCGCACACCCCCTTGCGCTAACGCGCTTGTCGAGGCGGGCATTGCGCGCGTTGTCGTCGGGTTGAAGGATCCTGATCCTCGCGTTTCCGGCAAGGGTCTTGCGATCTTGCAAAGTGCGGGCATCGAAGTGGTAACAGGTGTCTTGCAGGGTCAATCCTGTGATGCGCTTCGGGCCTACCTGATGCGGCAGATGAAGGCACGGCCCTATGTGACTCTGAAACTTGCGGTTTCCACCGATGGCATGATCGGTCGGAGAGGCGAGGGGCAGGTGGCTATTACCGGTCCCCTTTCTCGGCAGGAAGTGCACCGCATGCGTGCGGAAATGGACGGCATCCTGGTGGGGATAGGGACCGCCATCGCTGATGATCCGCAACTGGATGTCCGGATTGCAGGGCTGGAGCATCGCTCTCCGATCCGTATCGTGCTGGATCGTCATCTGCGGCTTCCGCTCGATGGTAAGCTGGTTGCAAGCGCGCAGCAAATTCCGGTGATCGCAGTTGGAGACCGGTTTGCCGAAACCGCACCGGCGTTGACCAACGCCGGTGTTGAAATTCTGGATGTGCCCGATTTGCCAACCCTGTTGACGCTGCTTGCCGATCGAGGCCTGTCCTCGGTTCTGGTCGAAGGTGGCGCTACGGTTGCCAAGGCATTTCTGGATGCCGGGCTCGTCGACCGTATCGTGCTCTTTGAAGGCCCGTCAGCGATTGGCGAAGGCGGGATTGAATCTCCGCTCACGCATGACGACATACCGCAGGATTACAAGCCGGTTCGCCGATTGAACTTCGGCCCAGACCAGTGTTGCGAATACGAGAGGAAATTTGAATGTTCACAGGCATCGTAACAGACGTCGGATCGGTTTCCGCCCTCACGCCGCTGGATGAAGGCATTCGGTTGCGCGTGACCACAAGTTACGATCCTCGCACCATCGATATCGGCGCCTCGATTGCGCATGCGGGCGTGTGCTTGACGGTAACGAAGCTATCGGAAACCGACAGCAACGAGCGTTGGTATGAAGTTGAGGCCTGGGAAGAGGCGCTACGTCTGACCACGATCTCTTCGTGGACAGTCGGGACACGCATCAATCTTGAGCGCGCCCTGAAAATTGGCGACGAGCTTGGTGGTCACATCGTCTCCGGCCACGTGGACGGAAAGGCCGAGATCCTATCCATCACGTCGGAAGGCGAGGCGGTGCGTATCCGTCTGAGGGCACCTCAGCAGTTCGCTCGCTTCGTCGCACCGAAGGGGTCCGTGGCGCTTGATGGAACCTCATTGACCGTGAATGCGGTTGACGGCACGGATTTCGATATTCTGCTGATACGCCACACACTCGAAGTCACCACCTGGGGCGATCGTAAAGCGGGCGATTTCGTCAATTTCGAGGTCGATACGATGGCGCGCTATGCAGCCCGTCTGGCGGAATTCCCGGCGAACAACTAACCTCTGGCCGTTCACCAAAACCGAGGAAAATGCGCTTCGGCATCCATTCGCGCGTTCCGCGCATGGCTGACCCGTGGAAAATCACTTGCCATTCGACGCGTGGCATGGTTTGACGCGCCCAACTCCCAACATCTTATTTCGCAGAATTGCGACCAGGACGACCATGACCGATTCACACAAGCCTCACCTGTTGATTGTCGAAGCGCGCTTTTACGACGATTTCGCCGACGCGCTTCTGGATGGCGCAGTCAGCGCCCTGCAAGAGGCTGGCGCCACGTACGATCTGATCACTGTGCCTGGCGCGCTCGAAATTCCGCCTGCAATTGCCATGGCGCTTGATGCCGCGGAGCAGGGTGGCGTCAATTATGATGGCTTCATCGCGCTCGGCATGGTCATCCGTGGTGAGACCTATCATTTCGACATCGTGGCGAACGAATCTTCCCGTGCGCTGATGGATCTTGCCGTGTCGGAGTCGCTGGCTATCGGCAATGGCATCCTGACCGTCGAGAATGATGAACAGGCCTGGGCACGTGTCCGCAAGTCGGACAAGGACAAGGGCGGTTTTGCTGCGCGTGCAGCTCTCACCATGATCGCGCTTCGTGAGAAACTGGGCGCCTGATCCATGTCTAAAGATCCTGCACAGCCTATCAAAACAGCAAACCAGCGCGGCGCCGCCCGTCTTGCTGCCGTTCAGGCCCTCTACCAGATGGATATTGGCGGCACTGGTGTCCTGGAAGTCGTTGCTGAATATGAAGAGCACCGTCTTGGTCAGGAACTCGATGGCGATACCTATCTGAAGGCGGACCCCTCTTGGTTTCGTGCGATCGTCGCCGGTGTCGTGCGCGATCAGTTGAAGATTGACCCGGTTATCGGTGCCGCGCTTCTGGATGGCTGGCCGTTGTCGCGCATTGATTCGACGCTCCGCGCGATCCTGCGCGCTGGCACGTTCGAAATCCTTGACCGGAAAGATGTCCCGGTCGCGGTCATCGTGACGGAATATGTCGAGATCGCACAGGCCTTCTTTGAAGGAGAAGAGCCCAAGATCGTCAATGCGGTTCTCGATCGCATTGCCAAGCAGGTTCGCGGCGAGAAGAAGTAGCAGGAACGGAAGCCATGGAAAACGCAGGCGGCACGGCACTGGACAGGCAGTTGGGTGCCGCCAAACGCAATGTTTTCCTGCTTGCGAGTGCGCAAGCGGTGCTCGGCTCGGCAGCCCCGCTTAGCATTTCCGTTGGCGCGTTGGCAGGCTACCAACTGCTCGGCGCTGACAAGTCTCTCGCGACGGCTCCGGTGACCGGCTTTAATGTCGGCACCGCACTCGGGGCCGTTGGTATCGCAATCCTGTCCCGCTTCCTTGGGCGCCAAGCCGCCTTCATGGTTGGAGCATTGTTGGGTGCCGTCGGTGGTGGTCTGGCGACCGCCGCACTCTTCCAAATGAATTTCTGGCTCTTCGCGATAGCGCTAATGCTGATTGGCATGAGCGGAGGCTTCACCCAGAAAATCCGTTTTGCAGCCGCAGATGCTTCCCCCTCTTACTTTAAGCCGAAGGCCATTTCGTGGATCTTGGGCGCTGGCATCGTGTCAGCAATCATCGGGCCGCAATTGGCAATCTGGGCGAAGGATATCTTCGCGCCGGTGACATTTGCCGGAACGTTTCTGGCTTTGCTGCCGCTTTGCGCAATCGCGCTCGTGATTCTGACCTTCCTGAAGCTGCCGCCCATGGCGAAAGCCGGAAGTGCGGACACGCCAGCGCGCCCGTTGATGGAGATCATTTCCAACCAGCGTTTCGCCACGGGAATGATTTGCGGCATAGGCTCCTATGCGCTCATGACCTTTGTGATGACCGGTGCGCCGCTGGCTATGGTTGTCGGCTGTGGCTTTCCGACGGAACTGGCTACGCTGGGCATCCAGTGGCACGTGATCGCCATGTTCGGTCCAAGCTTTTTCACCGGCATGATCATCGCGCGGGTTGGGGCTGAGAAGGTCGTTGCACTTGGTCTTTTCACGCTTATGGGCTGTGCTGTCATCGCGCACATGGGGATCGAACTCTGGAACTTCTGGGGCGCCCTGATCCTCCTCGGTATCGGGTGGAACTTCGGCTTCATCGGCTCCACGGCGATAGTTGCCTCCACTTACCGGCCACACGAGGCAGACAAGGTGCAGGGCTTTCACGATATCTTCCTGTTCGGAACGGTTGCACTGTCTTCTTTCTCATCCGGCAAGGTGTTCACCAATTATGGCTGGAGCTTCATGAACCTGTTCATCTGGCCGGTTTCCGTTCTCTGCCTCGTTCTGATCGTGCTGCTGCTGATCCGCCGGAGGCGCGCGGCACCTGTTTGACCAGGTAAAACTGACATTTGCTCAGTCTTCGGTGTGCAGCCGGATGCTCGCACCGTTTATTCCTTGACGCAATTTATTAACGAACGCACTCTCGCGTCTAACTGTCGGGCCTATGTCCTTGGGAGGGGATCTGTCTGATGGTTCTCGCCGGCACAATTCTTGTGGCCGGTCCATTGGGAGAGGAAATTCGTATGACAGTGATACTGGGAGTGATCGTCTGCGGGTTCTTGTCAGTGGCCTACGCTGTGTGGGCCACTCGGTCGGTTCTGGCGGCGGATCAGGGCAATCCCCGCATGCAGGAAATTGCCGGATATATTCGTGAAGGTGCGCAGGCTTACCTGACGCGTCAGTACATGACCATTGCCATTGTTGGCGTGGTCGTGACTTTGGGAACATGGTGGCTGCTGTCCGCGCTTGCGGCTATCGGCTTCGTCATCGGTGCTGTCCTGTCGGGGGCGGCAGGCTTTATCGGAATGCACGTCTCGGTTCGCGCCAATGTTCGCACGGCGCAAGCCTCGTCTCACAGCCTCGCGGCGGGTCTTGATATTGCCTTCAAGTCCGGCGCCATTACTGGAATGCTCGTGGCGGGCCTCGCCTTGCTGGGAGTGTCCATCTATTACGGTATCCTGACTTCCGGTCTCGGCCATGCGCCGGGTTCACGTGAAGTGATCGATGCTCTGGTTGCGCTTGGCTTTGGTGCCTCTCTCATCTCTATCTTCGCGCGCCTTGGCGGCGGCATTTTCACCAAGGGTGCCGATGTCGGGGGCGATCTCGTCGGCAAGGTCGAAGCGGGCATCCCGGAGGATGATCCGCGCAACCCGGCAACAATCGCTGACAACGTTGGGGACAATGTTGGCGATTGCGCTGGCATGGCGGCCGATCTTTTCGAAACCTACGCCGTCTCGGTCGTCGCAACCATGGTTCTGGCTGCCATCTTCTTTGCCGGCGCGCCCAACCTCGCTGCGATCATGGTCTATCCGCTGGCCATCTGCGCAGCCTGCATTCTCACATCGATCGTGGGAACATTCTTCGTCAAACTCGGTGCCAATGGCTCCATCATGGGCGCTCTTTACAAAGGCCTCATCGTAACAGGCGCTCTCTCCATCGTCGGCCTGGGTGCTGCAACGTCCTTCACGATAGGCTGGGGCGGTATCGGTACGGTTGCGGAGAAGCAGATAACCGGAACCAACCTGTTCTTCTGCGGTATCCTCGGTCTCGTCGTGACGGCTCTGATCGTGGTGATCACGGAGTACTACACGGGCACCAACAAGCGTCCGGTGAATTCCATCGCGCAGGCGTCGGTCACCGGCCACGGCACCAACGTGATCCAGGGCCTGGCAGTATCACTCGAATCGACGGCGCTTCCGGCCATCGTCATCGTCGGCGGCATCATCACCACCTACCAGCTTGGCGGCCTTTTCGGCACCGGCATTGCCGTTACGGCCATGCTTGGTCTTGCCGGAATGATCGTGGCACTCGATGCGTTCGGCCCGGTGACCGATAATGCTGGCGGGATCGCCGAAATGGCAGGACTTCCGCCGGAAGTGCGCAAATCCACCGATGCGCTCGACGCCGTCGGTAACACAACGAAGGCCGTGACCAAGGGGTACGCCATCGGCTCTGCCGGTCTCGGAGCGCTTGTGCTTTTTGCAGCCTATGCCAACGATCTGCAATACTTTGCAGCCAATGGTCAGAAATATCCGTACTTCGCGGATGTCGGTGCGATCTCCTTCAGTCTCGCCAACCCATACGTGGTTGCGGGCCTGATCTTCGGTGGTCTTATTCCCTACCTCTTCGGTGGGATGGCCATGACGGCCGTCGGAAAGGCAGGCAGCGCCGTTGTGGAAGAGGTGCGCAGGCAGTTCCGCGAAAAGCCGGGCATCATGCAGGGTACGGATCGCCCGGATTACGGACGAGCCGTCGATATGCTGACCAAGGCCGCAATCCGGGAAATGATCCTGCCTTCACTTCTGCCGGTTCTGGCGCCCATCATCGTCTACTTTGGCGTTCTCTTGATTTCGGGATCGAAGGCGTCGGCTTTTGCCGCACTCGGAGCGTCGCTGCTCGGCGTCATCATCAACGGACTTTTCGTCGCGATTTCCATGACCTCCGGTGGCGGTGCCTGGGACAATGCGAAGAAGAGCTTCGAGGATGGCTTCGTCGACAAGGATGGCACGCGCCATATGAAAGGATCGGATGCGCACAAGGCTTCCGTGACCGGCGATACCGTGGGTGACCCCTACAAGGACACGGCCGGCCCGGCAGTCAATCCGGCGATCAAGATCACCAATATCGTGGCCTTGCTGCTTTTGGCGATCCTCGCCGCATGAGTGACTGATCGATGATGAAAAGCCCGCGGCATCAGAAGATGCCGCGGGCTTTTGCCTGTGGAGTCGATTTCTGAGTTAGTTCCCGCCCAGTATGTTGCGAACGGCTGCGGCGCCGCTGCTGCCTGTGCCGCCGCCACCCGACAGAAGCTGCTGCAGGAATGTTAGGTCGCGACCGCCGGTCGGCGTTGTGCGGCTGATATTGTCGAACACCTTGCCATCCTGCAGCGTGTAGACCGCGCGTCGGGCAACGGTGCCTTCCTTGTTGAAATAGATGGCAACAATGGTCTGCTCTACCAGCTTCGGCTTCATGAAGGCAGCCGAGCGATGGCGCTTCTGCGAGATGTAATAGAAGACTTCGCCATCAAAGGTCGCGGTAGTGGAGGGCGTGCCCATGCTGAGCAGAACCTGTTCGCGGCTCGAACCCTCCGGAATGAGATCAAGCGAATCCTTGTCGAGAACATAGCCATTGTACATCGTCTGGCCGATGTCCATGCTGGTGCAGCCGGAAACGCCAAGCGCGAGTGCGACGGCGGCAACCGCAACTGTGCCCCTCAAATTCACGTCAGAACCAAACACGCGCTTCTTCAACACTTTGTCCTCATGTCTTCCTGCCGGTCAACGACAGCAAACCTGCTGCGATAGCATTGTGGCTATTCCGCGAAACCCGCAACGGCAATCGGCATTTTACAGCCATATTCTCGCGCGAAGCCTCGCCGATCGCGATCGCCATTGCAATTCGTGCCTGCTTCGGTAAACCACCTTTTGTTTCCATGCAACAAGGTGGCGCGCCTTCATTGGCTGCTTTGGCAGCAAAGAGTGTGATCACGTACAAAACATGATCGAGTCTCGAGCCCCATGATCTTCAATCTCTTCAAAAAGAAGAATAGCAACCGCGCAATTGTCGACCGCCAGTACGCAATATTGACATCTTCGGCCCGCATCCCCTTCTTCTATTCAGATCTGGATGTGCCGGATACCGTAATGGGTCGGTTCGAGATGCTGTCGCTGGTGATGATTCTCTTCTTCCGGCGAACATCCGGCTCAGGTCAGAGCGGCAAGGAACTGGCTCAGGAGATCATTGACGCGTTTTTTCAGGATATCGATCATTCCATCCGGGAGCTTGGTGTCGGCGATCAAAGCGTGCCCAAACGAATGAAGAAGTTTGCAGGCATGTTCTACGGTCGCGTCCAATCCTATGGGGAGGCTCTCCAGGCCGAGGATGGAGCGGCACTTGCCCAAGCATTGCGCCGGAACATCCACCCGGATATGAGTGAAGCACCTTCGATGGAAGGGCTGGCCGCCTGGGCGCTGAGGACGGAGAAGAGGCTGGCGGCGCTTTCGGACGATGATATTGCGCGGGGTGCCTTGCAGTTGCCCGTGCCAGGACAAGAGGACTTGCAGTGAAGACATCACCCGACGCCAGATCCAGACCGCCCTTTTCCTATGCGGTCAAGGTTGGGCATATTTCTGCCAATCCGGTGACAGTTCGAATTTCTGCAGACGAGCGTGAACGAGAAGGACTGGCGGAACTCTGGAAGGTTTCCTCCGTGGAAGAACTCAGCGCGGAAATGCAGATTGCCCGCTGGAAGAAGGATGGAGTCCGGGTTCGCGGCCACATCACTGCCCGTTTGACCCAGAGCTGCGTCGTGACGCTGGAGCCCGTCGAGAGCGTGGTATCGGAAGACTTCGAGCAGATCTTTGTGCCTGAAGGCTCCAAGCTTGCGCGTATGATGACAGGGGAAAGCGCTGAAATGGTACTGGACCCTGATGGTCCCGATCTGCCGGAGACATTCGAGGGCGACACGATTGATGCAGGCGCCACCGTTGCGGAAATGGTTGCCCTTGGCATTGATCCCTATCCTCGAAAAGCTGGCATCGAATTCGCCGATCATATCGAGTCGGATCCAACAGCGAAGGACGACAAGCCAAACCCGTTTGCCGTCCTGAAGGACTGGAAAAAGAAGGAATAGCGTTTGCATTCGCTTGCGAATGAGTTGTATGGGGCGAATGAACCAAGATTTTGGCCGCGACACAGCCAGGCCGGCGGCAGAAGGACCAGGAACGCGTGATCAGAATTTCTCTTGATGCCATGGGCGGTGATTTCGGTCCTGCCGTGGTCATTCCAGGTGCAGCCAAGGCTCTGGAGCGCCATCCGGACATGGTTTTCGTCATGTACGGACTTCAGCAGGAATGCGAGCCAATTCTCGCCAAATTCCCGAAGCTGAAGGAAAAGACGACATTCCATCATTGCGATGTCGCAATCACGATGGACGAAAAGCCAAGCGCGGCGCTGCGGCGTGGTCGCTACGTTTCAAGCATGTGGCGCTCCATTGAGGCCGTGAAGTCCGGTGAGGCCGATGCCGTTGTGTCTGCCGGGAATACCGGCGCGCTGATGGCCATGGCAAAATTTTGCCTCCGGACGATGGAGAATATCGAACGCCCTGCGATTGCCGGTATCTGGCCGACGCTGAAGGGCGAAAGCATCGTTCTCGACATTGGCGCCACCATCGGTGCTGACGCGCAGCAGTTGCTGGACTTCTCGTTGATGGGCGGCGCCATGGCGCGCGCGCTGTTTGAAATTGAGAAGCCCACCGTCGGTTTGCTGAATGTCGGCGTGGAAGAGGTCAAGGGACAGGAAGAGGTCAAGGAAGCCGGGCGCATGCTGCGTGAGGCCAATCTGTCGACAATTTCCTACCACGGTTTCGTTGAAGGCGACGATATCGGCCGCGGCGTCGTGGATGTGGTGGTGACGGAAGGTTTTACCGGAAACATCGCTCTCAAGACGGCGGAAGGCACAGCCAAGCAGATGGCTGAATTGCTTCGCTCGGCAATGTCCCGCACACTGATGTCGAAGATCGGTTATCTGCTTGCAAAGGGTGCCTTTGACCGGTTGCGCGAGAAGATGGACCCGCGCAAGGTCAATGGCGGCGTGTTCCTCGGCTTGAACGGCATCGTCATCAAAAGTCACGGCGGAACGGATGCCGAAGGTTATGCGGCTGCCATCGATGTCGGCTACGACATGGTGCGGAATGCGTTGAACCAGAAGATCGTACAGGATTTGAAAACATATCATGCCCGCCGCCTGCCTCCTGCAGGCCCGGAAGAAGCGGCGTGACCAAAGGAATTTGCATCAGATGATTCGCTCTGTCGTCCGCGGCTTTGGTTCCGCACTGCCCCAACGCGTCGTCACGAACAAGGAAATGGAAAGCCTTGTCGAAACCTCCGACGACTGGATTGTCCAGCGCACCGGAATTCGCCAGCGTTACATTGCAGGCGAGGGAGAAACCACAGCGTCTCTCGGGGAAGCCGCGGCACGGGACGCCCTGCAGCGCGCAGGCCTTACGCCAGACGACATCGACCTCGTTATCGTTGCGACGTCCACGCCGGACAACACGTTTCCGGCAACTGCCGTCAATATTCAGAATCGCCTTGGTATGACCAAGGGCTACGCCTTCGACGTACAGGCTGTCTGCACGGGCTTCGTCTATGCCATGGCCACCGCCGACGCGCATCTGCGGGCA
Organism: Rhizobium rhizoryzae; assembly: GCF_011046895.1. Taxonomy (NCBI): domain Bacteria; kingdom Pseudomonadati; phylum Pseudomonadota; class Alphaproteobacteria; order Hyphomicrobiales; family Rhizobiaceae; genus Affinirhizobium; species Affinirhizobium rhizoryzae. The sequence goes on along the minus strand of NZ_CP049250.1, from coordinate 2,999,874 downwards.
GGGATGGCGAAGCGCGCCCTGGTCATCGGTGCGGAAACCTTCTCCCGCATTCTGGACTGGACGGATCGCACAACCTGCGTTCTCTTCGGTGATGGCGCCGGTGCGCTGGTCCTGGAAGCGCAGCAACAGGAAGGCAAGGTGTCAGATCGCGGCGTTCTGACGTCTCATCTGCGGTCTGACGGATCGCACAAGGAAAAGCTCTATGTCGACGGTGGGCCGTCGACGACGGGCACCGTCGGTCATTTGCGGATGGAGGGCCGGGAGGTCTTCAAACACGCCGTCGGCATGATTACGGATGTTATCGTCGCTGCTTTTGAGGCGACCGGGACAACGGCTGAAGATCTGAACTGGCTTGTGCCCCATCAGGCGAATCGCAGAATCATCGATGGCTCAGCGAAAAAGCTTGGCATCCCTCTCGAAAAGGTTGTGGTGACAGTCGATCTGCATGGCAATACGTCGGCGGCATCCATCCCACTGGCCCTGTCTGTGGCCGCCAGTGATGGCCGCATCAAGCAGGGCGATCTCGTGATGCTGGAGGCCATGGGCGGGGGCTTTACCTGGGGTGCTTTGCTGGTCCGTTGGTAGAAGCCGCAAGAGAGGCGCTTGACCCTAGGCATTAACGCACATAGTGTTTGAAAAAATTGATCAATACAGCTTCAGACGGGCGAGGATCATGGCTGGCAAAACAGTAACACGGGCAGATTTGGCAGAGTCGGTGTTTCGCAAGGTCGGCCTGTCCAGAACAGAATCCGCCGAGTTGGTGGAGACAGTGATCGACGAGATCTGCAACGCCATCGTACGGGGCGAGACGGTCAAGCTGTCTTCCTTCGCGACCTTCCAGGTTCGAGCCAAGAATGAGCGCATAGGTCGCAATCCGAAGACCGGGGAAGAGGTTCCAATTTCGCCCCGCCGGGTGATGACGTTCAAAGCATCGAACGTTTTGAAGCAGAGAATTCTGAAGTCTCACTTGTCACGCAAGGCGAAGCAGAAGCCTGCGAATCCAGCGTCTTGATCGCGCCAAAATCAAAACATTAAACTCTGTTGGTTCGCGACCACTGCACTTGATCCGATGATGCAGTGTCGCTGAAATGCATTATGACTGGATGCGTTGTCGTGATTCGGCACGACGGTTCCTCGGAGATATGTAAACGTGGATAAGAGCCCCGACGCGTTCCGCACGATCAGCGAAGTTGCGGATGATCTTGATCTTCCGCAGCACGTGTTGCGCTTCTGGGAAACCCGTTTTCCGCAAATCAAGCCCATGAAGAGGGGCGGCGGACGTCGCTACTACCGCCCGGAAGACATCGACCTCTTGAAGGGAATTCGCCATCTTCTCTACGATCATGGCTACACGATCAAGGGCGTCCAGAAGCTCCTGAAGTCCAACGGCAACAAGTTCGTAACAGCAATTGCCACGGGTGATATGGCAACCATGGAAGCCATCATGGCGGCCAACAGCGACCGGCATGAGGAGCCAAAGGGCCTCAGCCATGCAGATGAAGATCAATTGCTTGGCAAACCGAAAGCAAAACCCAGCGGTCGCTTCTTTGGCTTCGGTGGATCGAGTGATGACGAGGTCTCGATCGGCAAGAACTCAATTGGCAAGGAAGACCGTGCCTTACTGCAGGAAGCGCTTTTTGATCTGCTTGAATGCAAACGGCTACTTGATCAGGTTCGCTGATATCCAAGCGTGCATAAGAGGTTCCCAACCGGAATCGACAGTTTTCACAAGAGTGGCGAGTTACACTGTCGCTGGTCGCAACAAAGACAACTGAACGCGTCAACAAGGTCCGCCGTTTGATCGTCGCCGTTGGGTGTTATTTTTCGCCGTTAAGCGCGAACCTTGGCCATTAATGCCATATTGTGCTGGCGGGCGTCTGCTTCAGCCTTCTTTGCAGCCAGTGGCATGCAAATCGTGAACAACACCAAGCCAAATACGAAAATCCGTCCCTGAAGCGCCATATCGACCCCGTCCCAATGTCGTCTGGATCTTCATAGTAGATTAAAATTAATCGAAACTGAAACACTAAAATGCATGCAGTGTGATCAAACTTTGATTGTCAATGTTACACAACGATTTGATCAACGGTTTTATCCGTGTCTCAACAGCGGTTGGTGTAGCAATGTCTCTGCCGCCGGGAACGACGGTCGAGGATTCTGAGTAGCGTCAGACTTGCTTGTCGCCGGGGGACTTTCCATCTGAGCTTCTGGAGCGTTCTTCAACGCGTTCTGCGCCTTTACGAAGATCTGACCCCTTGAGGTTTTCCGTTCGCGTCTCTTCCGCTTTTGCGGATCGGTGCAATCCTGTTGCAGATTCGGTCGCAGTCGCTTTTGTCTTACCCTGGTCCGTCATGATGATCTCCTGTCTGTGGAAGCAAACCGGAGATGAAGCCGATTGTTCCCCCGGCATTGCGCAGGCAAACGTCTGTTCAGAAGTAAGAAGGCGAAGAGGATGAGAAAGCCAATGCTGGGGTAATGGCTTAAAAAGTTAAATGGTCGGGACGACTGGATTCGAACCAGCGACCCCTTGACCCCCAGTCAAGTGCGCTACCGGGCTGCGCTACGCCCCGACCCGCTTCCGAAGAAGCCTGATCTCCATACTGGCTTGCCGACTGCTTCGCAAGTCTAAACTGTCGAAATAACCAGTTCAGCGATAAAGTGGCGTCCGGCTGGCATTCATCAGAAGTTCCTGTTCGCTTGCGAAGGGACCAAGCAGCTTGAGCAGGCGATTTTCCTCCTGCGGATCAAGGCGATAGCGCTTGGCGAATTCGGCGACATTCCAGACTTTCCTCAGTCCGGATGTTTCGGTGAGATGCTGATCGACGTGCGTTGTCATGATTTCCCCCATCTGAATCTGACGCAACAACGATACTCGGCTCGACTTGTTCCAATGATCTATCCAAATGGTTGAAAAATAAAGTCCAAATTCAATGATGAGTGTAATAATACGCTAGCCGAGTTTTGGACCGCTCCGAGGAGACCTGCAGGGGGGGGAGCGATTCCAGCCACTAATCGTCGTTCGTTGAGTTCAGATTTTCCGGACGGGTTCCCTGATCAAGAGTTTGATCTCTCCATTGAATTCCCGGTCCAATGCCGGGATCGGCCTGTCCTCTCTCGAAGAAGACAATACCACGGCTTTCCAGAAACGCCCGAATCCGCTCTGACGCCTGAGGGTCCAGGTCACCACCGCCGCTTTCAGAGGCGATGATCTTGTGCGCTTCCACGCCGGTAAAGCCGGCAATGTCTTCCAGGGAAAGGTTTAGCGCTGCACGTGCAGCCCGCATTTGCTGAATGGTCATCATGCAAGATGAACTGGGGCAGGAGTGGGACTTTTCAAGCTATCCCGGCATTGGCAAGCGAACTTTGCCGTGTCCGTTTTTGCCAGTTGTTTTCGAGCGCGAAACAGCCCCAAATGATCCCGAAAAGCATATAGACATGTCGCCAGTGATCGAGATCGATGACATTTCCGATCAACGCGTGACCTGCGAGGACAATCCAGGCGACCATCAGGAAGGGCTGCCAAGGCCGCTCCCGCAGCAGCGAGCGGAAGCCGATGAAGAGTGTCGACCATAGCAGGATGAGATAGCACACGAAGCCCAGCCAACCGTAGGTCGTCAGGGTCTTGAGCCAAATGTTGTGCTCATCTTCGCCAAACATCTTGCCAAGTACCATGGGCCCCATGCCGAGGGGGCGTTCCATCGCCATCAGGAAGCCGATCTTGTGACGTTCGAAGCGACCCAGTCTTGCTCCGTCATACTCCTGAACGAGCTTGGCGCGGTTCATGAACAGGTCGGATACCTTCTTCGATTGCATCGCACCGGCAATCGCCATCATCAGAATAACGACTGCTGTCAGGCTCAGCGTGAAGATCTTCATCCGAAATGCCGCTGTGCGTTCCTTGAGAAGCATCACGACGATCAAGGCAATGGCAGCAAAAGCGAACAGACCCCAGGCTGCACGCGAAAAGGATAGAAAGATTCCAAGCGCCAGAATCAAAATGCCCGGAACGTAGAAAACAGCACGGCTTAAGCGGGTCGTGAGCAGCCGATACATCAGGTAGATTGCCGGTGCCACCAGATAGGGGCCGAAGACGTTGGGATCCTGAAAGGCACCCATGGCTCGGTCATAGCGTGTGAAAATTTCCGCACCGGGAAAGGCGTGGAAGTAGCCAAGGATGCCGAGGAGGGCGGTAATAACAGCGCCCGCCACCCAGGCCCTGAAGATCAGCAGAAGGCGATGGTGCCCGTCTTCGATGATGGCGGCATAAAATACCGAGGTAAGAGCCAGAAACGTTGAGACCGCCATGTAAAGCGGCGCCCCGGTCATGTCGTTCATGACGGTCAGCGAAAACATACCGCCGATATTGAACAAGAGCATCAGCACGAGCAGCGGAGCGACCGATCGCGAAATCTTGAGGCCGAGCAGAAACCAGATCGCAATCTGCACGGCCAGCATCACTTCGTAGGGAGCTGGCTCACGAATGACGAAGCCCGAGAGAAAAACACCAAAGGCAACCATGGCGGACCCGATGATGCGTAGGGCCGCCATTTGTGGGTTGAATGGCTTGGCAGAAACCGGGGCCTCGAACGCGACGCTCAATACGCATTCTCCGTGTTCAGCAGCCTGATGGGCGTCAGGAACAGGATCTTGAGGTCGAGCCAAAGCGACCAGTTCTCGATGTAGTCGAGATCAAAAGCGATGCGGGCCTTGATTTTTTCGTCGCTGTCGAGCTCCCCGCGCAGGCCATTGATCTGCGCCCAACCCGTTACGCCAGGCTTGACCCGGTGACGGGCGAAATAGCTTTCGACCACATCGACATATTTCCTGTCGCCGGTCTGGGCCTGGACCGCATGCGGTCGCGGCCCAACGAGGGAAAGTTCACCGCGCAGCACATTGAACAATTGCGGAAGTTCATCCAGCGACGACTTGCGAATAAAGCGCCCCACAGGTGTCACACGCGGATCGTGCTTCGTCACCGCCTTCTTCGCAGTCGGATCGCTCTGCTCGGTATACATGGAGCGGAACTTCAGGACGTTGATGACCTCATTGTTGAAACCATGGCGCTTCTGAATGAAGAGCGCGGGGCCCTTTGAGGTTGCTTTAACAGCAATGGCACAGCCGATCATGATCGGCCAGCACAGCAACAATGCGAGGCTTGAAAAGAAGATGTCGAAGGCGCGTTTTGAAACCGAGTCCCAGTCCCGAAGCGGTTTGTCGAAGATGTCGAGCATCGGCACGGCGCCGACGTGACTATAGGCGCGGGGACGGAAACGAAGCTGGTGTGCGTGTGCGGCGAGGCGAATATCGACCGGCAGAACCCAGAGCTTCTTCAGCAGTTGGAGGATTCTCTGTTCTGCGGATGCCGGTAGCGCGATGATCAACATGTCGATCCGCGCGAGGCGGGCAAAGGTAACCAACTCGCCGAATGTCCCAAGCTTTGGATAGCCGGCGACCAGATCCGGCGAGCGGGCGCTGCCACGATCATCAAAGATACCACAGATGCGGATGTCGTTTTCAGGCTGCGCTTCGAGCGCGCGCACAAGATCCTTCGCTGGCTGGCCGCCGCCAACGATCACAGCGCGACGCTCCATGATGCCGTTGCGTGCCCAATGCCGAATGGCAATCGCCATCAGATAGCGCACCGCAATCATGGCTGCAGTGCCAAACACCCACCACGCAAACGTATGCACATCAGGCGTGTAGGACAGCAGAAGCCAGTTCAAAAGCCCAACGGCACCCCAACCAAGGCTCCAGCAAATGACGACGCGGATGACCATGCGACGAGGCATTCGCAGTGAGGGAATTTGGTAGGTATCCGCAATTTGCAGGCTCAGTATCATCAGACCGGCTGCAAATACGGAAGTGAAGAACTGGATGATGAGCGATTCCAGATCCCGGTTGTCGCTGAGGTAATGGGCGAGAAGACTGATGAGGACAACGACCATGCCTTCCAGAAGTCGGAACTTGCCGATGAGCATGGATGGTGTGGTATTCGTGTCGCGAAACTGCTCGGCGATTTGCTGTGCAAAATCGTTCAACTGGGCTGGAGGCTCTTCCTGCCCGGTTTCAGATCGGCTTTGGATCTCGGAAACCTGTCGACGCAATGCCTCGACGTCGAATTCCTGCTTTCCTGCCGGCTCGCTCATTGCTCGGATCCCATTGATCGCAAACGCGCCCAGGCACCGCCTGTTTCATTCTGCGCATTGCCGAGCATTAGCAGCAAGATGCTAAGAAAGTTTTGAACCTTTGGTTAGAGTATCTTGATATAGCTCGAGCATGGAAGACGCCATCGCATCGGCTGAAAAGCGGGCGCGAAACTGTTCAGGCAGCGGCATTACCCGTTCTCGCCATCCGTTCTCGCTTCTTGATTCAACCATCAAGCGCGCCAGATCCTCTGCACTTCCGGGTATGGCAAGGGCGCGGCTCTGCTCGCCAAGAATTTCCGGAATGCCGCCGACCCTGCTGGCAAGCACAACTTTGCCGGCGGCGAGAGCCTCAAGAACGATATAGGGCATCGCTTCGGCACGGGATGGCACCACGACGATGTCCGCCATCGAAAATGCAGCCGCAGCCGGCATCGCATTGTCCATCGAGATGCGGTCCGACAGCCCTCTTCCACGGATGGTCCGGATATAGGTTTCCTTGTCGGGTCCGTCGCCGACCATTGCAGCGGACAGGCGTCGTCCGAGCATTTTCTCGGCCAGCTCGAACGCAGTGATGAAGACATCTGGACCTTTGAGATCCCGCATCATCCCGATGTACAGGAAATCTGCCCCGTTCGGCACAGTCGCAATCGGTTTAAACTCGGTGTCGTCGATCCCGTTATAGATTACTTTACCGGCGACACGGGGCCTGCCTACCTTCTGCTCGTAGACGCGCCGCTCGTAGTCACAGACGAAGACCAAGCCGTCGGTGAAGTACTCCTGCATGCGCTCCAACCACATGACCGCCTTGCCGGAAAGGCGCTTTTCATCATAGTGCAGACTGCCGCCGTGAGGCGAATAGAAGCGGGCTACGCGATACCTGTTGACCCGCAGGGCTGAGCCGATGAGACGGGCAAGGACGCCACCTTTGGCGCCATGTCCATGCAGAACATCCGGCTGCAAGCTCTTGATATGTTTGTAACTGTCATAAAGTGCGAGAAGATCTCCCGGCGACACTGACCGCTGGATGGGCAAGCGCATCAATCCCAGTGCCAGTTTTGGTTTGATCCGATCGAACAGGGCCTCCTCATGTGCTCCGCCTGTCGAACTGTCACAGAGGATGCCGATCTGATGACCAGCCTCCGAATGCGCGTCTACCAGATCGCGCACATGCCGAAAGATGCCGCCGACGGGCGACCTGAAGCAGTGAATGATGCGGAGCGGTCGTGACGCAGCCATATGATCAGAAGAGACGTTCTTTGACGTAGATAGTGTCTCCAGCCAGGATCGGCGCAGAGATGGTCGTCTTGCCAGTCAGGATCTGTCCGTTGATCTTGCGCGTGACGTCAATTTCGCGCTGGTTGCCGCGGGGCGTAAAGCCTCCGGCAATGGCAATGGCGTTCTGCGCCGTCATTCCAGGAACGTAAGAATATTGTCCGGGGCGACCAACTTCACCCATCACGAAAACCGGGCGATAGCGGTCGACTTCGATGGATACATCGGGATCGCGCAGATAGCCTTGCTTGAGTTTTGCCGCGATGGCTCCGGAAAGTCCGCTTAGTGTCTGGCCGCGTGCTGTTACCTGACCGACGAGCGGGAAGGAGATGTAACCGGCCTGGTCGACAGTGTAGGTGTTGGAGAGGCTAGGCTGCTCAAAAACGGTCACACGCAGGCGATCACCACTATCCAGGCGATAAGGCTGGATAGTGGCCTCGTGAAATGCCTTGGGCGCAGGTGCATAGGAGGTGCATCCGGCAAGCGTGGTTGCAGAAAGGGCTGCAAGCGCCAGAGCTACAACTGATTTAAAACGGGCGAACTCCATCCGCGCGAACTCCGCTGGAAGAAACTGATGGCCCGTTATGGAACTGTTAGGGTTAATGTCTGGTAAAAGTGTCCACGGCCAGCCCTGATTTGACGTAGATTCGTGCATTCGTATGAGCTTTCGAACGTTAACCGGACGCTTACCATAGTCCTTTACGCTCGCGCCCAAATGAAATCGTGGAGTGCGCAATGTCTGGCGTAAGCGGAAATCAGGACGCAGATATCGACATCGGCCAGTTGATGAGCGCGGTGTGGGAACGCCGCATGCGAATTCTGGCCACGACGATCCTGGCCGGTGGCATTGCTCTGGCAATTGCCGGCACCATGACGCCAGCCTACAAGGCTGAAACGCGCCTGCTGATCGAAACGCGAGAAAACTCCGTGGCAGGTCGCGAAACGCAAGGCGCCTCCGAACCGGTGCTCGATCAATACAATATCGTGAGCCAGGCGCAGATCCTGCAGTCAGCGGATCTCATCAAGGCGGTCGCAAGAGATCTGAAGCTGGCCGATCTCAAGGAGTTCGATCCGGAAGCGCATTCCTTCCTGTCCGGGCCACTCGTTGCGATAGGTATGAAGTCCAATCCGATGGACACGGCACCCGAGGAGAGGGTGCTGAAAGCATTCCGAGAGAAGTTGCAGGTCTACCCGGTCGAAGGCTCACGCATCATCGCAATCGAGTTTTCGTCGCAAGACCCCAAGCTGGCGGCTGCTGTGCCTAACCGGATGGCAGATCTTTATCTCTCCATGCAGAGCGGCGCGAAGATCGATACGCATACTGAGACCACTCGTTGGCTGGAGCCGGAAATCCAGGCTCTGCGAACAAAGGTTCAGGAGGCCGAAAAAAAGGTCGCGGATTATCGAACATCGGCTGGCCTGTTTCGCTCCTCGGATAACACCAGTTTCTCAGAGCGCCAGTTGAACGATATCTCCACTGAGATCGCAAGGGTGCGAACTGAGAAGGCAACCGCGGAAGCCAAGGCTCAGAACGTCAAGCGGGCGCTGGATGCTGGAACTGGCTACGATACGTTGAATGATGTCATCGCTTCGCCGATGATTCAGCGGCTGAAGGAAACCGAAGCAAACCTTCAGGCGCAGATTGCCGATCTTTCGATCTCCATGATGGACGGACATCCCCGCCTGCGTGGACTGAAGGCGCAATTGGCGGGAATTCGCCAACAGATCCAGGCTGAGACCCGAAAAATTCTTGCGGCAGCCGAAAGTGAAGCGCAGGTTGCAAACGCGCGTGAAGTTCAGTTGAATCAGCAACTGACCACGATTAAGGCGGATTCTGCCCGTGCAGGCGAAGAAGAGGTTGGCCTACGCGCCCTGGAGCGCGAAGCGGCGGCACAACGGCAGTTGCTTGAAAGCTATCTCTCCAGATACCGCGAAGCTGCATCGCGCGCAGATCGGGCGGCAACGCCAGCCGATGCTCGCGTGATTTCAACCGCTGTAGAGCCGTCCGAACCCTATTTCCCCAAGGTCGTGCCGATCACCATTGTCGTGGCGCTGGCCACACTCATATTGTATGCGCTTGGCATTGTCGTTGCGGCTCTCTTTAGCGGGCGCGGCCTTCGCCCTGCCGCAACCAGCAACGAAGACCTTGTTGTGGTTCGGTCGACAAAACCTGTCGATACTCATGCAAGGGTCGAATTGCCCGATACAGCAATAAATTCGGCACACGCTTCCTCTTTCGAACAGTCAGGCGAGCAGCCCCTTGTCGTCCGGAAAAAGACGACAACCGAGATTGAAGCGATCAACGAAAAGCCCGACGATACATCGGTGCGAACCTTCAGTGCTCTGGCCAAACTGCGCGCGCGCTCCGCCGTGGCGAAGGAGGACAGTGACGAGAAGGTAATCGTGACGCCCGCACCCCAGCCCTCAAAGTCTGTTTCTGACGCGGCAGATGCCGTTTCTATAGACGAGATGCGCACGGACCCCTTCCGGGAGCTCAAGGAGTCGCTGTCTTCAAAGTCTGGCGACGAGGTAGAGATTCAAGAAGCCGCGCGAGATGAGATGAGCGTTGCACCAACTGTTTCGAATTCGGTGGAGCCACCGAAGCAGGATCAGGAAGAACCTGTTGAGGTTTTGTCCCTGAGCGTTGAAAACGTTCGTGATCTGTTGACGCGCACAGGTCTCCCTATGGCAATCAGCGTATCGCCAACCGGCGACGATGGTTCCACGGCGACGGTGCTGCTGGCGCGCGAGATCGCAGAAATGGGTCGCAGTGTGGTGCTCATCGATATGTCAGGCTCCGCATGTCCGACCCGACTGATGGCACACAATGCCCAACTTCCCGGCATCACGGACCTTCTCTGTGGCACGACGCCGTTTGGTGAGACCATTCATCCCGATCGTCTGTCCGATGCTCACATCATCCCGCAGGGCGGCGCTGATCCCGCCCAGGCCATGCGCGGTGCTGACAGGCTGGGGATGATTTTCGATGCCCTGACCGGCGCCTATGACATTGTGATTATCGAATGCGGGCGGGCAGAGCCTCGCAGCCTCGCTCGGCTGACGAAGAACAACCCGATGCAGATCGTTCTGTCGCTGGCAGGCGCAGGAGACGAAATCATCGCAAGCCAACTCGAGGCATTCCGGAAGGCCGGTTACGGCGATGCACTTGCGATGACTGCGAGCGTGACCGACAACCCGGAAAATCGCGGGCGGCACGCGGCCTGATAATCCTGAGATCCAGAAATGATACGACTGGATCACATCGTACCGTTATAAAGCAGAGCCCGCTGGCGCGTGTAGTGTCAGCGGGTTTTCAGCCTTCTGGGGAGGCAATCTTTGAGGCTCTGATTCGCTGTAGCAGACGGTAGATGGTCTGACTGCGTTTCAGCCGCGATTTTAGGCGGATCTGCGCCTGCCTTGCGATGGCTGCCAGATGGCCTCGACCGGAAACCGGAACCATCAGATCATAGTGCACCGTTTCTACCGGGCACCAACTGCGTTTGTAGAGTTGATCACCCAGTCCAAAATCGAAAAGTTTCGCGCCCGTGCTGCAAGCATTTTCGATGACATGCCAGAACAGCAGTTCACCCGGGCTCGTTTCCGGCACGCGACTCTCATCAATCGAACCAAATTGGCAGATTATGTGATTGCCCTTACGCGTCAGGCCGCAGATTGCTGGGATTGCGCGGTCGCCACCCGCCGTTAGCTTGATTGCTGAAAGCCTTAAGGGATAGTTTTCTGCATCGGCGGGCTCATCAAGAAGCGCATGAAAAAAATGCTGTATGGAAGCGCTGGCAAAGACATCCGGCAATCCCTGGGACCGGAAGCGTTCGCGCTTTTGTTCAAAGAAAAGGTCGAGAAGTTCGTGTTGCTCACCTGCGTGCTCAGGCGTGCAGACCTCATACCCTCCAAGTTCGCTGATCCGCCGCGTCTGTTGGCGAAACTTCTTGCGCCTGCGCTTGGCGTTGATCTGCGCCAGGGTCTCGTCAAACGATCCGAGAAGCGGCAATTGGAAGGAATGGTTGACATGCTCTACGGCTGAAAGGCGGTGCAAGGGCAGTCTGGCACCCTGCCATTCCTTCGGGATCGCACGCATGTGCAAAACGTCAACGTGCTCAGACAAAGCGCTTTTGATCTGTGCGATACAGTGCACCAACGCCGATTCCGAGAAGTCGCAACCTGCGGCGAACAGGCCAGTGTTTATGTTGTTGAACGAACCGCCGGGAAAGCCAGCGGACCGAATGCCGTGGCTGGAGGTAACTGCAAGCGGTAAAACGAACAGGGGCTTTCCCATGTCAGAGCCCAACAGGAAGAGCGGCTTGTCGGCTTGCGTCGCATACCAGGCCTTGCACCACTCAATAGACTGGTGCGGACTGTTCCATGCGATCTGCTGCAGGTCCCGCCACGCATCCACAACCTGCTCGATTTCCTGATGAAGGCTTACGACCAGATCATGGTCTTTCGCTGCGTCCGCAGCGCAGTTGTCCTGATCTATCCGTGCCGTCACTGCGCTCATGGCAAATCCGTCCATCTGAAGGTGGCGGCCCAAGCTTTACCGGCAAACGCCGCATAAGCTGTTAGCACGAGAACGCCATCGATCAACTTTTAGACAGATGGTTAAGGCGCTCTAAAGCGATCCTCAAACATTTCTCGGCCCCGCCATCCAGCGGATAATCAGCATCGCGGGCAAGATCCAGATAACGCCTGTCAGCAGGAAATAGAGGAGGTGGACATACCAGGGCGCTGTGGAAAGGGTTAGCGTGGCGATGGTTGTCGCAACGATTGCATAGACCGATACAAGGACGATAATCAGGATCGTGCCAATGAACTTTTTGAGCCGCAGAGGCATTCGTCTGTCTCCTTGTTGAACCTCTCCCGTACCGCGACGGCATGCCGCAAAGGGCGAGGACTTGTTTTGCACCGAAGGGTAGGGCAAATCAACGCCCAATAACCATGTTGACGAATGTCAGGAGATCTCATGGCGACGTCGCAGACGACGGAAGTGATGCAGGCGCCAGTAGGGCGCGTCGAGACCAATCGAACCGCGCTGAGATGGTGGCTGAAAACGGTCATTGCAACGCTGTTCTGCCTCGTTCTGGTTGGCGGAGCAACCCGGCTGACGGATTCCGGTCTCTCGATCACTGAATGGAAACCCATTCACGGCGTCATTCCGCCCTTGAGCGTTGCAGACTGGGAGGAGGAGTTTCAGCTCTACAAGCAGATTCCCGAGTACCAGCAGATCAACAAGGGCATGGCGCTGGATGAGTTCAAGTCCATCTTCTGGTGGGAATGGGCTCACCGTTTGCTGGCCCGTGCGGTCGGACTGGTTTTCGGCCTGCCGCTCCTGTTTTTCTGGCTAAGCGGTCGTGTCGAAAAGCGCCTGCGTCTGCCGCTGGTTGGTCTTCTGGCCCTGGGCGGCTTTCAAGGTTTTGTCGGCTGGTGGATGGTGTCTTCCGGTCTATCAGTGCGAACCGATGTGTCGCAGTACCGGCTTGCTACCCATCTGACAATCGCCTGCATGATCTTCTCGGCCTGCGTATGGATCATGCGCGGCCTGACGCCGCAACAGGTAGACCGGCCACCAACTGCACATTCACATCTGGCTGCAGGCGGGTTGGCTTTTCTCGCTCTGTTCCAGATCTACCTGGGTGCACTGGTGGCAGGTCTCGACGCTGGCTTTACCTATAACACCTGGCCGTTGATGGATGGCGCGATCATCCCGCCTGACCTCTTCGTGCAGAACCCATGGTGGATCAACCTGTTTGAGAACCCGAAGACAGTGCAGTTCGTCCATCGCTGCGGCGCCTACGTGCTTCTCGCATTGACTCTGGTTCATATGATTCAGTCCATCCGACTGACACCCGGAACGACGCATGCGAAGGGTGCCATCGTTCTGTTCGGACTGGTCTGTCTTCAGGCCGCCATCGGCGTTACGACTTTGCTCCTGCATGTACCCATTGAGATGGGGCTTTTGCATCAGGCCGGCGGCCTCGTTGTGCTGGGCTATGCTATCACTCACTGGCGTGGCTTCTACGGCGAGTTCCCGAAGGATCAGGTTGTTTCAGCCTGATCCTTAACGTTCAGCCGAAGCGATAGGCGGAATAAGGCTTGCCGAGGAATTCGGTCGTGAATATCCGTTTTCCGGTATCGCTCCCGGCCGCACCCGCCGCGACAAAAAGCGGAACAAGATGATCGTGGTCCGGCACATGACAGGCGAGCGCATCAGGGTTCTTGTCCCAGTGCGACAAGCGAGCTGCCCTGTTTTCTGAATCTGTTTCCTCAATGACCTCGGCGAGCCAGGCGTCGAATCGCGAAGCTTGCGCGACATGTTCCGGATCCGCTTTCCGGAACATTGGCATGTTATGATAGGTCATTCCCGACGCGATGATCAGGACACCTTCATCACGTAGCGGCTCAAGCGCCTTGCCGATCTCCAGATGGCTTGGCGCATCCAGCGTATTCTTGAGTGAGATCATCGTGATCGGTACATCCGCCTTCGGATAGATCAGCATGAAGGGGATGAAGACGCCGTGATCAAACCCTCTGGCTTCATCTTCTGCTGATTCAATACCGGCATCTGAAAGCAGTTTACGAGCGCGCACGGCAAGTTCAGGAGATCCGGGGGCCGGATAGCTTAGTTGGTATGTATGGGCTGGAAAGTTGTAATAGTCGAACAGCATGCCGGGTTTGGAAGCGGTGCTCAGAGTTGGAACCGGCTCATTCTCCCAGTGACCCGATATAACCAGAACTGCCTTCGGGCGCCTGCCGACATCGTCCGCAAGATTGCGTAAGAAGGCACCGAGATCATCCCATGGTCCTTTTCCCTCATTGTTTTTAGGAAATTCCATGAATGGCCAGGGCCCACCGCCGTGCGGAATGAAATAAACTGGAAGTTTGTGCGACATCAGCGCCTCCGAAAGCTCTTATAGAAGGCGTATCAGTCGGCAAGATCATCGCATAGCTAGACGCATACCGACAATTCGTTCAGTAAAATTGAACAATAAAAAAGCTGCCACCTCGCGGCGACAGCTTTCTTCAAGTCAACAGCGAAAACTTATGCCGAGAGCATCAGATCCATGTTCTGGACCGCTGCTCCGGAGGCGCCTTTGCCAAGATTGTCGAGAAGCGCGACGAGATTGACATGCGCGCCGCCCGCTGTTCCAAACACGAACAGCTTCATCGTGTCCTGTCCGGCCAGTTCCTCGGCGTCGATACGGCCCAGCTTGCTGCTCTCTTCAAGCGGAACCACGCTGACAATGTTCTGGCCGACATAATGGTCTACCAGAGCGGCATGGATGCTTTCGACCGTTGCACCCTGTTTCAGGTCATCCAGGAAAAGCGGTACCTGAACGATCATTCCCTGTGGGAAACGTCCGACGGACGGCGAGAACAATGGCGCGCGGTCAAGCAGGCCGTGGATCTTCATCTCAGGCACATGCTTATGCTTGAGGGTCAGACCATAAAGGAAGTTATTGGCCGAAATGGCATCGTCGCGCGTCTGGTCTTCCATCTGGGCAATCATCTGCTTGCCACCGCCCGTATAGCCGGAAACGGCATTCACGCTCACAGGATAGCCGTCTGGCAGAAGACCTGCGGCCCGCAACGGACGAATGAGCGCAATCGCGCCGGTTGGATAGCAACCCGGATTGGCCACGAGCCGCGCGGACTGGATCTTGCTTCTCTGGGCGCTATCCATTTCGGCAAAGCCGTAGGCCCAGTCCTCGGCAACGCGATACGCCGTCGAGGTGTCGATGATCCGAACCTTGTTATTGCCGCTCAGCATCGCAACAGCCTCGCGAGATGCATCGTCAGGCAGGCAAAGGATGGCGATGTCCGCACTATTGAGCAGATCCTCGCGCATGGCAGCGTTGCGACGTTCCGCTTCGGGAATGGACAGGAGTTCCACGTCGCGGCGACCAGCCATGCGGGTGCGGATCTGCAGTCCCGTTGTGCCGTGTTCGCCGTCGATGAAGATTTTCGCGCTCATGTCCTTGTCCAGATTTTCAATGGGTTACGGGTGCAGGCGGAATCAGTTTAGCCGCCGGTTGATTCATTTTGTTAACGACCGTGCCAGTCGTTCGGCACGCAAACCCAGCATATACATGGCTACCGTCGCACCGGCAATGGCGGTGATATCCCCATGGTCGTAGGCAGGCGCCACTTCCACGATATCCGAGCCGCGAATGTCGAGCGGGCCGAGTTTCCGGAGAACCGATAGCATCTTTGCGGAAGAGGGGCCGCCTGCGACGGGCGTGCCGGTGCCAGGCGCAAACGCCGGGTCAAGGCAATCGATGTCAAAAGTGAGATAGCAGGGTGCTTCGCCGACATGGGAGACGATCATGTCTGCAATGGCCTGTGCACCCAGATCCTCGACTTCGTAGCCGTGGATGATCCGAATGCCGAAATCGTCCGGAGCTTCGGTTCTTATGCCAATCTGGATAGAGCGGGCAGGATCGATGACGCCCTCGCGGACGGCTCTGCACACAAACGAGCCATGATCGATGCGCTTTCCGTCATCATCCCACGTATCCTGATGCGCATCAAAATGCACGAGCGCCAGCGGGCCGTGTCTTGCAGCATGCGCTTTCAGCAAGGGCCAGGTCACGAAATGATCGCCACCCAGCGACATTAGATAGGCATTCGAGGAAAGGATGTGCGCCGCTTCCTGTTCGATGAGGGCAGGCGTCTCTTGATGATTCCCGTAGTCGAGGAGCACGTCGCCGTAATCGATGACTGCCATCTGCTCGAACAGATCCCGCGCAAACGGGTATTGGGGATCATTGTCGAAGATCGCGGATGCGCGACGGATCGCCTGCGGTCCAAAGCGGGCGCCCGGTCTGTTGGAAACAGCGGCGTCAAACGGAATGCCTAAAATGACTGCATCGACAGCCTCGAGACTTTTGGTGTACCGGCGTCGCATGAAGGACAGGGCGCCCGCATAGGTGGGATCGGTAGCGGCACCACGTATTGTTTTTGCCATAAAAGCGTTATCGATGGATTTCGAAGCCATGGGATCAATCCTTCACAAAGCCATAGGCGCGCTGCACAAGGGCGATCCGAACCTCATAACGTTCATACCAGTCCCTCCGGCCCTGTTCCTGCGCGGCAAGGTGGTCTACCACTTGTTTCCACGCGATGATGCTGGCCTCATCGATCCAGTAGGAATTGGCTATCCCAAATCCGTCAGCGCCGCGCACGCTCTCATAGCCGAGATAGCCCGGTTGCTGCTCGGCAAGATCCAGCATGGTCTGGGCCATGTCTGCGTATCCGCAATCACCAACAGTTCGATGAGAACTGAAAGCCACCACGAAATAGGGTGGCTTTGGCAGCGCTGCGAAACGATCTTTCGGTTCCGCTGACATAGTGATCTCCCGTTAGAAGCCTCGTTCAAAACGATGCCTGATGATGCCCAGATGGCTTCTCCGGACAAGCCTGATTATTGATGAAGCCATAACGAAAAAAGGCGGAGCCGAAGCCCCGCCTTTCCAATCCAGTATCCAGCAGAAGCGATTAGCGCTTCGAGAACTGGAACGAACGGCGGGCCTTAGCCTTACCGTACTTCTTACGCTCGACAACGCGGCTGTCGCGGGTCAGGAAGCCACCCTTCTTCAGAACCGAGCGCAGGCCTGGTTCGAAGTAGGTGAGAGCCTTAGAGATACCGTGACGAACGGCACCGGCCTGACCGGAAAGGCCACCGCCAGCAACGGTTGCGATAATGTCGAACTGGCCATTGCGGGCAGCTGCAACGATCGGCTGCTGCAGGATCATCTGCAGAACCGGACGTGCGAAGTATGCCGAATAGTCCTTGCCGTTGACAATGATCTTGCCGGAACCAGCCTTGACCCATACGCGGGCAACGGCGTTCTTGCGCTTGCCGGTAGCATAGGAACGGCCCTGTGCATCAACCTTGCGCTCACGTGCCGGAGCGGAAGCCTGACCAGCGACGCCGAGGTCCTTCAGGGAAGAAAGGTCAGCCATGCTTAGGCGCTCCTTGTGTTCTTGTTGCTGAGCTTGGCCACATCGAGCGTGACCGGCTGCTGTGCTTCATGCGGATGGTTGGAGCCAGCATAAACGCGCAGGTTCTTCATCTGGCGACGTCCGAGCGGGCCGCGCGGGATCATGCGCTCAACAGCCTTCTCGAGAACACGCTCAGGGAAGCGGCCTTCGATGATGGCGCGTGCAGTGCGCTCCTTGATGCCGCCCGGATAACCGGTGTGCCAGTAGTACTTCTTGTCGGAGTACTTCTTGCCGGTGAAGACGACCTTCTCAGCGTTGATGACGATGACGTTGTCGCCGTCGTCGACGTGAGGCGTGTAGGTAGCCTTATGCTTGCCGCGAAGATGGTTTGCGATGATGGTGGCGAGGCGTCCGACAACGAGGCCTTCGGCGTCGATCAGCACCCACTTCTTCTCCACCTCAGCGGGCTTCTGTACGAAGGTAGACATATGTGCTCTCTTCTTTTCATGATCCCGTAGCGAGGAAACCTCATCTCGGGCGTTTCTTGTTGCTTGGTTTTGACCCGCGAGCAGGCCAACAGGGCAGGAAAGTCACGCTTTCACGACCTGCGGCGGCTTATAGGGACAGATGCCGCTATCGTCAAGATAGCTGCAATTGGCGGTCTGGAAATAAAACGATAAAAATCAATGGCTTAGCATTGTGGTTCTATGATACCACAAAAATCAACCGAAACTGTTGCATGAGACCGTGGTTTATCGCCGACCAAAACATCCTTCGTCCAGAAAACTGTCGCAGTCCCCGGGGGAAGGGCGCATTTCGCACTGACGGACAGGGCAGTTGCGGACATCCTTGGTCGGAATGCTATCGGACTTTGCATACTCGCCACCGGCACAATAGCGGTCGCTCGAAACGTAGCGATCATAGAGCGTCATCCCCGTCCTTCCGGGGTAGCGGAAGATAACTGCGCCTTCGCGTGCAATACGCTCCTGTGCTGCGGCGCAGGTCATGGATGTCGAGTTATAGCGTGAGATAGCGGCCGCTGGCTGGCTGCTTGCGATGATGGAAAACGCGGCGCTTGCGGCAATCAAATAGTGACCTTGCATTTGATCTTTCCTTTTAAGCCTTGCGGAACCTAAATAGCGCAAACTGTTTCTCAGCCAAGAGCATGAACTGATGCTTTGGAGGATCACGCGATGGATCACAATTTCTATGACGACGGCTATCTGACGGACATCTTGAAATCCGTTAAATCAATCGCTCTCGTGGGGGCGTCTCCCAACCCTAGCCGACCCAGCCATGGCGTAATGGGCTTCTTGCTCTCCAAGGGGTACCACGTCATTCCCGTCAATCCGGGTCAGGCTGGCAAGATGATTCTTGGCCAGAAGGTGTATGGTCACCTGGGCGATATTCCCGAACGGATCGACATGATCGATGTGTTCCGTGCCTCGGAATATCTGGCTGAAGTTGTCGATGAAGCGCTTGCGCTTTCTCCGCGCCCAAAAGTCCTCTGGACCCAGTTGGGCGTGAGGGAAGAAAGTTCGGCGGTGCGGGCAGAGCAAGCTGGTGTGCAGGTTGTCATGGATCGGTGTCCGGCAATCGAATATCCTCGACTGCTCGGGCACCATCCAGTGCATTGAACCGACACGGGTCGAGAGGTTCGGGAGCGCTAGTCCACCAGCAAATCCGGCTGTACCCGAAGCGCGTTCATCTCGCCTGCGTTCACGCAGTATGCGGCAAAGTTTTCCGGTGCCTGATGCATGCCAAGGTCGTGTCGGCATTGCTCCTTCGACGCGCAGTGCGAGCAATTCGACTGCATCTCGCGGAACTGGTTCGGTGACAGAAGGCGCACCTCGACCGGATCGATATGCAGGGCCTGCATCAACCGTTCCATTTCTTCCGCGCCATTCGCGGCCAGGCGGTTCAGCTCCAGCAGCCGGTGACGGTCTATACCCAGATCTGCTGCAATTTCGCTCTGGAGCTCCGGTCCCAGCTCATCCAATTCCGATAAGGTTTGGAAACAGTTGCGAATATTTCCGTAGAGATGCGACAAGCGCGCTGCGAAACTTCCCGATGCTTCGTTCATAGCCATGCTGATGCCTCCTGACGATCCGGCTCGCAGTGTGGCACGTCTGTGAGCAGCCACCTTGATCCGGATCAAGTCCTTATCGGGGAAGCAGCAGTTCCGTCTGCAGCGTCGAACCGCGCAAAGAATTTCTCAATGCAGTCCGGTTTATGGCGTTTGGCGGTTTGTCGCCGGAGCATGGCGCTGTCTATAGTGTGCCTCAGTCAGCCGAACACGGCGGTATTCGTTCAAGGGAGGAACCACTATGACAACCGACAATCCGGGCTTTTCCACACTTGCAATTCATGCAGGCGCAAAGCCTGATCCGGCCACAGGCGCCCGAGTGACGCCTATCTACCAGACAGCGTCCTACGTCTTCGAAAGTGCCGATCATGCCGCGGCTCTTTTCGGACTGCAGCAGTTCGGAAACATCTATACGCGAATTATGAATCCCACTCAGGCGGTACTGGAGGAGAAGGTTGCTGCCTTGGAAGGCGGCACCGCGGCTCTTGCCGTCGCTTCGGGCCACGCAGCGCAGATGCTCGTTTTTCATACGATCATGAAGCCCGGGAGCAATTTTGTCGCTGCACGCCGTCTCTACGGAGGCTCCATCAACCAGTTCGGACACGCCTTCAAGAATTTTGGCTGGGACGTACGTTGGGCAGACCCTGCAGATCCGCAAACCTTCTCCGCGCAAGTCGACGAGAACACGCAGGCGATCTTTATCGAGAGTCTTGCCAATCCTGGCGGCACCTTTGTGGACATTGCGGCGATTGCAGAAGTCGCTCAGAAGCATGGCCTTCCATTGATCGTGGATAACACTATGGCTAGCCCCTATCTGGTTCGTCCCCTTGAGCACGGAGCCGATATCGTCGTGCATTCCCTGACCAAGTTCCTCGGCGGGCATGGCAATTCGATGGGTGGCATCATCGTGGACGGAGGCACCTTCGACTGGACCGCATCAGGACGTTATCCGATGTTGTCCGAGCCGCGGCCTGAATATGCCGGTGTCGTGCTGCATCAGACGTTCGGCAATTTCGCTTTTGCCATCGCTTGCCGCGTTCTTGGCCTGCGCGATCTTGGACCTGCGATTTCACCCTTCAACTGCTTCATGCTGCTGACCGGTATCGAGACGCTTCCGCTTCGTATGCAAAGGCATTGCGACAATGCCCTGGCGGTGGCGAAGTGGCTTAAAAAGCACGAGAAAGTTTCCTGGGTTTCCTATGCCGGACTGGAGGATGATGCGAATCATGGTCTGCAGCAACGCTATTCACCATCTGGCGCCGGCGCGGTCTTCACCTTCGGCCTGAAGGGCGGCTATGAGGCTGGCAAGACGTTTGTGGAAGGGTTGAAGCTTTTTTCGCATCTGGCCAATATCGGCGACACACGTTCGCTGGTCATTCACCCCGCTTCAACGACCCATCGACAATTGACGCCCGAACAGCAGACGGCTGCCGGGGCAGGGCCGGACGTCGTGCGCTTGTCGATTGGCATCGAGGATCTGAAGGATATCATCGCCGATCTCGAGCAGTCGCTCTCGAAGGTATGAGGATAAGATGAACGACGTCGTCCGCTTTGATATTGCATCCATTGAGCCGGAGGAGGGCGCGCCAGCGCCTGATCGGCTGATTTCCGGTGAGCCGCGGTTCCGGACATGGAATGTTGAAGAGGCGGATGGCGGCGTCTATGCCGGGATTTGGGAATCAACGCCCGGCAAATGGCGTATTCTTTATGACGAATGGGAGTATTTCCATATTCTTGAAGGCCATTCCGTCGTGACCCCAGATGGTGGCGCGCCCATTCATCTCAAGGCGGGCGACAGGCTGATCCTCAGACCAGGGTTCAAGGGAACCTGGGAAGTCATTGAAACGACTCGCAAGGACTACGTGATTCGACTGTGATCACCGCTGCTGCTGCCGTGCCTCTTTCAGCATCAGCGACAACGACGCCCCCAGAATAAGCAGTGCGCCCAGCCACAGATACCCGCTCGGCGCATAACCAAACACGACCCAGCCAGCGAGCACGTTGAGCGGCAACTTCAGGTCATCGAACGGCTGCACGTAAGCGGCGTCGGCAACGCTGTAAGCGAGCGTGAGTAGATATTGCCCGATAGCGGTCAAGAAGCCCGCCAGAACGAGTAGCCAAAGCGTTGAGGCCTGTGGCAGGGCAAAGCCGGTACCAAAGGCAAGAGCGGCATTGATGGGTGTCAGCAGCACGAACAACCAGATCGTGACGGTCTCGGCCGGTTCATGATGCGTCAGGTTCTTCATGATCAGGGATGAACCGCCCCAGAGCAGAGCAGCCAGAACGGGTAGGAGCGCGGTTGCTGAAAAGCTGTCTGCCCAAGGCTGTAGAATGATCATAGCGCCTGTAAAGCCGATTGCGGTTGCCGACCAACGGTGCAGACCAACAGTCTCGCCCAGAAACAGACGGGCGCCGATGATGACGAAGAACGGCGACGTCATGACAAGGGCAATCGCCTGCCAGATCGGGACAGTCACCAGACCGTAGGCCCAGGCCTGAACTCCCAGAGCGGCCAGGACGACGCGAAGCAGGTGACGGATCGGATGGCGCGTTCGCATTGCCCTGATCCCAAGCTTCATCAGCAAGGGCAAGGAGAAGGCTGTTGCAATGGCATATTGCCAGAACGCCATGGAGGAGGCTGGAAAGTGCAGTACCATGGCCAGCCATTGGGTCAGAACATTGATCGCTGCAAACACAATCCCTGCCAGGATCATGAAGAGCGCGCCCAGTATGGCAGGAGAGCGGATCAGGCTTTTCGGCTGGTGCGCGTTCATGGAGATATCCGTCGTTACTGCTGGCCGCAACTGTCGACCCCGGATCACACCGATAACAAGTCAACGGTTCGCCATCAAATGGAAAGCCCGGCACGATGGCCGGGCTTGGATCTTCAAAACAGCTGCGCTTCGGAAAACGCATGCTAAATAGCCTTAGCTGTTGACGGCGTCCTTCAGGCCCTTGCCGGCCGAGAACTTCGGAACGTTACGAGCCGGGATATCAACTTCAGCGCCGGTCGATGGATTACGGCCCTTCGAAGCTTCGCGGCGCGATACGGAAAAGCTACCGAAGCCTGCGAGACGAACATCGCCACCGTTCTTCAGTTCAGCCTGAACGGCATCGAGAACTGCGTCAACAGCCGATGCGGCGTCTGCCTTGGACAGACCAGCCTTTTCAGCAACGGCGGATACCAATTCGTTCTTGTTCATGTTTCCACCCCTTTCAATGGTTTCACACAAATGGACCTAGTCGGGGCAACGATTCATGCCGCCCTTCGCCCAACCAAAAGCTCTGCGATTGCCTGAAAAACAAGGGGCTCTCAGCAGTTTTCACAAAAAAGGCCGGTGAAATACCGGCCTTTTTCCACAAGAGGTGCATAATCTACACCCTATGATGCTCAATGAGCGACAGTCGCACCCGTATCGTCGCTGCCGTCAACAGCAGCAATGACCGTCGTTTCAACCGTTCCATCCCATTCAATCGGCTCCGGTTTGCGCAGGAGCGCATGCTCCAGAACCTCACCCATCCGCGATACAGGGATGATCTCCATGTTGTTCTTCACGTTGTCCGGGATATCCGCCAGATCCTTCGCGTTCTCTTCCGGGATCAGAACCTTCTTGATGCCACCGCGCAGTGCAGCGAGAAGCTTTTCCTTCAGACCACCGATGGGCAGAACCCGACCACGCAGGGTGACTTCCCCCGTCATGGCGACATCCTTGGAGATCGGAATTCCCGTCATGATGGACACGATGGCAGTTGCCATTGCGATACCAGCGGACGGACCGTCTTTTGGCGTTGCGCCTTCCGGAACGTGGACATGGATGTCCGATTTGTCGAAGAGCGGCGGCTTGATTCCGAAGTCGACAGCACGCGAACGGACATAGGATGCCGCCGCAGAAATCGATTCCTTCATCACGTCCTTCAGGTTGCCGGTTACGGTCATGCGACCCTTGCCCGGCATCATGACGCCTTCGATCGTCAGCAATTCGCCTCCGACCTCGGTCCAGGCAAGACCGGTGACGACCCCGACCTGATCTTCACGCTCAGCTTCACCGTGGCGGAACCGCGGAACGCCGAGATAATCGTGAATGTTCGCGGCGGTGACCTCGACGGTCTTCGTGTTGCCCTTTATGATCTCCGTCACGGCCTTACGTGCGAGTTTCATCAGTTCACGTTCGAAGTTACGGACACCGGCTTCACGGGTGTACTGCTGAATGATCGCGGTCAGGGCGTCGTCGCTGACGGAAAACTCTTCCGGCTTCAACGCGTGCTCCTTGATTGACTTCGGCAGAAGGTGGCGCTTCGCGATCTCGCGCTTCTCATCTTCCGTGTAACCGGCGATCCGGATGATCTCCATGCGGTCCATGAGCGGGGCAGGGATATTCAGCGTGTTCGCGGTCGTGATGAACATCACGTCAGAAAGGTCATATTCCACTTCCAGGTAGTGATCCATGAAGGTGGAGTTCTGAGCCGGATCGAGCACTTCGAGAAGAGCCGATGATGGATCGCCACGGAAGTCCATGCCCATCTTGTCGATCTCGTCGAGCAGGAAGAGCGGGTTCGACCGTTTTGCCTTCTTCATCGACTGCACGACCTTGCCGGGCATGGAGCCGATATAGGTGCGGCGGTGACCACGAATCTCGGCCTCATCCCGCACGCCGCCCAGCGCCATGCGCACATATTCGCGGCCGGTCGCCTTGGCGATCGACTGTGCGAGCGAGGTTTTGCCGACGCCCGGAGGACCTACGAGGCACAGGATTGGCCCCTTGATCTTGGTCGCGCGGGCCTGCACGGCGAGATACTCGACGATACGCTCCTTGACCTTGTCGAGACCAAAATGGTCCTGATCCAGGATCTTTTCCGCATTGTGCAGATCGATCTTGACCTTCGACTTCTTGTTCCACGGAATCGTCAGCAGCCAATCGAGGTAGTTGCGAACTACCGTCGCTTCCGCAGACATCGGGCTCATCTGGCGCAGCTTCTTCAGTTCAGCATCCGCCTTCTCGCGGGCCTCCTTGGAGAGCTTGGTTTTGTTGATGCGCTCTTCCAGTTCGGCCATCTCGTCACGGCCGTCTTCGCCGTCGCCGAGTTCCTTCTGGATCGCCTTCATCTGTTCGTTCAGGTAATATTCGCGCTGCGTCTTTTCCATCTGGCGCTTGACGCGCGAACGAATGCGCTTCTCGACCTGAAGCACCGAGATCTCGCCTTCCATGAAACCGAGCGCCTTTTCGAGACGCATCTTCACGCTCACCGTTTCCAGCATTTCCTGCTTCTCGGTGATCTTGATGGAGAGGTGGGATGCAACAGTGTCCGCCAATTTCGAATAATCTTCGATCTGGCTAGCCGCACCGACGACTTCCGGAGAAATCTTCTTGTTCAGCTTCACGTAGTTTTCGAATTCCGAAACCACAGAGCGTGCAAGGGCTTCGACTTCAACCGGATCCTCGACGGGTTCGCTGAGAACGGAGGCCTGCGCCTCATAAAATTCTTCCCGGGCGGTGTAATCCGAAATCTCTGCACGCGCCCGGCCCTCGACCAGAACCTTTACGGTGCCGTCGGGTAGCTTCAGCAGTTGCAGCACGTTCGCGACTGTACCAACCTTATGGATGGCGGAAGGATCCGGGTCGTCATCACCCGCATTGATCTGGGTGACGAGCATGATCTGCTTGTCAGAACCCATAACCTCTTCCAGTGCGCGAATGGATTTCTCGCGCCCGACGAACAGAGGTACGATCATGTGGGGGAAAACCACAATATCGCGCAGAGGCAGAACCGGATAAATACTTCCGTCCTGATGCGCCGACGCTGTATTCGTCATAACATTTCCTTTCACTCTTCCCGTTTCCGGGAGCCGTCCAGTTAAAGGCTGGACTTTCTGTCTTCTCCAAAGTGGAGGTTCCGGACGCAGTTTTCAAGCCTTGCACAGCTATCCGCGAGGCGGCTGTGGAAAGGTCGAGCATAGGGCCGGATGCTTACGCGTGACTGATTTCAGCATACAGAATCAGGAGCCAGCAGTGCCATGAAGTTCTGGCCAACGCTCCTGATCGTTCGGGCCGGTCAGGAAGCAACGCTCCGACACCTATCGCCCCACCCTCGACGGGATTGAACCCTGCGCGGGTGTTAAAGATAGCGAAGGGGCCAGCAGGCCCCCTCGCAAATCGAAGTAAGATCAGGCTGAGACGTTTGCCTTTTCTTCCTGACGGTCGGCGTAGATGTAAAGCGGACGCGCCGTACCGCGGACGACCTCTTCAGAGATAACGACCTCGCGAACGCCTTCCAGCGCAGGAAGTTCGAACATGGTGTCCAGCAGGATCTTTTCCATGATCGAGCGCAAACCGCGCGCCCCGGTCTTGCGAATGATGGCCCGACGAGCAATCTCGCGGAGCGCATCTTCGTGGAAGGTCAGTTCGACATCTTCCATCTCGAACAGACGCTGATACTGCTTTACCAGAGCGTTCTTCGGCTCGGACAGGATCTGGATCAGAGCATCCTCGTCCAGATCTTCCAGCGTCGCCAGAACCGGCAGACGGCCAATGAATTCCGGAATAAGGCCGAACTTCACCAGATCTTCTGGTTCCAGTTCGCGCAGAACCTCGCCTACGCGGCGGTCATCCGGCGCCTTCACGGTCGCAGCGAAACCGATAGAGGTCTTCTCGCCACGCGCCGAAATGATCTTGTCCAGGCCCGCAAATGCGCCGCCGCAGATGAAGAGAATGTTTGTCGTATCAACCTGCAGGAATTCCTGCTGAGGATGCTTGCGGCCGCCCTGAGGTGGAACGGATGCAACAGTGCCTTCCATGATCTTCAGGAGGGCCTGCTGAACGCCTTCGCCCGACACGTCTCGCGTTATCGACGGGTTGTCAGACTTGCGCGAAATCTTGTCGACTTCGTCGATATAGACGATTCCGCGCTGTGCCCGCTCGACATTGTAGTCGGCAGCTTGAAGCAGTTTCAGAATGATGTTTTCGACATCTTCACCAACATAGCCAGCTTCCGTCAACGTCGTTGCGTCAGCCATGGTGAATGGCACGTCGATGATTCGCGCGAGCGTCTGGGCGAGGTAGGTCTTGCCGCATCCGGTTGGGCCGACAAGCATGATGTTGGACTTCGCCAGTTCCACATCGCCGTTCTTTGAAGCGTGCGCCAGGCGCTTGTAGTGGTTGTGGACGGCTACGGACAGGATCTTTTTCGCCTGCTGCTGACCGATGACGTATTCATCCAGAACCTTGATGATGTCCTGCGGCGTCGGAACGCCATCACGGGACTTCACCATTGAGCTCTTGTTCTCTTCGCGGATGATATCCATGCACAGTTCAACGCATTCATCGCAGATGAACACGGTCGGTCCGGCAATCAGCTTGCGGACCTCGTGCTGGCTTTTGCCGCAGAAGGAACAATACAACGTGTTTTTCGAGTCGCCGCCGTTGCTGCCGCTGACCTTGCTCATATCACTTTCCTTCCAGCACACCGATCGCCTGTCCCCAGGCTCGGAGAGTTCCTATGCCGGTGGGCCGGCTCTCGTGCTAAGAGCCACGCCAACCCGTTTCTGGGGCACTCTACCGAACAGGAACTTAACGGTCCCTGATGCGGTGGCAACGCAACCCCTTCAATACCGCATGCTATGTCATAATAATTCAACACAGCATTAATAGATATTATTACCGCGTTCGTCGTCAGTTGAAACCCCGTTGCGGTCGAATACGGGGTAACACTTTGTCGACTACAGCTTTGCCTTAAGAGGCAGAGCCACCTTCCAGTTCCAGGCGCGTGGTGAGGATCTTGTCCACAACGCCCCATTCGAGCGCTTCGTCGCTATCCATGAAGTGGTCACGATCCAGCGTCTTTTCCACTTCTTCGTATGTACGGCCGGTATGCTTCACGTACACGTCGTTCAAACGCTTTTTCATCTTCAATATGTCGCGAGCATGGCGCTCGATGTCAGATGCCTGGCCCTGGAAGCCACCGGATGGCTGATGAACCATGATACGGGAGTTTGGCATGGCAAAACGCATGCCCTTCTCGCCAGCAGCCAACAGCAGCGAGCCCATAGACGCAGCCTGACCGATACAAAGCGTGGAAACAGCTGGCTTGATGAATTGCATCGTGTCGTAGATCGACATACCGGCGGTCACAACGCCACCCGGCGAGTTGATGTAGAGCGCAATTTCCTTTTTCGGGTTTTCCGCTTCCAGGAAGAGCAACTGCGCGCAGACCAGAGACGCCATATGATCTTCGACAGGGCCTGTCAGGAAGATGATCCGCTCTTTCAGCAAACGCGAGTAGATATCGTAGGAGCGCTCGCCGCGGTTGGTCTGCTCGACGACCATCGGCACCAAGGCCATAGCGGTATCAACTGGATTTCTCATGGTGTTCCTTTGTCTCATCCGGCGCCCGACGGCGTTTCCGCCCGGAATCGTCTCTGATTTGGTCTCATCCCTACATAGAGTGTGAAAGCCGGGTACTTCAAGACTCCGTACCGGATATCCTTAACTGCTTGTAGTTTTCACCTCTTCTATAGCGTGATCGTTAGCAAACAGATCACAACCGAAACGAGGTTTTAAGCTCTGCCCTGCATAAACTGCGGCAACAATCACGCAGGATGATGACTATGGATGCGATGACAGGCATGCTTCTGTGGGCAGCAGAAGCGCTTACGCTCGCGTTTTTACTGATCGCAGCATGGCTGCACAATCGAAGCCACACCGTCATGGGGCTGTGGGGACTCGGTTTTGCCTGTCATGGGATTGGCGTATGTCTCGTCGGCCTGCGTGGTATCATACCGGACTTCACGTCCATCGTTCTCGGCAACGAGCTGATTCTTCTCGGCATTGCCTGCTGGGGACTAGGCGTTTGCGTCTACGACGGAGTCAAGGTGCGGGTGTGGCTCCTCGTTCCTGCTTTGCTCTATCCGATTGTCGTATGCTTGCCGCAAATCTATCCGTACTTCTGGCTACGATCGGCGCTGATACAATGGGCTTCGGCCGCAGGATACCTGATACTTGCCTATCTCCTTCTCACTGGCCAGAGGCCAGTTCCTTACGTGCGGCGTGTGTTCGCGCTGGTCGCTTGTTGCCAGTCGCTGATCATGATCAACATGGGCGTCCAGGTTCTGGTCAGCAAGCCGGTCGCCTTCGCGCAGATGCCCAACCTGCTTATGTCTTCGGTGGGCAATATCATATGTCTGTTGGCGGGGCTGATGCTCGGGGCGAGAATGTTGATGGTGAAATCCGAGGAGCGACTTGAAAGAGCTGCTGTCACCGATCCTCTCACGGGCGTTTTGAACCGACGCGGCTTCCTGCAGCGCTTTGACATAGTGCGGCAACACGTTGCCAGCCAACGCACTCAACTCGCACTCATCCTGTTTGACCTCGATAATTTCAAACAGATCAACGACCAAAGCGGTCATATGACAGGTGATCGGGTGCTGGCCGAGTTTTGCGCCACCGCCCAATCGTGCATAGGTCTGCGAGGCGAGTTTGGGCGAATGGGCGGTGAGGAATTCGCCTGTGTCGTGCCAATTGGAAGTCGTGCGGAGGCAGTAGGCCTGGCGGAAGCGATTCGCCTGACCTTCATGAGACAGCAGATTGCAACGGAACAAGGGACTCTTCTATCTGCGACGGCCAGCGCAGGCATTGCAATTGCTGGCGGGCCGATTCCAATTATCCTGGACGAAATGCTGTCCCGCGCCGACAAGGCGCTCTATTTTGCCAAGAATGCCGGACGAAACCGGACTGCGCTGCACGATGGCCTGAATATTTCCTGCGTCACGAATCAACGCGGAGAGGACGCAAGATCCGGCAAACCACTTCAACTGAATACCGCAATATCGCTCTCTCACCGTACCGCAGGCGCTCAATGAAGGCCGTGTCAGACCAACTTTAGCAAGCTGCCAAGGAGAGGTGCCAACCCGGACTGTTGCTTTGCAGCAATGATTGTACTCTTATCCCGGCCGATTAACGGGAAGCTTTTTCACACATGCACTATCTTGTAACGGGTACGGCCGGGTTTATCGGTTTCCATCTTGCACGCCGTCTGTTGGAGGATGGGCATCGGGTGACCGGCTTCGATGGTTTGACACCCTATTATAATCTCAAGCTCAAGGAAGGTCGCCACGCCGCACTGGCGCAATTTCCGTCCTTCCGTCCGGTCATCGGCATGCTTGAGGATCGTGAAACGTTGTACAGTGCGTGCGACCACGGCCAACCTGATGTGATGATCCACCTCGCGGCCCAGGCCGGCGTTCGCTACAGCCTTGAAAACCCTCGCGCCTATTTGGATTCAAACCTGCTCGGATCCTGGAACGTCCTTGAACTCGCGCGAGAGGTGGGTGTTCGGCACCTCATGCTGGCTTCGACATCGTCGGTCTATGGCGCGAACGAATCAATCCCGTTTTCAGAAAGCGACAAGACTGACGAACCGCTGAGTTTCTACGCAGCGACAAAGAAAAGCATGGAACTGATGGCGCACACCTATGCGCATCTGCATCGCTTGCCGATCACCGCCTTCAGGTTCTTCACTGTCTACGGGCCGTGGGGGAGGCCTGATATGGCACTTTTCAAGTTCGTGAAGGCGATACTGGAAGACAGAGAAATCGAAATCTACGGGGAGGGGCGCATGAGTCGCGACTTCACTTACATCGACGATCTCGTCAGCGGTATAATCGATCTGTCGCACGTGGTTCCCGCGGAGGGGAATCGGGTTACGGCAAACGGGGTGCGGGACACTCTCTCGCATCAGGGGCCATTTCGGGTTGTTAATATCGGCGGTGGTCAGCCCGTCAGCGTCCTGGATTTCATTGAAACCATCGAATCCGTGCTGGGCATGAAGGCCAAGCGCAAAATGCTACCGATGCAGCAGGGGGATGTGCCGCGAACCTATGCGTCACCGGATCTGCTGGTGGCGTTGACAGGTAAAAAGCCTGAAATCGACCTGAATGCGGGCGTCGCCGCCTTCGTGGATTGGTACGTGACGCACAGTCGCGAATTACAGCTTTGAATGAGGTTCAAGTCTTTCCGACACGCGCGCGGCAGAACATGCCGCGCAGGGCGACAGCCGAAAGACTCGAAACAGACACCAGTACCTGGCGACCGCAAGAGATGACCTAAGACAAGGGGAATTAATGGTGGGCGATGAGAGACTCGAACTCCCGACATCTTCGGTGTAAACGAAGCGCTCTACCAACTGAGCTAATCGCCCTGACGTCCGCGGCTTGTGTCCGCTGCGTCGGTGGCCGTGATGTATTCAGATCCGAAAAAAACCGCAAGAGCGTTTGCGAAGTTTTTTTGATTTTTTTGGACGACGAGAGAGGCGGGTTTCTCAAAAGCCCTGAAACTGCGGGGTTTTAGCCTCAAAGTTTTTTTCGTCTTCCACAGGGGCTTATGCTGAAGAGGGGGCCTGTTGAAAAGAAACGAACATTCGTCACCGAATTGTCTTGAAACCTGCTTGACACCTCAGAACGAACGCCTTAGAGAGCCGGTCATCGACTGGCGCTGCCGGTTGGTGACGGGGGTTTCTCCCTTGTCTGGAAGAATGCGGGTGTAGCTCAGTCGGTTAGAGTGCCGGCCTGTCACGCCGGAGGTCGCGGGTTCGAGCCCCGTCACTCGCGCCATTCCAGTCAAAAACGAAACAATGCGCGGGTGTAGCTCAGTCGGTTAGAGTGCCGGCCTGTCACGCCGGAGGTCGCGGGTTCGAGCCCCGTCACTCGCGCCATTCTAATTCAAATTGCTTTGGAACAGTGCGGAACTCAAATGGGTTCCTCTGTTTCCCATTGGGCGGTATCCCACTCGTTTTCCTTCGATGCGACCCGGCGTCGCAAGGCCGTCGTTTTGTTCTCGAACGGACCTATCGCCCTCAGGTTTCGCTGATACGTTGCTTTCACGACAATGCCTCATTATCTGACGGTGATAAAAGGCCGATCTACAGGATTCTCAGGTCTCATCATTTGCGTCATCTTCCCTTGATGTTAACATGCAGATGGATTTGTACCATTTTGGTGCGGGAAGCTTGATTCAAAGGTCTTGCGCGCGGCTTCCGCCTGCGCTAGTCACGCCTTGTTGCAATGCACGTTCGCTTGCCGCGCATTCGCTTTTGTGCCGCCCGGCACCGCTTGGCAAGCAAGGATGGAATACGATGACTGAACTTCTCAGTTCCTATGTTCCGATCGCGATTTTTATTGGAATTGCCCTCGTGATCGGTCTGGCGCTTCTAATTGCTCCGTTCGCTGTTGCCTACAAGGCGCCGGATGCGGAAAAGCTGTCTGCCTACGAGTGCGGTTTCAATGCATTTGACGATGCCCGAATGAAGTTCGACATCCGATTCTATCTCGTGTCGATTCTGTTCATCATCTTTGACCTGGAAGTTGCTTTTCTGTTCCCTTGGGCTGTGTCCTTCGGAGAAATCGGCTGGTTTGGCTTCTGGTCCATGATGGTGTTCCTCGGCGTCCTGACCATCGGCTTTATCTATGAGTGGAAAAAAGGAGCGCTGGAATGGGAGTAGTCGATAACGGCACCACCCTGGTTGCGCCACAGGCGAAGGGTATCATTGATCCCCGGACCGGCAAGCCGGTCGGAAGCGACGATGCATTCTTCGGCGAGATCAATAACGAACTTGCCGATAAGGGTTTTCTGGTCACTTCGACTGACGAGCTGATCAACTGGGCGCGCACCGGCTCCCTGATGTGGATGACGTTTGGTCTTGCGTGCTGCGCTGTGGAAATGATGCAGCTTTCAATGCCTCGCTATGATGTCGAGCGCTTTGGTTTCGCGCCTCGTGCGTCGCCTCGTCAGTCTGACGTGATGATTGTGGCGGGCACCCTGACGAACAAGATGGCGCCTGCTCTGCGCAAGGTTTACGACCAGATGCCTGAGCCACGTTACGTCATTTCCATGGGATCGTGCGCTAACGGTGGCGGCTACTACCATTATTCCTATTCGGTGGTCCGTGGCTGCGATCGCGTCGTACCTGTTGATATCTATGTTCCCGGCTGTCCCCCCACAGCGGAGGCGCTGCTGTACGGCGTGCTTCTGCTGCAGAAGAAGATACGCCGGACCGGAACGATCGAGCGCTAAGGGCGAGGACTGAATATGAGTGAGGCCCTGAACGACTTCGCGGCTTATGTGAACGAGGCTCGACCTGGCTTGGTCGCGTCTTCGGCTATCGCATATGATGAGTTGACGCTCAACACGACACCGGAAAACCTGATCGCGCTGTTGACGTTCCTGCGTGACGATGTGCAGGCACGTTACGTCAACCTCGTAGATATCGCCGGCGTCGACTGGCCGAAGCGTGCGCGTCGCTTCGATGTCGTCTATCATCTGCTTTCGCCAAGCCAGAATGCGCGCATTCGCGTCAAGGTGCAGTGCGGAGAAGATGAAGCGGTCCCATCGGCATGCGCAGTCTACCCGGGTGCAGACTGGTTCGAGCGGGAAGCGTGGGATCTCTACGGCATTTTGTTTACAGGTCACCCGGATCTTCGTCGTATCCTGACCGATTACGGCTTCGAAGGTCATCCTCTCCGCAAGGATTTCCCGCTGACTGGCTTCGTCGAAGTTCGCTATGATGATGGTGCAAAGCGTGTCGTTTACGAGCCGGTGCAACTGCGCCAGGAGTTTCGTAATTTCGATTTCCTGAGTCCCTGGGAAGGTACGGACTACGTGCTTCCCGGCGACGAGAAGGCCAAGGTCTGATTCAGGCGGCGTCTCGGCGCCGCTTTAACAAGGAACGTCATCCCGCTGGCGCTTTTGAGCCGTCCAGCATGGAGTAGGCAGAAATGACTGAACACAACGTCCGCAATTTCAATATCAATTTCGGACCGCAGCATCCTGCGGCGCACGGCGTTCTGCGTCTGGTCCTTGAGCTGGATGGTGAAATCGTCGAGCGCGTCGATCCCCATATTGGCCTGCTTCATCGCGGCACGGAAAAGCTGATCGAGGCCAAGACCTATCTTCAGGCCCTGCCGTATTTCGATCGCCTCGACTACGTTGCTCCGATGAATCAGGAGCATGCCTACTGTCTCGCGGTTGAGAAGTTGCTCGGCATCCAAGTCCCGATCCGCGGTCAGCTCATCCGTGTCCTCTATTCCGAAATCGGTCGTATCCTGTCGCATCTGCTGAACGTGACGACGCAGGCCATGGACGTCGGTGCGCTTACGCCTCCGCTTTGGGGTTTCGAAGAGCGCGAAAAGCTCATGGTGTTTTATGAGCGCGCTTCCGGTGCTCGCATGCATGCGGCCTATTTTCGTCCGGGTGGCGTGCACCAGGATCTTCCTCAGGATCTTGTCGAAGACATCGGTAGATGGTGTGACGAGTTCCCGCGTGCCCTTCAGGATATCCATGGCCTGATCACCGACAACCGCATTTTCAAGCAGCGCAACGTCGATATCGGTGTTGTTTCGCTGGAAGATGCCTGGGCATGGGGCTTCTCGGGCGTCATGGTTCGCGGTTCCGGCGCGAAGTGGGATCTTCGCAAGTCGCAGCCGTACGAATGTTACGCCGATCTCGATTTCGATATCGCAATCGGCAAGAACGGTGACTGTTACGATCGTTACTTGATCCGCATGTTCGAGATGGAGCAGTCCTGCAAGATCATGAAGCAGTGCGTCGACCGCCTGCTCGGCGATGCAAAGACCGGTCCCGTATCGTCTATCGACGGCAAGGTTGTTCCACCGAAGCGCGGTGAGATGAAGCGCTCCATGGAAGCGCTGATCCATCACTTCAAGCTCTACACCGAAGGTTTCCATGTGCCGGAAGGCGAGGTGTATGCCGCAGTAGAGGCCCCGAAGGGTGAGTTTGGCGTTTATCTGGTTTCTGACGGAACGAATAAGCCGTACCGCTGCAAGATCCGCGCTCCGGGCTATGCACATCTGCAGGCAATGGATTTCCTGTGCCGTGGACATCAGCTTGCTGACGTTTCCGCGGTGCTCGGATCACTCGATATCGTGTTTGGAGAGGTTGACCGCTGATGAAATGCGTCGCCTTCGCAGCCGGATTGTTTATCCTGTCCAGCTTTGCAGCTGAAGCTCAGAGCTTTCAGACAGGGGCAGACACCGCGCGAGGTGCTGATGCGACCATGGCGGAACTCCTAGCCAAGGAATATGAAATCAAGTCGGCCGTACCCAATGGATCGAAGTTGATCGTATTCATGCAAAAGGGAAAATCCGGCTACGCCTGCGAATTCGTCAATGTGGCGAACACGCGGTGCGCATCCATCAATTGATAAGGCGTGAGAAGAAATGTCTGTTCGTCGACTAGCCGAAGATCAGTTTCAGCCGGCAGCTTTTGCCTTCACTGCGGACAACGCAGATTGGGCCGAAGCGACGATTCGCAAATATCCGGAAGGTCGCCAGCAATCAGCGGTGATTCCGTTATTGATGCGCGCCCAGGAGCAGGATGGCTGGGTGACGCGGGCAGCAATCGAGTTTATCGCCCAGAAACTGGCTATGCCCTACATTCGCGTGCTGGAAGTTGCGACCTTTTACACGCAGTTTCAGCTGAAGCCGATTGGCACGAAGGCTCACATCCAGGTTTGCGGTACAACGCCTTGCATGCTGAGAGGTTCCGAAGCCTTGATGGACGTGTGCAAGCGCAAGATCAATGCCGAGCCTTTCGAGCGCAACGCATCCGGCACCCTGTCCTGGGAAGAAGTCGAATGTCAGGGTGCGTGCGTCAATGCGCCGATGGTGATGATCTTCAAAGATGCTTATGAAGATCTTACGCCTGAGCGTCTTGAAGAGATTATCGATGAATTCGAAGCAGGTCGTGGCGCAGATGTCAGAACTGGTCCCCAGATCGACCGGCATTTGTCTGCACCCGAAGGTGGGTCGCTGACGCTCCTTGAGGAGACAAAGCCGGTCCGTACCAATCTGGAGGCTCAGGCTCCTGCAGAGGGTGCTTCCGTACCGCCTGCCGAGGCTGCTCGTCCGAAGGATACGGGTGCGGAAACCAATGCTGCGCTCAAGACACCGGTGACTGCGCCGGCAGAAGCGAAAGCGAATGCCGCGAAAGCTGAGACGCAGCCGCTTTCCGGGACAAAGGCTTCAGAGCCTGACCCCAAGGCTGTTGGGAGCACGGGCGAGGGCGCACCGGCTGAAGGCAGCAAGGTAGCGGGTACAGACGACAAGACATCCGGTGGCGACAAATAACTCTGCCGCATCGGTGAAACGCCGCATTCCGCGGTGAACAGGTATTCATAAAGCCGGCCTCGGGGCCGCGGACTGGTGGAACACATCATGTTGAAAGATCAGGATCGCATCTTTACCAACATTTACGGCCTCAAGGACAAGTCGCTGAAAGGCGCGATGAGCCGTGGCCACTGGGATGGTACGAAGCAGATCATTGAAAAAGGCCGCGACTGGATCATCAACGAGATGAAGGCGTCCGGTCTGCGTGGGCGCGGTGGCGCTGGCTTCCCGACCGGTCTGAAGTGGTCCTTCATGCCGAAGGAATCGGATGGCCGCCCTCATTATCTCGTGGTCAATGCTGACGAATCGGAGCCTGGTACCTGCAAGGATCGCGAGATCCTGCGCAATGACCCCCATACGTTGATCGAAGGCTGCGTGATTGCAGGCTTTGCGATGGGTGCTCATACCGCTTACATCTATGTGCGCGGTGAGTACATGCGTGAGCGCGAGGATCTGCAGAAGGCCATCGACGAATGCTACGATGCTGGCCTGCTCGGCGCCAACAACAAGTGTGGCTGGGATTTTGATGTCTACGTCCATCATGGCGCAGGCGCCTACATCTGCGGTGAAGAGACTGCACTTCTGGAAAGCCTTGAAGGCAAAAAGGGTCAGCCGCGCCTCAAGCCGCCGTTCCCGGCAAACATGGGTCTTTATGGCTGTCCGACGACGGTGAATAATGTCGAATCGATCGCCGTTGCCCCGACTATCCTTCGCCGTGGCGCTTCGTGGTTCTCGGCTATTGGTCGTCCCAACAATGTCGGCACAAAGCTGTTCATGGTTTCCGGCCACGTCAACAAGCCCTGCACCTTCGAGGAAGCCATGGGCCTATCCTTCCGTGAGCTGATCGAGCGCCATTGCGGCGGTATTCGCGGCGGCTGGGACAATTTGCTTGCTGTCATCCCCGGCGGTGCCTCGTGCCCGGTTGTCCGCGGCGAGGACATGGCCGATGCGATCATGGACTTTGACGGCATGCGCGAAGTGAAGTCGTCCTTCGGGACAGGCGGCATGATCGTGATGGATAAATCCACGGATATCATCAAGGCGATCTGGCGTATTGCTGCGTTCTTCAAACACGAAAGCTGCGGTCAGTGCACGCCTTGCCGGGAAGGCACCGGCTGGATGATGCGTGTTCTCGAGCGGATGGTGAAGGGGCAGGCGCAGAAGCGCGAGATCGATATGCTGTTCCAGGTGTCGAAGCAGATCGAGGGCCACACAATCTGTGCACTCGGCGATGCTGCGGCTTGGCCTATCCAGGGTCTGATCCGCAATTTCCGATCTGACATCGAGAAGCGGATCGATCAATACACGGCAAACGCTACCAGCCATGGCGCTGTCATGGAAGCTGCGGAGTAATCAATGGTCGGTGCGGGCAACGAAAATGGTAATTCTGATGCGAAGAAGAATTCTTCGCTCGGGTTCACTTTGCCTTTTTCCGACCATGCACCGGCGAGTCCCTTGGAGTTGATGACGGCTGCCACCGCCGCTGGTCTTGCGTTGAGCAACCAGTTCGCGGGCGCCTTTTTCGGCATCATGCAGGCCGCTATGGCGGCAACTGCAACTACCGAGCAACGGCAGGCAGAAGATGACAAGCTTTCTGGTGCGGTGAAGGACGCGGGTCGAACCGACGAAGTCAGGACAGTTGCGGTAGCGATGGATGTGGCTTCGGATGCATCGCAAGAGGTATCTCCGAGCACCAGCGCTCCCGCGGTAAAGCTTCAAGCAAAGTCAAAGCAGAAGGTTTCTGAGACGCAAGGTGCACCCAAGCCCGCCAAGGTAGGGCGTAGCAAGGCTACCGCTTCACCGGCTTCGGTCGGTGGGAGCAAGCGTCTCAGCAGCAGAACTGGAAAGCAGCCGGATGATCTTAAGGCAATTTCGGGTATCGGCCCGAAGTTGGAGGTATTGCTCAATGGCATGGGTGTCGTGCGCATTGAGGATATTGCAGCATGGACTGATAAGGAAGTAGAGCATTTCGACCGGGAGCTGGGACTTGACGGTCGGATTGCCAAGGACGATTGGATCGCGCAGGCAAAGGCGCTGCTGCGGTAACGGAATGTGTCACCAGCCTGAAAGGGCAGGGGACTGGAAACAGGACGTAAGTGACGATGGTTAAGCTCAAGGTTGACGGCAAAGAGATAGAGGTTCCCGATCACTTCACGCTTTTGCAAGCGTGCGAGGAGGCGGGTGCCGAAGTGCCGCGTTTCTGTTTCCATGAGCGCTTGTCGGTGGCGGGCAACTGCCGCATGTGCCTTATCGAGGTAAAGGGCGGACCGCCAAAGCCGGCTGCCTCCTGCGCCATGGGCGTGCGCGATATTCGCGGTGGTCCGAACGGCGAACTTCCTGAAGTCTTCACCAACACACCGATGGTGAAGAAGGCCCGGGAAGGGGTCATGGAATTCCTGCTCATCAATCATCCGCTTGATTGTCCGATCTGCGACCAGGGCGGCGAGTGTGATCTGCAGGATCAGGCAATGGCCTTCGGTATGGACGCTTCCCGCTATGCCGAAAACAAGCGGGCTGTTGAAGACAAATATATCGGCCCGCTCGTCAAGACGGTGATGAACCGCTGCATCCATTGCACGCGTTGCGTTCGTTTCACGACGGAAGTGGGTGGCATCTCCGAGCTAGGCCTGATCGGTCGCGGCGAAGACGCGGAAATCACGACCTATCTCGAGCATGCAATGACGTCCGAACTACAGGGCAATGTCATTGATCTCTGCCCGGTCGGTGCACTGACGTCACGTCCGTTCGCCTTCACGGCGCGTCCTTGGGAACTGGGCAAGACCGAATCGATTGATGTGATGGATGCTGTTGGCTCTGCAATCCGGGTCGATACGCGCGGTCGCGAAGTGATGCGCATCATGCCTCGCGTGAACGAGGAAGTGAATGAAGAATGGATCTCTGATAAAACCCGCTTCATCTGGGATGGTCTGAAGACCCAGCGTCTCGATCGTCCCTATGTCCGTCGCGACGGTCGCTTGCAGCCCACCACCTGGGCGGACGCTTTCCAGACGATCAAGACGGCGGTTTCGGCAACGACCGGTGCCCGTATCGGCGCGATCGCAGGTGATCTTGCGAGCGTTGAAGAAATGTACGCGCTCAAGCAACTCCTGAACGCACTTGGTTCGCAGAATCTCGATTGTCGTCAGGATGGTTCGAAGCTGGATCCGGCCTTTGGTCGTTCAAGCTACATCTTTAATCCGACCATCCAAGGTATTGAAAACGCTGACGCACTCCTGCTCATCGGCGCCAATCCCCGAGTGGAAGCTGCCGTTCTGAACGCCCGTATCCGTAAACGCTGGCGTCGCGGCAATTTCCCGATTGCTGTGATCGGCGAAGCGGCTGAGCTGCGTTACCCTTATGAGTATCTCGGTGCTGGTCCGGAAACCCTTGCCGAACTGGCCAACGGATCCCATGGATTCCTCGAGAAACTGCGCAACGCGAAAAAGCCCATGATTGTCGTGGGACCCGGCGCTCTGACGAGAGACGACGGAGCGAGCATCCTTGCTTCTGCCGCCTCGATCGCAAGTGCTGTTGGTGCAGTGAGCGAAGACTGGAATGGCTTCGGTGTGCTCCATACTGCCGCTTCGCGTGTTGGTGGACTGGATCTCGGTTTCGTTCCGGGCGCTAACGGTGCCAATGCCGCCACCATGCTGCGGTCGATGGACGTACTCTTCCTGTTGGGCGCTGACGAAATGGAGTTTTCCACAAAGCATGCCAAGTGCACCGTCTATATCGGTAGTCACGGCGATGCTGGCGCGCATGGCGCAGACGTGATCCTCCCCGGCGCTGCCTATACGGAAAAGTCCGGCACTTGGGTCAATCTCGAGGGGCGGGTGCAGATGGGTAATCGTGCGGGCTTTGCGCCTGGCGATGCTCGCGAAGAATGGGCCATCATCCGTGCGCTTTCGGACGTTCTCGGCAAGAAGCTACCCTTTGATTCGCTTTCGGCTCTTCGTCGCCAGCTGTATGTAGCGCACCCTCATTTCAACGCGCTGGACGAAATTGCTCCGGCTCCGAGCAATGAGATTGCAGAGCTTGCAAAAAAACCGGTGAGCTTGGGCAAGTCTGGGTTTGCGTCTTCGGTCAAAGACTTCTATCTCACGAACCCAATTGCACGTGCTTCGGCCGTGATGGCGGAATGTTCGGCACTGGCCCGCAACAATTTCAAGGCTGCGGCAGAGTAAAGGCTGGAAAACATGGACTCCTTCTTTTTGACTTACGTCTGGCCAGCGATTGTTATGATCGGCCAGTCCCTGTTGCTCCTCGTATGCCTGCTCGTGTTCATCGCCTATATCCTGCTGGCCGATCGCAAGATCTGGGCAGCGGTACAGTTGCGCCGTGGACCTAACGTGGTGGGCCCGTTCGGCCTTTTCCAGTCGTTTGCCGATCTTTTGAAGTTCGTATTCAAAGAGCCGATCATTCCGGCCGGCGCGAACAAAGGCGTGTTCCTGCTGGCGCCGCTCGTGTCGGTTACCCTTGCGCTCGCGACCTGGGCCGTCATCCCGTTCAACGAAAACTGGGTAATCGCCAATATCAACGTCGGCATCCTTTACGTCTTCGCCATTTCCTCGCTGGAAGTCTACGGCGTAATCATGTCTGGCTGGGCGTCCAACTCCAAATATCCCTTCCTTGGCGCACTGCGCTCTGCGGCGCAGATGGTATCTTATGAAGTCTCGATCGGCTTCGTGATCGTGACGGTTCTGCTGTGCGTCGGTTCTTTGAACCTGACGGACATTGTCCTTGCGCAAAAGACCGGCATAGGCACGGCAGTCGGATTGCCAGCCTCGTTCCTTGATTGGCACTGGCTCGTCCTGTTCCCGATGTTCGTGATCTTCTTCATTTCCGGCCTCGCTGAAACGAACCGCCCTCCGTTCGATCTACCGGAAGCAGAATCCGAACTCGTGGCCGGCTACATGGTGGAGTACTCCTCTGCGCCTTACATGATGTTGATGCTCGGCGAATACGCCGCCATCCTGCTGATCTGCTCGCTGACGACCATCCTGTTCCTGGGAGGCT
The DNA here is from genome assembly GCF_011046895.1 of Rhizobium rhizoryzae. NCBI lineage: Bacteria > Pseudomonadati > Pseudomonadota > Alphaproteobacteria > Hyphomicrobiales > Rhizobiaceae > Affinirhizobium > Affinirhizobium rhizoryzae. Next base: position 2,959,226 of record NZ_CP049250.1, on the reverse strand, counting down.
GGCTCCCGCCGGTTGATGTCTGGTTCTTGAACTGGGTGCCGGGCATCGTGTGGTTCATCCTCAAGGGAACATTCGTCTTTTTCATGTTCGCAATGGTCAAGGCGTTTGTTCCGCGTTACCGCTACGACCAGCTGATGCGTCTGGGTTGGAAAGTCTTCCTGCCGCTCTCGCTCGCTATGGTCATCATCACTGCATTCGTACTGAAGCTTACCGCTGGCGCCTGATTGCGCCTGACCGGAAGCTCATTGGAGAATACAAATGGCAAGTCTGGCTCAGTCGATCAGCTCGCTTTTTCTGAAGGAATTCGTGTCGACCTTCTTCTTGTCGATGCGCTATTTTTTCAAGCAGAAGGCGACGATCAATTACCCCTTCGAAAAGGGTCCGGTCAGTCCGCGATTTCGGGGTGAGCATGCACTGCGTCGTTATCCAAACGGCGAAGAGCGGTGCATCGCCTGCAAGCTGTGCGAGGCAATCTGTCCCGCCCAGGCCATCACCATCGAGGCTGGCCCGCGTCGCAATGACGGGACGCGCCGAACAGTCCGTTATGACATCGACATGGTGAAGTGCATTTATTGCGGCTTCTGCCAGGAAGCATGCCCGGTTGACGCAATCGTCGAAGGTCCCAACTTCGAGTTCTCGACAGAGACGCGCGAAGAGCTCTATTTCGATAAGCAGCGTCTGCTCGATAACGGCGACCGATGGGAGCGCGAAATTGCGCGCAATATCTCCATCGACGCTCCTTATCGTTGAGCGTTTGAATTGTCGGCGTCCGCGAGGGCGCCGAGTAAACTGAAGACATTACCTACCTGGCTGGTCGTTCCGCCGGGTTTTGACAGTGGGGAGAAGGTTCCTCGCTGGGGAAGACGAAAAGGCACCACCATGGGTTTGCAGGCTGTTTTCTTCTATTTGTTCGCCTTTGTAGCGGTCGCATCGGCCTTCATGGTCATCTCGGCCAAGAATCCCGTTCATTCGGTGCTTTTCTTGATCCTGGTGTTCTTCAACGCGGCAGGGCTCTTCCTGCTGACGGGTGCTGAATTCCTGGCCATGATCTTGCTGGTCGTTTACATCGGTGCTGTGGCGGTGCTCTTCCTGTTCGTCGTCATGATGCTCGATATCGACTTTGCTGCCCTGCGCTCCGGAATTCTCCAGTACGCGCCGGTTGGAGCTCTGGTCGGGTTGATTGTTGCAGCAGAACTTATTGTTGTTGTTGGCGGGTCGGTGCTGACGCCCGAAGCGGCCAAGGCCATCACGATGCCGATCCCGTCGCCGGCAACACGCACGAACACTGCAGCACTCGGCGATGTTCTCTACACAAACTACGTCTACTTCTTCCAGGTGTCGGGTCTGGTACTGCTGGTCGCAATGATTGGTGCAATTGTCCTGACCCTGCGTCACCGCGAAAATATCAAGCGCCAGAACATTTCGCAGCAAGTTGCTCGTACGCCTGCGACAGCTATCGAAGTGGTCAAGGTCAAGACCGGCCAAGGCATCTAAGAGCGCGATCAAGGAACTGAGATATGGAAATCGGACTTTCCCATTACCTGACGGTCAGCGCGATACTCTTCACGCTTGGCGTCTTCGGCATCTTCCTCAATCGGAAGAACGTCATCATCATTCTGATGTCCGTCGAATTGATCCTGCTGTCGGTCAACCTCAACATGATCGCGTTCTCGTCGTTCCTCAACGACATCGTCGGTCAGGTTTTCGCACTCTTTATTCTGACCGTTGCAGCTGCGGAAGCTGCGATCGGTCTCGCGATACTCGTGGTCTTCTACCGCAATCGTGGTTCGATTGCTGTTGAAGACGTCAATATGATGAAGGGCTGATCGGGTTATGATCTACAAGGCTATTGTCTTTCTTCCCCTGATCGGCTTTCTGATTGCTGGCCTCTTTGGCCGCTCCATCGGTGCGAAGGCTTCTGAGTACGTCACAAGTGGTTTGATGATCGTTGCGGCGATCTTGTCCTGGATCGTATTCTTCAAGGTCGGGCTTGCTCATGGCGAAGGCCATGAAGTGATCAAGGTAACCGTCCTGCGTTGGATTCAGTCCGGCGGTCTTGATTTCGAATGGGCTTTCCGGATCGATACATTGACCGTGGTCATGTTCGTGGTCGTGAATTCTGTCTCGACACTCGTGCATATCTATTCCATTGGATATATGCACCACGATCCGCATCGGCCGCGTTTCTTCGCCTACCTCTCATTGTTCACCTTCGCGATGCTCATGCTGGTAACGTCTGACAACTTGGCTCAGATGTTCTTCGGTTGGGAAGGTGTTGGTCTGGCCTCTTACTTGCTGATCGGTTTCTGGTTCAAGAAGCCCTCTGCGTCTGCAGCCGCCATGAAGGCGTTCATCGTCAATCGCGTCGGCGACTTCGGTTTTGTGCTCGGTATTTCCGGTGTTTTCGTTCTATTCGGATCCATCAATTTCGAGACCATTTTTGCAACGGCGCCGACCTATCTTCCGGCTGCGGGCTCAGCAGATGCCAACCAGGCAGTCATCAACCTGTTCGGCATGCATCTGGATAAAGCACATGCACTGACAGGCGTCTGCCTGCTTCTGTTCATGGGCGCCATGGGTAAATCCGCGCAGTTTCTTCTGCACACATGGCTTCCGGACGCCATGGAGGGGCCGACCCCCGTGTCTGCGCTCATTCATGCGGCTACGATGGTCACCGCTGGCGTCTTCCTCGTTGCTCGTATGTCGCCGATCTTTGAACTGTCGCCAGATGCACTGACGGTTGTTACGATCATCGGCGCGATCACGGCATTCTTCGCGGCAACGGTCGGTCTCGTGCAGAATGACATCAAGCGTGTCATTGCCTATTCGACCTGCTCGCAGCTTGGCTACATGTTCGTTGCGCTGGGTGTCGGTGCCTATGGTGCTGCTGTCTTCCATCTGTTCACGCACGCCTTCTTCAAGGCCCTTCTCTTCTTGGGCGCCGGTTCCGTGATCCACGCTGTGGATGGCGAGCAGGACATGCGTTACATGGGCGGGCTGCGGAAGCATATTCCATACACATTCTGGGCCATGACGATCGGTACCCTTGCTCTGACAGGCGTGGGTATCCCGGGGACGATGATCGGTTTCGCCGGTTTCTTCTCCAAGGACGTCATCATTGAATCGGCCTATGCCTCGCATTCGGCTGTGTCCGGCTTCGCTTTCACACTGCTTGTTATTGCCGCGTTGTTCACGAGCTTCTATTCGTGGCGTCTGGCGTTTCTCACATTTTTCGGAAAGCCGCGGGCTTCCTCGGATGTCATGCACCATGTCCATGAGTCACCGCTTGTCATGCTTCTGCCCTTGGCCTTCTTGACGGTTGGTGCGGTCCTCGCAGGTGTCGTTTTCGAAGGGTACTTCTTCGGGCACGAGTACAACGAGTTCTGGAAGGGTGCCCTGTTCACACTGCCGACGAATGAAATTCTCGAAGAGTTTCACCATGTACCGCTTTGGGTGAAGTGGAGCCCATTCGTTGCCATGCTGACGGGTTTCGTTACCGCTTGGTTCATGTACATCAAGTCGCCGGAAACACCGAAGCGTCTGGCTGAGCAGCACAGGGTTCTCTATCAGTTCCTGCTGAACAAGTGGTACTTCGACGAACTTTATGACCTGCTCTTTGTCCGCTCTGCCAAGGCGCTTGGTCGTTTCCTCTGGAAGCGCGGCGACGTGGGTATCATCGATGCCTATGGACCTAACGGCATCGCGGCACGCGTCATGGATGTGACGCGCGGTGTTGTCCGGCTTCAGTCCGGTTATCTTTATCATTATGCGTTCGCCATGCTCATCGGCATTGCTGCGCTCGTCACCTGGATGATGCTCGGGAGTTCCCTCTAATGACCGATTGGCCGATTCTCTCAACGGTCACCTTTCTGCCGCTCGTTGGTGTCGTTCTCCTGCTCTTGACGCGGGAAGACGGTCCTCACGGCCGCCGGAATATCCTGAATGTTTCCCTCTGGACGACTGTCGTTACCTTTTTGGTGTCTCTGCTGATCTGGATCGGGTTCGACAACTCGAATCCGGGTTTCCAGATGGTAGAAAAGCATCAATGGCTCAACACCGGGATCGCCTATCATTTGGGTGTCGACGGCATATCAATGCTGTTCGTGATCCTCACAACGTTCCTCATGCCATTCTGTGTTCTGGCAAGCTGGGAATCTGTCGAGAAGCGTATCAAGGAATACATGATCGCCTTCCTGCTTCTGGAAGTCGTGATGATCGGCGTGTTCGTCTCGCTCGACATCGTCTTGTTCTACGTCTTCTTCGAAGCAACCCTGATCCCCATGTTCGTCATCATCGGTGTCTGGGGCGGGAAGGATCGCGTCTACGCATCCTATAAGTTCTTCCTCTACACGCTCCTCGGCTCAGTTCTGATGATGCTGGCCATCATGGCGATGTACTGGCAGGCCGGCACGACAGATATCACTGAACTCCTGAAGTTTGGCTTCCCGGCTGGAATGCAGACCTGGCTTTGGCTTGCTTGCTTTGCGGCCTTCGCTGTCAAGATGCCGATGTGGCCGGTGCATACCTGGCTGCCGGATGCGCACGTTCAGGCACCGACCGCCGGGTCTGTTATCCTGGCGGGTGTGATGCTGAAGCTCGGCGGTTACGGGTTCATCCGTTTCTCCCTGGCAATGTTCCCATTGGCCTCGGATTACTTCGCTCCCTTCGTGTTCACGCTGTCTGTTCTTGCCATCATCTACACGTCGCTCGTCGCAATGATGCAGGACGATATCAAGAAGTTGATCGCCTATTCGTCGGTCGCTCACATGGGATATGTCACCATGGGCATCTTTGCGGCCAACGCGCAGGGTGTGCAGGGAGCTATCTTCCAGATGCTGTCGCACGGTATCGTATCCGGCGCGCTCTTTCTCTGTGTCGGCGTCGTCTATGATCGTCTCCATACCCGTGAAATCGCGGCCTATGGCGGTCTGGTCAACAACATGCCGAAATACGCGGTTGCGTTCATGGTCTTCACCATGGCCAATGTCGGTCTTCCAGGCACTTCCGGCTTTGTCGGCGAATTCCTGACGATCATCGGTGTGTTCCGCGCGAATACATGGGTTGCGCTTTTTGCAGCGACGGGTGTGATCTTGTCGGCATCCTATGCTTTGTGGCTCTACCGTCGGGTGATCTTCGGTGCGCTGGAAAAGGAAAGCCTGAAGGGGCTGCTCGATCTGTCGACACGCGAGAAGATCATACTGTATCCGCTCGTTGTTCTGACGATCTTCTTCGGCGTCTATCCTGCACCGGTTTTCGATGCGACTGCCGCATCCGTCGATTTGCTGCTCAATAACTACTCCGCTGCCCTGCAGGCCGCGCAGAAACTTGCACTTGTCGTGCATTGACAAGGGGACACGATTTCAAATGACTGCTGAACTTCTCATTACGAGCCTGCAGATCTCGACGCCGGAACTGATCCTCGCGGTTGGTGCTCTTGCGTTGCTCATGATCGGTGTCTTCTCTGGTGACAAATCTGCTCCGACTGTGACGGGACTTGCCGTTGCAATCATGATCGCAGCCGGACTGTGGCTGGTCTTTTCTCCAATGCAGGGCGAAGCCTGGGGAGGCGCTTTCGTACTCGACTCCTTCAGTCGCTTCATGAAAGTCATCGCGCTGATCGGTTCGATCACGGCCATGATTATGACAGTCGGCAACGCGCGGTCGGAACAGCTGGATCGGTTCGAGTTTCCGGTGCTCCTGACGCTTGCAACGCTGGGAATGATGCTGCTCATCTCGGCCAACGACCTTATCGCTCTCTACCTTGGCCTCGAGTTGATGTCGCTTGCACTGTATGTTGTTGCTGCGATCAATCGTGACAGTCTCCGTTCAACGGAAGCTGGCTTGAAGTACTTCGTCCTTGGTGCCTTGTCCTCGGGCATGCTGCTTTATGGTATGTCGCTGGTCTATGGCTTCACGGGCAATACGGGCTTTGACAATATCGCGGCTGTTCTGACGGCAGAAACGCGGTCGCTTGGCGTTGTTTTCGGACTAGTGTTCATTCTGGCCGGACTTGCATTCAAGATTTCTGCGGTTCCCTTCCATATGTGGACGCCGGATGTGTATGAGGGCGCGCCAACACCGGTCACGGCGTTTTTCGCAGCTGGCCCCAAGGTTGCTGCGATGGCAATCTTCGTGCGGATCGTGACAGATGCATTCATGCCTGTTTTCGCGGATTGGCAACAGGTCGTGGTCTTCATCTCGATTGCGTCCATGCTTCTGGGATCTTTCGCGGCGATTGGTCAGAAGAACATCAAGCGCCTGATGGCCTACTCGTCGATCGGACACATGGGCTATGCTCTGGTAGGCCTGGCCTCCGGTTCTGAGACCGGCGTTTCTGGCGTCGCTCTTTACATGCTGATTTACATGGTCATGACGCTCGGTACTTTTGCCTGCATCATGTCGATGCGTCGGAAGGAAGGTGCGGCTCTCGAGAGCGTCGATGATCTGGCAGGCCTTTCCTCGACGAACCCCTTCATGGCGGTGGTTCTGACGGCTCTCATGTTCTCGCTGGCCGGTATTCCGCCCTTGGCAGGCTTCTTTGCAAAGTACTTTGTCTTTGTTGCCGCGATCGAGGCGAAGCTTTATGCGCTTGCCATTATCGGTGTCCTCTCCTCAGTTGTCGGCGCCTACTACTACCTTCGCATCGTTAAGGTCATGTGGTTCGACGCAGCAAACGGCGAGTTCGCTCGGACTGCCGGCGAACTGAGACTCGTCTTTGGCATTTCGGGTCTCTTCGTCACTGCCTATGTGCTGTTTGGCGGCCCGATCGGCCTTGCCGCAGAAGCTGCTGCGAAGGCGTTCTTCTAATGCGCAACGAACGAGGGGGATCTTACTCCCTCGAGAATTTCAGACACCTCGCACTTGGCGAGGTGTCTTCGACAAATACGGAATGTTTGACGCGGGCTCGTCAAGGCGAAGCCTCCGGACTTTGGATTACTGCCGAGCGCCAGACCGCAGGCCGAGGACGTCGTGGACGGGCATGGACCTCCGAAGTCGGTAATCTTTACGCAAGTCTCCTCCTGATTGATCCTTCACCACCTGAACTCCTGAGCTCGCTTCCGCTCGCCGTGTCACTGGCTGTTCACTGGACGCTGCGGAGAGTTTTGCCAGCGACCGCAGAAGCTGTTGAGATCAAGTGGCCGAATGACGTTCTTATAGGGCGCAAGAAATCATGCGGCATTCTCCTCGAAGCTGAAATTCTTCCCGATGGCCGCCGTGCCGTTGTCTGTGGCATCGGGATCAATATTCGTCATCGTCCCGAAACGGCACCTTATGGCGTGACTTCTTTGCAAGAGCAGGGCGCTACGAGTTCTGCTGGAGAGGTGTTTACGCATCTGTTCGATGAGATGATTCAGATCTTGAACATCTGGGATCACGGTCATGGCGTGGCTGAGGTAACTCGTTTCTGGCGGTCTGCTGCATGTGGGATAGGCACGATGATCCGCGTTAATTTGCCGGACCGGTCTTTGGATGGTGTGTTTGTCGGTATCGATGATGATGGACTTCTGATACTGGAGACCGAGAACCGCCTGCACCATATTGCTGCGGGCGATGTTTTTCTTCTTGAAACGGAATGAAAGTGTAATGGCGAAACAGGACGAACTGGTATTTCTGCCACTGGGCGGCGTGGGTGAGATTGGTATGAATCTAGCCCTTTATGGCTTTGGCCCGGCTGAGAAACGCCAGTGGATCATGGTGGATTGCGGAGTAACGTTCGCGGGCCCGGAATTGCCCGGAGTGGACCTGGTCCTGCCGGATATCTCCTTTCTCGCCAAGCAGCGTGAACGGTTGAAAGCAATCATTATCACGCACGCGCATGAGGACCATTACGGCGCGCTGAATGATCTATGGCCTGGTTTGAATGTGCCCGTCTATGCGTCTCCGTTCACCGCCGGCATGCTTGAGGCAAAGCGGGATTATGAAGGAACGCGGGCAGATATCCCGATTACCATCTTCAAGGCAGGTGACCGCGTCAACATCGGTCCGTTTGAAATCGAAGCGGTCGGCGTCAACCACTCGATTCCCGAGCCAATGTCGCTTGTGATCCGCACTCCGCTCGGCAACATTGTTCATACCGGTGACTGGAAAATTGATGCGGAGCCTTCGCTCGGGCCTCTCACTGACGAGAACCGTTTCCGCGCTATTGGTGATGAAGGCGTTCTCGCACTAATGTGCGATTCGACGAATGCAGTTCGTGATGGTGTCTCTCCCTCGGAAGAGGCTGTGTCTGAAGGTCTGCGTCAGGTTATCGAACAGGCAGAAGGCCGCGTCGCGATTACGACCTTTTCCTCCAATGTCGGGCGCATACGATCAATCGCCCAGGCTGCCGAGGCGGCGGGTCGTGAGGTTCTCCTGCTTGGCTCGTCGTTGAAGAGGGTGGTAAACGTTGCCCGCGACGTCGGGCTGATGGAAGGCATCAAGCCGTTCATCGCTGAGGATGAATACGGCTACATTCCGCGCGATAAAGTGGTCGTCATCCTGACCGGCAGCCAAGGCGAAGCGCGCGCGGCACTGGCCAAACTTTCCCGCGATGAGATGCGCCACGTGGCTTTGGCGGCCGGTGATACTGTCGTCTTTTCATCGAGAACGATTCCGGGCAACGAGAAGGCCATTCTCGAGATCATGAATGGCCTGATTGACCAGGGCATCAAGATTGTGACGGATTCTCAGGCGCTCGTTCATGTTTCCGGTCATCCGCGTCGCAACGAATTGCTGAAGATGTACGAGTGGATTCGCCCGCAGGTACTTGTACCCGTGCACGGCGAAGCAGCACATCTGACGGCCCAAGCAGATTTGGCGCGTGGTGCCGGGATCGAGATCGTGCCCCGTGTTCGAAACGGCAATATCTTGCGCCTTGCGCCCGGTGAGGTTCAAGTCATCGATGACGCACCTCATGGCCGGATTTTCAAGGACGGCAAGCTCATCGGCGATGTAGACGAAATGGGCATATCCGATCGCAAGAAGCTTGCTTATGTTGGCCATGTTGCAGTCAGTGTCTTGCTGGATGCGCGATATGATTTCATCGGCGATCCCGATGTCGTACCCTTCGGTCTTCCGGAATTTGACGACGAAGGCGAGGATATGGAGGACACGCTCTATGATGCTGTACTTGGAGCTGTTGAAAGCATCCCGCGCAGTCGTCGGAAGGATCTGGATACACTGAGAGAGGCGGTGCGCCGCTCCGTTCGTTCAGCAGCGAATAACGCTTGGGGCAAGAAACCTGTGGTCACTGTTTTCGTGAACCGGATAGCCTGACTAGCGCCAGCAAGCAGCGACGGCGACGCCCAGAAGGTTTGACTGGGCCTCGTAAATCGACCGAGATGTGCCGAATTGATTTTGGGGGCGGAGGAAATGGATGCTTGGTAGAGTGAACCATATCGCAATTGCCGTTCCGGACCTCAGTGTCGCGGCTGCCAGTTACCGTGACACGTTGGGTGCGCGAATCTCGCAGCCTCAGGCTCTTCCAGAGCATGGCGTGACCGTCGTGTTTGTGGAGTTGGATAACACGAAGATTGAACTGCTGGAGCCTCTTGGCGACGATTCACCAATTCGGTCTTTCCTGGAAAAAAATCCATCCGGTGGCATGCACCACATATGCTACGAGGTGCAGGATATCCTCGCATCGCGGGATCAATTGAGCCAAGCGGGCGCTCGGGTGCTTGGCTCCGGTGAACCGAAGATCGGCGCCCACGGCAAACCTGTACTGTTCCTGCATCCCAAGGATTTCCAGGGAACCTTGATCGAGCTCGAACAGGTCTAGGCGCAGACAGCCGACCACTAAGCGCGACAGGCTCATCTGCAGATGGACCGATTGACGCAGTGAACACTAAGCGGGGAAATGGTAAGTCTGCGGAGATGAGGCTATAAAAGCTCCGCTTCATTACGATCAAGCTCACTGGTTTGCGCCTGTGCAATCAAACAAATATGGATATGGTTGCGCGGAGACTAGCCTGCCTGCCGCAATCCGGGTGGGCAATTGCTTTAGGGATCAGGAGAGGCCCCGTGACTCAGTTTATGTCTGCCTTTGCAGTCTATTTCATTATCTGGTGGACTGTGCTGTTCATGGTGTTGCCAATCGGGCTGAGAACGCAGGCTGATGAAAACGAAGTGGTGCTTGGAACTGTTGAAAGCGCCCCGGCTCGATTTCGTGGCGCGCGCGTTGTTCTGCTGACCAGTGTCATTTCAGCAGCGATTTATGGCGCATGGTATGTCGCGTCGACATATTTTGGCTTCAGTATGAATTCTCTACCGCGCATCGTTCCGGATTTCGGTCGTACCTGACGGGAACGTCCTGCAGGTAGAAGCCCGCATTCAGTCGAGCTCTGACAGGAGAGAGGTGCGGGGCGCATAGTGCTCCGCGCTATAGAAAGGGCTGTAATAGCGCCAGAAACGACGGCAAGATCCGGTGTAGAGCGTATATTACGCACCGAATAAGCAAAAAAAAACAAGGCGAAAACGCCTTGTTCAAAGTTTCGCGTGATCTTCAACCGTTACCGGGGCTGCGTACGAGCGCGCCTAAGATCTGATCCTCCCAAGACTTGACCGCGATTGGCAAAGATTTGAACTCCCTGCCTCTTTTATGAGCCGAACCTAGCTTAACGTTTGAGCTTTGTCACTAGCCTTTTTGACAGTTTTGACACACTCCCATAATTTTTTTCCAATAACGCATATGTCATACTTTTCGTCACAGAACTGGCGCAATTGTGGCGCGGGTAGCTGCAAATCACCACTTTTCCGCTGTGTGTGAACGCGCCTTTGACCAGCGTGGCGGGTTCCAATTGACACGCTAAACCGCTATGTAGCCCTCAACTCTCTAGCTTTTTTCAATTGCTGATTCCTGTCGTTCGGGATCAGCTTACAACGACGGAAAACGCAATGCGTCTCTCCCGCTACTTTTTGCCGATCCTCAAGGAAAATCCCAAGGAGGCTGAAATTGTCTCGCATCGTCTCATGCTTCGTGCGGGGATGATCCGCCAGCAGAGCCAGGGCATTTACTCCTGGTTACCGCTCGGCAAGCGTGTGCTCGACAAGGTCAATGCTATCGTGCGGCAGGAACAGGATCGTGCCGGCGCAGTCGAGTTGCTGATGCCGACATTGCAGTCTGCGGAGTTGTGGCAGGAAAGCGGGCGCTACGATGCCTATGGCAAGGAAATGCTGCGGATCAAGGATCGTCAGGATCGGCCCATGCTCTATGGTCCGACGAATGAGGAAATGATCACCGACATCTTCCGTTCCTATGTCAAATCCTACAAGAACCTGCCGCTGAACCTTTATCATATTCAGCTGAAGTTTCGTGATGAAATCCGGCCACGGTTCGGCACGATGCGCTCCCGCGAATTCCTGATGAAGGACGCATATTCCTTCGATCTGACACGCGAAGGTGCGCTTCACTCCTATAACAAGATGTTCGTAGCTTACCTCCGTACGTTTGCCCGCCTGGGTGTGCGCGCCATTCCTATGCGCGCGGATACGGGCCCCATCGGCGGCAATCACAGCCACGAATTTATCATTCTCGCGGATACCGGCGAATCGGAAGTCTATTCGCACAAGAGCTTTATCGAGTTCGATATCCCTGGTGAGAATACTGATTTCGACGATGTCGCTGGATTGCAGGCCATCTTCGAAAAGTGGACATCCGCCTACGCAGCCACTTCAGAAATGCATGATGAAGCTGCATTCAACGCCATTCCGGAAGGGGACCGCCTGTCTGCCCGTGGTATCGAGGTTGGCCACATTTTCTATTTCGGAACCAAGTATTCCGAACCCATGGGTGCGAAAGTACAGGGGCCAGATGGCAAAGAGCATCTTGTCCACATGGGATCCTATGGCATTGGGCCGACGCGCCTTGTTCCTGCCATCATAGAAGCCTCGCATGACGAGAACGGAATCATCTGGCCTGCTTCGGTTTCGCCGTTTGACGCGATGGTCATTACCATGAAAGCGGGTGACGAAGCCTGTGATCGGGTCTGTGGACAACTGTACGACGGCCTGACCAATGCCGGTCTCGACGTCTTGTATGACGATACCGACGACCGCGCTGGAACCAAGTTCGCGACGGCGGATCTGATCGGCGTTCCAGTACAACTCATCGTTGGTCCGCGCTCCGCGGCCACGGGTGAGGTCGAGGTGAAGGACCGGAAAACGGGTGCTCGTGAAACGATGACAGTCGAAGCGGCACTGAATCGCCTGACCGCCTGAACCGCAACTTCAGGCAGACGGTCTCAGGGGCAGGAGAAATCATGGCGAAGGCCGAGGCGAACAAAGCAGTGCAACAGCAAGACGTTACTCCATCTGCTGGACCTTTTTCGGCCTTCGAGCGCATGGTTGCGTGGCGATACCTGCGTTCTCGGCGCAAGGAAACTGTCATATCGGTCATTGCGGGTTTTTCCTTTGTCGGCATCATGCTCGGCGTCGCGACGCTCATCATCGTCATGGCCGTGATGAACGGATTCCGCACCGAGCTGATCTCTCGCATCCTGGGCATTAACGGGCACATGATTGTTCAACCGGTAGACAAGCCTCTAACCGACTATGCGCAACTGGCGCAGAAATTTGCGGGCGTATCCGGCATCACTATGGCCCTTCCACTTGTCGAGGGGCAGACCCTGGCCTCGGGCCGGCAGGGGGCAGGTTCGGGAGCCCTCGTTCGCGGTATTCGAACGGAAGATCTCGAAAAGCTGAAAGAGGTCTCGACCAATATCCGCTCTGGCGATCTGACGGGATTTGCGACAGGAGACGGAGTTCTCGTTGGCTCGAGACTGGCAGCGTCCTTGGGCATCTCTGCCGGTGAACGAATTACGCTCGTCTCCCCCGAGGGTGACGTAACGCCTATGGGGATGACGCCGCGCGTCAAATCCTACCGTGTCTCAGGCGTCTTCGAGATCGGCATGTCCGAGTACGATGCTTCCATCATCTACATGCCTTTGGCCGAAGCGCAGGCCTATTTCAATGCTGACGGTATCGTGCAGTCGATCGAGCTTTTCCTGCAGGACCCGGACAAGGTTGATGAGCTTCGACCAAAGATCGAAGAAGCCGCAGGGCGGCAAGTGTTTCTGACCGACTGGCGCCAACGCAACCAGACATTCTTTTCGGCGCTGCAGGTGGAACGAAATGTCATGTTCATGATCCTGACACTTATCGTGTTGGTCGCTGCGCTCAATATCATTTCGGGCCTGATCATGCTGGTGAAGGACAAGGGACGCGATATTGCCATCCTGCGGACGATGGGCGCGAGTTCAGGTGCCGTGATGCGCATCTTCTTTATGACGGGTGCCGCGATCGGCATCGTTGGCACGATCGCAGGCGTCATTCTGGGCGTCGTGGTTTGTCTGAATATCGAGTCGATTCGGCAGTTCTTTTCCTGGGTCTCGGGCACGGTCCTGTTCGATCCGCAGCTCTATTTCCTTAGCCAGTTGCCAGCAGAAATGAGCTTCAGTGAAACCCTGTCTGTCGTTATCATGGCACTCGTTCTGTCTTTCCTTGCCACCATATTCCCCGCCTGGCGCGCCTCACGGCTCGATCCGGTTCAGGCATTGCGTTACGAATAGGATCGGAACATGGCGCGAAAGACCGTTCTCAAGCTTGCCGCAGTGGACCGTCAATACGGTCAGGGCGAGCAAGTTCTCTCGATCCTCAAAAACGCAGATTTCGAACTGCGTGCTGGAGAGATCGTGGCGCTTGTCGCACCGTCCGGAACCGGTAAGTCGACATTGCTGCATCTGGCAGGCCTTCTCGAACATCCGGATGGTGGCGAGATATACATCAACGGGGAAGCGTGTGGCGGATTGCCGGACGACAGGCGCACGGCTATTCGCCGGGGCGACATAGGATTCGTCTACCAGTTTCATCATCTTCTTCCGGAATTCTCGGCGCTTGAAAACATCATGATGCCGCAGTTGATTTCTGGGCTTTCGCGCAAGGAAGCCAAGGAAAGGGCCGCGCAGCTGCTGGACTATATGCGAATCGGCCACCGCGCCGATCATCGCCCCGCCGAGTTGTCCGGAGGTGAGCAGCAGCGTGTGGCGATTGCGCGTGCCGTCGCCAATGCACCATTGATTCTGCTTGCAGATGAGCCGACCGGAAACCTTGATCCGGAAACGGCTTCCTACGTCTTCGATGCCTTGGAAGCGCTCGTGCGGCAGTCCGGTCTTGCTGCCTTGATCGCAACACATAATCACGAACTCGCAGGCAGGATGGATCGGCGCGTCACCATTGAAGGTGGCAAGATCCGCGAGTTCTAATCGGTTTCCCAGCCGCTCTTTCAAATTTTGCCGTTACGCAACCTGCCTGCAATGCTAGGCGGGTTGATCGGATGCTGTATCCGTATGTGGCTATCCCGATTGATGATCAGGCGGCTCTCCATCACGCTCTCATAATTTATTCACTAAAAGCGTTCTGCGAATGTTCTGCTTATTGACGAAGGAACAAAAAAAGAACAAATTAAAAACATAACGGAAAGGGAGAGCGTGATGACTGACTTGCTCCGGGATGTTGCTGCATTTGCTTCGATGATGACCTTTCTCGCCAGCCTCTGCGTCATTGTCTTGTCCATGTAAGGACAGAACGCCGTTTTCCGGTTGATTGATCACTCCATTGCTGGACTTTGGTGACCGTTCCGTCGACAATTGGGAGGAGACTCTTTGAGGCAGAACGGCAGGTAAATGGCAGATCAGGTTCACGACACGGCGACAGCAGAAACGGCGGTATCGCCAGGTTTTGTTCATCTGCGTGTGCACTCGGCTTACTCTCTGCTGGAGGGAGCCCTGCCGCTCAAGAAAATTCTGGCCAAAGCGACCGCGGACAATCAGCCTGCGATCGCGATCACCGACACGAACAACCTTTTCGTGGCGCTGGAATTTGCCGAAAAGGCTACCGGTGACGGCATCCAACCTATCATCGGCTGCCAGATGTCCATCGATATGGAAGATCAGGGGGACGAAAAGCGGGGTGGCAACGGAGGCTTCGTCAAGCTTCCATCAATCGTACTGCTGGCGGCCAATGCGGTTGGCTATGAGCGGTTGGTCGACCTCGTTAGCCGCGCCTATCTCGGTGGTGAAGGGGGACATGCCGTTCACATCCGGATGTCGTGGCTCGAAGAGGGTGGCGCGGACGGTATCATCGCTCTGACCGGTTTCAGTTCCGGACCCATAGACCCACTGCTGAAAGAAGGGCACGTTTCCCAGGCTGAGCAACGATTGCTCCGGTTGAAGTCAGTGTTCGGCGATAGGCTCTATGTCGAGTTGCAGCGACACACGGGATATAGCAGGCTGCATGAGCGAAAGCTGGTGGACCTTGCTTACGCCCATGATCTTCCGCTGGTCGCGACCAACGAGGCGTTCTTCCCGTCCAAGACCGAGTACGATGCACACGATGCACTAATGGCGGTCGCCCATAACGCTATTGTCTCCGATGACACGCGCTTCCGCCTGACGCCGGACCACTGCCTGAAGAGCCGTGCTGAAATGCAGGCCTTGTTTGCGGATCTCCCCGAAGCGCTTGAAAATACGATCGAGATTGCCCGCCGCTGTTCTTTCGTTCTGAAAACGAGAAAGCCCATTCTTCCTCGCTTTACCGGCGGTGCCAGTGATGCGGAGGAGGCGGAGCGCGCAGAGGCGGCAGAACTGCGTCGCCAGTCCGTGGAGGGACTGGAAGGACGCATTGCGGCGCTCGGAATGGCAGCCGGTTATACGGAGCAGGATTATCGCGAACGCCTCGATTTCGAACTGTCGGTCATCGAGAGGATGAAGTTTCCGGGTTACTTCCTGATCGTTTCTGACTTCATCAAATGGGCAAAGCAACATGACATCCCGGTCGGACCGGGCCGAGGCTCGGGTGCAGGTTCGCTGGTGGCCTATGCGCTGACCATCACAGACGTGGACCCACTGCGATTCTCGCTGCTTTTCGAACGCTTCCTCAATCCGGAACGCGTTTCGATGCCCGATTTCGATATCGATTTCTGTCAGGATCGGCGCGAAGAGGTCATTCGCTACGTCCAGCAGAAGTATGGCCGCGAGCAGGTGGCGCAGATCATCACCTTCGGTTCGCTTCAAGCGCGCGCCGCATTGCGCGATGTCGGGCGTGTTCTCGAGATGCCGTACGGTCAGGTCGACAAGATCTGCAAGCTGGTGCCCAACAATCCAGCCAATCCGACACCGCTTTCGAAGGCCATTGAGGAAGAGCCGCGCCTGAGGGAAGAGGCTGAGAAGGAGCCGGTCGTTGGTCGGCTGCTGGATATCGCGCAGAAGATCGAAGGCCTCTATCGTCATGCGTCGACGCATGCCGCAGGTATTGTGATCGGCGACAGGCCGCTTTCAAAACTCGTGCCGATGTATCGCGATCCGCGTTCCGACATGCCGGTCACCCAGTTCAACATGAAATGGGTGGAGCAGGCCGGACTCGTAAAGTTCGACTTCCTTGGCTTGAAGACACTGACCGTCCTGAAGACTGCCGTGGATTTCGTCGCCAAACGCAACATCCATGTCGATCTGGCCACGATTCCGCTCGATGACAAGAAGACTTACGACATGCTGTCGCGCGGCGAAACCATCGGCGTGTTCCAGGTGGAAAGTGTCGGCATGCGCAAGGCACTGCTGGGCATGCGACCGGACTGTATCGAAGATATCATTGCTCTGGTGGCGCTTTACCGACCGGGACCGATGGAAAACATTCCCGTCTACAATGCGCGTAAACATGGCGAAGAAGAAATCGAATCCATCCACCCCAAGATCGACTTCCTGCTGAAGGAGACGCAAGGCGTTATCGTCTACCAGGAGCAGGTCATGCAGAT
Source organism: Rhizobium rhizoryzae (assembly GCF_011046895.1). NCBI lineage: Bacteria > Pseudomonadati > Pseudomonadota > Alphaproteobacteria > Hyphomicrobiales > Rhizobiaceae > Affinirhizobium > Affinirhizobium rhizoryzae. The sequence continues at coordinate 2,942,440 of NZ_CP049250.1, read as the reverse complement.
CGCTCAGGTTCTGTCCGGTTACTCGCTTGGAGAGGCTGATCTGCTACGCCGCGCGATGGGCAAGAAGATCAAGGAGGAAATGGACAAGCAGCGCGAACGCTTTGTTCAGGGCGCCATCAAGAACGAGGTTTCCAAACCGCAGGCAGATCTTATCTTCGATCTTCTGGCCAAGTTCGCGAACTACGGCTTCAACAAGTCGCACGCTGCCGCCTATGCTATCGTCTCCTATCAAACGGCATATATGAAGGCTCATTATCCGGTCGAGTTTCTCGCCGCATCCATGACCTATGATATGGCCAATACGGAGAAGCTGAATGATTTCCGACAGGATGCTCAGCGCCTCGGCATCAAGGTTGTTCCGCCGTCCATTCAGACCTCGTTCCGAATGTTCGAGACGGGTGACAATTGCATCTTTTACTCGCTGGCTGCGATCAAGGGTGTCGGCGAGGCCGCTGTCGAACACATCGTCGCGGTACGTGGTGAGAAGCCGTTCAGCAGCCTGGAAGATTTCTGCCTGCGCATCGATCCCAAGCAGGTCAATCGGCGCGTTCTCGAAAGCCTGATCTTCGCTGGAGCGTTTGATTGTTTCGGCAAGGATCGTGCAGAGCTTGTCGGCGGTTTGGACCGGATCATTGGCTATGCGCAGCGGGCGGCTGAAGGCAAAACCAGCGGACAGCATGATATGTTCGGCGCTTCCTCTGCCGCCGGACCGGAGAAGCTCATTCTACCCGCGTTCGACCCTTGGACAGCGTCTGAAAAGCTGCTGCGCGAATATCAGGTGCTTGGATTTTATCTATCTGCACATCCGCTGGATACCTACGCGCAGGTGCTGGCAAAAATGCGCGTTCAAAATTTCGCGGAGTTCTCCGCTGCTGTGAAAGCCGGGGCAGGGGCTGGCAGGCTTGCAGGCACGGTCACCGCGCGGCAGGAACGCAAGACACGTACTGGCAACAAGATGGGGATCGTCACCTTTTCCGATGCAACTGGTCAGTTCGAAGCCGTGCTGTTTTCCGAAGCCTTGAACCAGTATCGCGATCTGCTGGAGCCTGGAAAATCGCTGGTGATTACGGTGCAGGCGGATGAGCGACCGGAAGGGATCGGGCTGCGCATCCAGACGGTTCAGTCGCTGGAGGAGATGTCGATCCAGATGCAGAAGGCGCTTCGCGTCTACGTCAAGGACTCAAGTCCCCTGAGATCGATCGTGAAGCACCTGAATGCGAGAGGAGACGGGCTTGTTTCCTTTGTGGTCGTCAAGGACGATGGCAAGCGGGAAATCGAGGTCGAACTGACGGAGAAATATCGCATCTCCCCGGAAATTGCCGCGGCGCTGAAAACTGCACCTGGTGTCCTGGATGTCGAACTCGTCGTTTAAAGCATGTCGCGCAAAAGTGTGCAGCGGTTTTGCGATAACGACATGCGATAATGCAAAGATCTAAAGCGTCAGGAGCGAATTTGAAAAATCGCGATACGCTTTAGCCCACGTCGAGAAACGCTGACACAGATCTTTCTGTGAAAGCGCCACTGGAGAAGCAGCTACATTATCCAGTGGCTCGGAGATCGCGTCAGCGCGTCAGTGTAATGAAGTCGGTTCCCTGGGGCGCGGTCTCGGGGCTAACACCGTTGTCTGTAATGGTGATTGATGTGCCCTCGGTGAGCATATCATTGATCTTGGTGCGGATCCGTGTTGGTATCTCGATGCGATCCAGAACGCTCTGGCCCGTTGCTTCAAGCACGGAGGCTTCCGGGGCAATGCCCAGCCTTTTGCGCGTGCCGTCGCTAAGCTCGTTTCGGAGTCCGATCGCCTGCCAGACGGCTTGACCGTTCTTCGGATCGATATCGGCTACGGTATAGAGGTATGTTCCAAGCTCGCGCTCCGGGTCCCGGATGGCAACCGGTGTCGAGAGCACTTCCTTGAAGCCTTGGCGGATGTAGAGCTGGCCTTGCGGAGCGGGTTCGCGACCAGCCGCTGCATATAGGGCTGCCAGCATCTCTTTCGATATCAGCGTGCCTTTGGAGGGCAGGTTCTTCCACCGTTTGAAGCCGGATATGGCACTGCGCGTCATTTCGCCTGCAAAGCCATCCGGTACCCCTGCATCAAAGCCGAGTTCGGTCAGCATCGTCTGAACATCTGCAACGAGTTCGCGGTCGCCTCGACGCGTAATCAATATTCGAAGCGGCTGGGACTCCTCCGGAGTCCGGACCAAGGGTTCTGGTTTGGGTACCAGAAGCGAACGGTCGGGATTGTTCATTGCCAGTTCGACGGGACCAGTAGTCTTTTTTGACGGACGCAGCGGCACATCCGAAAGGATCTGCACATCGGTTGTCGGCTGGAATAAGAACGGGTGCCTTACCACGACTGGTGCCACATCTTCATCAGCGATGATGACATGAGCCCCACGCTCGGTCATGGAGAAGAGGGTTTTGGCGAAGCCGGAAGGCAGCCGCACGCAGCCATGCGATGCCGGGTAGCTCGGCACCTTGCCTTCATGGAGGGCGATACCTGACCATGTCAGGCGCTGCATCCAGGGCATAGGCGCATTGGAGTAGATATTGGACTCGTGGTATTTTCGTTTCTCCAGGATCGAGAAAATACCCGTTGGCGTATCGTGGCCGGGCTTACCTGTAGAAACCTTCGAGGTCGCGATTATCTTGCCATCATCATAGACGGTCAGGCTCTGCTTTGCCCTGGACACAATGATCTGAATCGTTCGTCCATCCTCTGCCGCGAAGCTGAAACCCGCAAGGCTCGGAAGAATGGCAAGCGCCAGCGCCGCGCGTCCAAACATGACATACCTCATACGCGATACCAAAACGATACATTACGCCACGGAGTTTAATGAAGGTTTGAGTATATGCGAGCAGATGCCAGATTCTGACGCCCTCATGTTTTCGAGCGGGCAGGATATCAGAGACCTGGCCTCAACGCTGAGTGAAGTGCGCCAGAAGGAAGCGCTCGACATCCGACCAGTTCTGCGCAGAAAGCACCATGGGGTCTGGCTTCGGCGCGTGGTTATGCATCTCTGATTGCGGCATGAGATGAACCAGCAAACATTCGGGCACCGCTGCGGCAACGGAATGATGATTGTGAGCCATATCATCGATGAACGCGACAGGTAGATCACGGGTGCCGTGTATCTGGCGAAGAACAGGGCCTTTTGGGCTCTCCGTTGCGAGCAGAGGGTAGGTGAGATCGAGGCTATCCAGCAGGCGCCTGCGCATATGCGTATAGCGCGGCGGCATGGCTGTGAGAAAGACGACGTCGGCTTCTGCAGCGAGCCGGCTCAATGCCTGTACCGCATCGCCAAAGGGCCGTTGCCAGGCTTCCTGCGCCGCAAAGAAATCCTGGATCAACTGCGTCACATTATCGTCTGCCAGAGGACGATCGTCCAGCGTGGAAAGAATATTGCCATGCAGCCGATAGGAGCGGGGCACCAAACGGTGGCCCAAGCTGCCAAGGAAGCCTTCGAAAGGAGACAAAAATTCGAGGACAACATCGTCGACATCGCAAACGACAAGCGGACGGTCGCCAAGACGCAGATGGTCGATGTCAACGATTTCGCTCATTCGTGTTGCCCCGAATCAAGTCCTGGTCCGGAGTAATGTCGCCAAGCGGCAACGACATCCTCTGGCTTCCATTCCGAAACCTTGCAGAATTCGAGGAGCGTGGGTTCATGCGACATGACGAAGTCGAGGAGGCCTGCCAGGAAGCCGGGATCGTTCAGCGCACTGCGCAATTGCATTGGCTGCACCCCGGAAAGCGCCAGAAAGCGACCCAGCATATCCGGCTCATTGGCCAGCCACTGCAAAACGGCGGCCGCTGTTTCATCTGGCTTCGGGCTGTTTACAAATTCTGAACGCATCAACGATCCAGTTACCTTTTCTTCAACCAAATCCGCTTACTGTTCCGAAAGCCGGAGCATGGAATCGAGCGTTTGGAGCCTTATATCTCAATATAGGCGCGATCGCCCGAAATGAAGGATAGAAAGTATGCCCAAGCGGGTGATGATTGTTGAAGACAATGAGCTGAACATGAAGCTCTTCCGCGATCTGATCGAGGCTTCGGGGTATACGACGATCCAGACCCGCAATGGGATGGAGGCGCTGGATCTCGCGAGAAAGCACCGCCCCGATCTGATCCTCATGGATATCCAGCTCCCGGAAGTCTCGGGCCTTGAAGTCACCAAATGGCTTAAGGAGGACGATGAGCTTCACGTCATTCCGGTCGTTGCGGTCACGGCCTTCGCGATGAAGGGAGATGAGGAGCGCATCCGCCAGGGTGGATGCGAAGCCTACGTTTCCAAGCCTATTTCGGTGCCGAAGTTTCTCGAAACGATCAAGACCTATCTTGGGGACGCCTGAGGCGGGGAGGCGGACATGACAGCGCGTATTCTCGTAGTGGATGACATTCCGGCGAATGTGAAGCTGCTGGAAGCACGGCTGCTTGCCGAATACTTCGATGTATTGACGGCCGAGAATGGCTTCAAGGCGCTGGAGATTGTCGCCAACACTCATGTGGACGTTATTCTGCTCGACATCATGATGCCGGGTATGGACGGTTTTGAAGTGTGCGAGCGGCTGAAGGCCAATCCGAAGACCATGCACATTCCGGTGGTCATGGTGACGGCGCTTGACCAGCCAGCAGATCGTGTGCGTGGCCTGAAGGCCGGTGCCGATGATTTTCTCACCAAACCCGTCAACGATCTGCAACTCGTTGCGCGCGTCAAGAGTCTCGTACGTCTCAAGACGCTCAGCGACGAACTTCGCATCCGCGCCGATACCGCACGAACGATTGGTTTCGAGGATCTGACCCGGTTTGATGGTTTCGATATCAGCGGGCAGGTTCTGCTGGTGGACGGCCGTGGAAGCTCCCAGGAGCGCATAATCAGGGCGTTGAAGCCGGTAGCTGAAGTCACAGCCATGTCGGATCCACAGGCCGCGATTTTCGAGGCAGCCGAGTCTCCAGTCGATCTCGTGATCATCAACGACAATATCGAGGATTACGATCCCCTCCGGCTATGCTCGCAACTTCGCCTCCTGGAACGAACGCGCTTCCTGCCACTCCTGCTCATCACGGAAAGCGGACGTGAGGATCTTATTGTCAGGGCTCTGGACCTCGGGGTGAACGACTATCTGACGCGTCCCCTCGATCCGAACGAGCTGGTGGCGCGAACCCTGACACAGATCCGACGCAAGCGCTTCAATGACAAACTGCGATCGAGCGTTCGTCAGACGATCGAACTGGCGGTCACCGATGGCCTCACAGGCTTGCATAATCGCCGCTACCTCGACAATCATCTGAAGACGCTGTTCAATCGTGCCGCCGCCAGATCGCGCCCTCTGTCTGTATGCATCACCGATATCGACCGATTCAAAAGCGTGAACGACACTTACGGACACGATGCAGGGGATGAGATCCTGCGCGAATTTGCCCGGCGCATTCGCTCCACGGTTCGCGGGGCAGATCTTGCCTGTCGTTACGGAGGCGAAGAGTTTGTCGTCGTGATGCCGGATACGGACGCGCATTCAGCTGCCTCCATTGCAGAGCGCCTTCGTGGAATCATCGAGGCCGCTCCGTTTGCCCTTCCTTCGGGCGGTTCGCTGCAGATCACTGCGTCCTTGGGGATCGCGAGCTTTACTGCAGGCGTGGAGACACCCGAACAACTCCTGAAAAATGCTGATCGGGCCTTATACGAGGCAAAGAACAGCGGACGAAATCGGGTTGTTGCGGCGGCGGCATAGTAACTCAAACCCCTAATCAGGCGGTTGCCATGGGCCGATCGTGCGAGAGCAACGATATGATTCGGGCAATGTGAGATTACGGTGAATTGGCTTCAGCAACAGAAGGCGAATTCCGGACAGATTTTGAATTGCACTTGAAAGTAGAAGTCGTTGCTTCCAGTGACCGACGACCAAAATACGAGCATGAGTTATATTGATACCTGCTGCGCTTGAGTACTCTTAGTAAAGTGATCAAATATCAGCATTCAACCTCTTTTAGTTAGGTCTAGCTTTATTAACTTTCTCAACTAAGCTTGGTCATGTCTTAACTTCCAAGGCCGATTCTCGGTTTCGATCTTGCTGTTTTAACCATGTCACGCATCAATTGGCGCGCTAGTTAAGAATGGGTTGATTTCGTCCCGGTTTTACGCGAATTTGTTGTCAGCGGAATAAGTTCCTGATGGAACACAGAGATACCCCATGATGCTCAGGTCCGCCGCATCTCCTGGGTCGTGGGGTCGGTCGATCGGCGTGCAGTTTTGCGGTTCCTCGTGCCGCTTTGCATGCCGATCGGCCCCCTAAGGTCTAAGAACCTTTGGCAGCGGCCCAGGCTGCGTCTGCGCTTCCGCCATTCCCGCATCAAGCATCAACAGAAATCTGGCAAGCAAGCCGCTTGCGTGGCTTTACACGCCTATCGCCGTCTAAAGGAGCGTCAACCACACACCGTGATATTGGGGGACCGGTTGCAGGCGGTTGTCGACACGTGCACACAACAAAAAAGCGCGACACCGAGGTGCCGCGCTTTTTAAACGGAATTCAGATCAAATTACTTGATCTTGGTTTCCTTGAACTCGACATGCTTGCGAGCGATCGGGTCGTACTTCGTCTTCGTCATCTTGTCCGTGAACGTACGGCTGTTCTTCGTCGTCACGTAGAAGAAACCTGTATCGGCCGTCGACAGCAGCTTGATCTTGATGGTCGTAGCTTTCGCCATGGTCTTCCTGCCTCTAATAAAAAATCAAGCCGCGGACGCCTTCACTTGGTCCACGGCAAATTCTGGCGCGAAACTACAAATCGCGCCCGAAAAGTCAAGTCCGTTGACGGCTGAAAACCGTCCGAACGATGAATATCACCACATATAGGGCAAAGAAACCGGCAAGTGCCCACGCAAACCCGTTGTTGCCTGCCAAATCGATCGAAACTCCGACAGCCTGCGGTCCGGCGACTGTGCCGACTGCATAGCTGAAAACGAAGGCAGCATTGGCGGCAGCGAGATCAGATCCTGTGAGTCGAGATCCGAGGTGCGCAAGCCCGACTGTATAGAGGCCGGACACGCAGCCACCCCAGACCAGCAGCAGGCCTGCCATCAGCCACCAGTGATGGATAAGGTAAGGAAGTGCCAGAGCGCCTAGCAGGCCCGCCAGAGCCATCAGGAAGAGCATTGGTCTGCGGTCCTTGAGGCGGTCGGAAATCATGCCAAACGGGATCTGGAAGACCATGTTGCCAATTCCCATGATGGTCAGCAACTGTGCGGCGCTTGCTTCTGGCAGGCCTACACGGTTTGCGTAGACCGGGAAGAGTGACAATCCGCCCACTTCAACGGCACCGAAGACAAAGACGGCTGCTGTCGCCATGGGAACGAGAAAGACATAGCGCAGGAAATGTTGCTGCGGTTTCTCGTCAAGAACCGGATTTTCGCCGCGCGCAATATAGATCGGGATGAAGGCCAACATGATCGCCGCAGCGCCGACAGCGAAGGGAAGGATGCCTTCGCTGCCGATCTTCGAGAAGATCAGCGGCCCGATGGCAAAGCCAACGGCAAGTACGGTCGCATAGATACCGAGAACCAGTCCCCGCTTGCGGGGCGGTGCGGCGGCATTGATCCAGAACTCCGAAAGAATGAAGAGCGTTGTCGTGGCGCCGTGAAAGCCCACGCGCAGCGGAAACCACATCCAGAACTCTGTCGCGTAGTAGAACCCCAGCGCACTGACAGCGGCCAGCACCACGGCCCAGAGCATCGTTCTGGCAACGCCAAAATCATGGGCCAGCTTGGTGGTTATCGGAGCAGCGGCCATGGCTGCCACGCCGGCCATGGCCGAATTGAGCCCAATCAGTGTCGATGATATGCCGCGCTTTTCCAGGATGATGCTGAGCAGGGGCAGCCCTAGTCCGATCGCGATGCCAACGGCGCTGATCGCCGAGATCGCAGCAAACAGCGAAGGCCAGTGGATCTCTTCCGGGTGGCAGCTATCGCCGTCTCCCTGGCTGGGATTGTGCTTGTCCTTCGAATATGAATCCATCTGCCCGTCGCTTAGGTTTTACGCGCAAATTCGGCGCGGCCGAGGTCGATATAATCTGCAATCGACACGTGGTGAAGCGGTACCGGCAAAATCTTCAATGAAGAAGGCTTCCGTTCTGAGCAATCATGCAGCCTCATAACGTGCTTGCATGACTGCTGGATGTCAGGTGACCGCGAGTTTCGTCGATGTCTTCATTGTTAAAGATTGGGGCATCAGGATGTTCACGCTTTGACGACGTGTTACCAGTCAATCAATTGGGCCGCCTCGGCCGGGGTCGACACTCTCATCTTCTTTTCCGAAACCGTGCATTTTCAGCGCCCACTGCAGGCCGATCACGCCCCCCTTGATTGGCTGCATCATCAGCAGCGCCATAAGGATTGTGATTGGCGTCCAGATCGCCAGATGCGTCCAGACGGACAATTGCCAGACCATATCTGTCATCATGAATCCACCGACGGTCACGTGACCCACGATGAAGATGACGAGGTAAGGGGGCAGGTCATCGGCCCGCTGGTGGTGCAGATCTTCACCACAAGCAGAGCATTGCTCCACCGGCTTCAGAAACGCCTTGAACAGACGACCAGTGCCACATCTAGGACAGGTACAACGCAGTCCACGCATGATGGATTGACCCAGTTGCCGCTCAGGCTCCTGCGCGCCTCCAAACCGAACTGGCTTTACAGGAGTTGATAATGCTTGCTGCTCGGCCATTGCCTTCTCCTATACACGAATAGACCACGAACCAGATCTGACGCCGCTGGCGGCGCCAACCAATGTCAGTTGCGGCGCGGTGGTCTGGTCCCTGGTCGTTTTGGTGCTGAACGACTGCGCCGTCCAGATTTGTGGAACGAGCGAGTTGCTACGCCCATCTTCTGGCCTTCGCTCAGCATTTCGAAGCGCAGTGCGCCCGCAAGAGGTATCGCCTCTGCCAGACGCACGTCGACAGAATCGCCCAACTGGTAGCCAAGACCATGCCGTTCGCCGATGAGTGCCTGTCTGGCTTCATCATAGACAAAATAATCCGACCCCAGCGTGGATACCGGCACGAAGCCATCTGCACCATAGGTCGGCAGCGTGACAAATAGTCCCGCTTTCGTCACGCCAGAGACGCGGCCTTCGAACTCTTGGCCGACCCGCTCTGCTAGATGATGGGCAATCAGACGGTTAATCGTGTCGCGCTCGGCCGCCATGGCGCGTCGTTCGAAAGTGGAAATCTCTGCGGCAATGTCGTCGAGCTGCGTTTCTTCCTCAGGCGAAAGTCCGCCTTCGCCTAGACCCAAAGCGCGCACGAGGGCACGGTGAACAATAAGGTCCGCATAGCGGCGGATTGGCGAGGTGAAGTGCGCATACTTCATCAGGTTCAGGCCGAAGTGGCCAAGATTGTCAGGGCTGTAGACGGCCTGGCTCTGGCTGCGCAGAACCATCTCGTTGACCATCACCTGATGCGGCGTGTCTTCAGCCTTCGCGAGAATGCCGTTGAAGGAGTTTGCCCGCACCTGTCCGCCTTTCGCCATCGGGATGCCGAGCGTGGCCAGGAATTCCCGCAGGACCTCCTGCTTGGCAAGCGACGGCGCATCGTGCACACGATAGATCAGCGGCTGACGCTGCTTCTCCAGTGTTTCCGCAGCAGCGACGTTGGCCTGGATCATCATCTCTTCGATGAGTTTGTGCGCGTCCAGACGCTCCGGGATGACAACCTTGTCGACGGTGCCATCCGGCTTCAGCAGGATCTTGCGTTCCGGCATATCCAGTTCCAGCGGCTGGCGCCGGTCGCGGCCACGCTTCATGATCGCATAGGCATGCCAGAGCGGCTTCAGGATGGGATCCAGAAGCGGCCCGGATTTGTCGTCCGGTTTGCCGTCGATGGCCGCTTGCGCTTGGTTGTAGGAGAGCTTGGCGGCACTCTTCATCATGATGCGATGAAAGGTGTGGCCCGCCTTCTTGCCGTCCTTGGAGAAGACCATACGGACTGCGAGCGCCGGCCGATCTTCGCCCTCGCGCAGCGAGCAGAGGTTATTTGAAATGCGCTCCGGCAACATCGGCACGACGCGATCCGGGAAGTAGACCGAATTGCCACGTTTCAACGCTTCGCGGTCGAGTGGCGATCCCGTCCGGACATAATAGGACACATCCGCGATTGCGACCGTGACGATGACGCCATCCGGATTATCCGGCGATGGGTCGGGTTCAGCATAAACGGCGTCGTCATGGTCCTTGGCATCGGCCGGATCGATGGTGACCAGCGGCACATGCCGCCAGTCCTCCCGTTTCGTCATGCTGGCGGGCTTTGCGTCTCCCGCCTCATCCAGAACCTGCTTCGGAAAGACGTGCGGAATGCCATGCGAATAGATGGCAATCATCGAGATTGCCTTCTCGGACGCAACAGAGCCGATCACCGATAGTACCTTCGCACGGGTCAGTCCGAAGCGATTGCCACGCAGAACATCAGCCTCGATCAGATCGCCGTCCTTGGCATCGCCAAGATCACTGGCGGAAATCTGCATTTCCTCGCCGCGGCGATCAATCGGCATCAATCGCGCTCCACCCTCCGGCATCATGCGAATGACACCGAGGGAAGCATTACGGTGCTTGTCGATGATCTTGACGACGCGCGCCGTATAGGCGGGACCGGATCGATCCTTGTTCGGGAAGATCTTCGCAAGCACGCGGTCGCCAAGTCCGGCAGCGGGCGTCTTGCTCTTGCTGCGGTTATCGGAGGACTGCCGGATCAAAACCGCAGGCGCAACGCCACCATCATCTGGCCATTCGGCAGGCCGGGCAATCAGTTCGCCGTCCTTGCTGCGGGTCGTGATGTCCAGCACTGTCATGGGCGGCAGGCCACCCGGCCGCATCAGCGCCTTGCGGCTCTTCTGAAGAAGACCTTCGTCTTCCAGATCGCGCAGCACATCCTTGAGCTCGACGCGGGTATCACCCTTGAGACCGAAGGCCTTGGCGATTTCCCGCTTTGAGGCGCGGTCCGGGTTATCGGAAATGAATTGCAGCAGAATATCGCGGGGCGGAACAACGCCGTGGACGATCACATTGGGATCGCCCAGAGCGGCCTTTTCCGCGCGAAGGGCGGCTTTGCGGCCAACCGGAACGGGTTTTCTGTCTTCGCGCGGTTTCTTGCTCACGTGTCCGTCTTCTTTGCTTTCGTAGCTGCCTTCGGCTTGGCGGCAGATTTTGCCTTGGTTGCCGTCTTTTTCGGCTTGGCGTCAGCGGCTTCTGCTTTGGTCGCCTTGGTGGATTTCGTAGCCTTGCCCTTTGCGGCCGGTGCCTTGCCAGCCTTCTCGGTCAGAAGCGCAAGAGCCTCTTCAACGGTCACACTTTGCGGATCCTTGCCCTTTGGCAGTGTGGCATTGACCTTGCCCCAATTGATATAGGGACCGTAGCGTCCCTCGCGAACCGTCATGGCGCCACCGCTCGGATGATCGCCCAGTTCTTTCAGAGCTGCGGCGGCAGTCCGCCCGCGCCCTGCGCCCTTGCTCTGCTTCTCAGCGAGGACTGTCACAGCGCGGTTCAAGCCAATGCTGAACACATCCTCGATGCTTTCAAGGTTGGCATAGGTGCCATCATGCAGCAGGAAAGGCCCGTAGCGACCAAGGCCGGCCGAGATCATCTTGCTGGTTTCGGGGTGTTGGCCCACATCCCGCGGAAGATTGATAAGGGCCAGAGCCTTCTCGTGATCGATGTCTTCGGGCTTCCATCCGCGTGGCAGCGAAGACCGCTTCGCGTCTTTGCCGTCTCCGCGCTGAATGTAAGGTCCAAAACGACCGGATCGCAGGGTCAGTTCCTCGCCGGTCATCGGATCCTGGCCTAGCGCCTTTGGTTCGTTGAGGGCCGCAGCTTCCGCTTCAGCCCCGTCGGAGGACAGCTGACGGGTGTAGTTGCATTCAGGATAGTTGGAGCATCCGACGAAGGCACCGTACTTGCCGAGCTTCAGGGAAAGGTTACCCGTCCCACAGACCTGGCAGATGCGCGGATCGCTGCCATCTTCCCGCTTCGGGAAAACCAGGGGAGCCAGAGCTTCGTTCAGCGCGTCCAGAACATTGGTAACGCGAAGTTCCTTCGTATCTTCGATCTGGGCGAAGAAGGCGTCCCAGAACTCTCTGAGCACCTGCTTCCAGTTCAGTTCGCCAGCTGAAATCTTGTCGAGCTTCTCTTCCAGATCGGCGGTGAAATCGTATTCCACATACTTCGTGAAGAAATTCTCGAGGAAGGCAGTAACCAGCCGACCCTTGGAATGAGGGATCAGCTTGCGCTTTTCAATAACAATGTATTCGCGGTCGCTGAGCGTCTTCAGTGTCGCAGCGTAGGTCGAAGGACGCCCGATGCCCAACTCTTCCATCTTCTTGATCAGAGACGCTTCCGAGTAGCGTGGCGGCGGCTCCGTAAAGTGCTGGCTTGAATTGACCTTCGATTTGTCCAGCTTCTCCCGCGCATTGATTTCGGGGAGGCGGCCATCCTCGTCGTCCTCACCCGCGTCACCATCGTCGCGATGATCCATATAGGCAGCAAGAAATCCGTCGAAGCGGACAACAGAGCCGACAGCCCGCAAGCCCGCGCGGTCTGAGCCGTTTACGGCGTTAATCTCGACTGTCGTGCGTTCCATTTCGGCAGACGCCATCTGGCTGGCGATACCGCGCTTCCAGACGAGTTCGTAGAGGCGAAGCTGATCGCCATCCAGGAACTTGCGGACCTTGTCCGGCGAGCGATTGAAGTCGGTGGGACGAATGGCTTCGTGCGCTTCCTGCGCATTCTTGGCCTTCGTGGAATAGAAGCGCGCCTTTTCGGGCAGATAGCGCTCACCGAATTGATCGCCGATCGCGCGGCGGGCCGCATCGATCGCCTCCGGCGCCATCTGCACGCCATCGGTACGCATGTAGGTGATCAGACCGACTGTTTCACCGCCGATGTCCACGCCTTCGTAGAGCTTCTGTGCGACCTGCATGGTGCGCGAAGCAGAGAAACCGAGGTTCGAGGAGGCAGCCTGCTGCAGGGTAGAGGTCGTGAAGGGAGGGCCGGGATTGCGCTTGACGGGCTTTGCCTCGACCGATTCGACCGAATAGGCAGCGCCTTCCAAGAGCGCCTTCAGACGGCCAGCATCCTCACCGTTCTTGACGCCCTTGCTTTGTATCCGCTTCCCATCGGCAGAAACCAGCTTGGCTTCGAATTCATCGCCCCGCGGCGTCTTCAGAAGCGCGGAGATGTTCCAGTATTCTTCCGGAACGAAACGCTCGATTTCATTTTCCCGATCACAAACGAGACGCAAAGCAACGGATTGCACGCGGCCAGCAGAGCGAGCACCCGGAAGCTTGCGCCACAAAACCGGCGAAAGGTTGAAACCGACAAGATAATCCAGCGCACGACGGGCGAGGTAGGCATCCACCAGCGATATGTCGATATCGCGCGGGTTTGCCATTGCATCGAGCACGGCCTTCTTCGTGATGGCGTTGAACACCACGCGCTTGACTGGCTTATCGCCAATGACCTTCTTTTTCTTGAGAAGATCGAGAACGTGCCAGGAAATGGCCTCACCTTCGCGATCCGGGTCGGTCGCGAGAAAAAGTCCATCGGAGCCTTTCACGGCATCCGCAATATCTTTCATGCGCTTGGCGGATGCGCTGTCGACTTCCCAGGACATCTCGAAATCCTGATCGGGCAGGACGGAGCCGTCTTTCGCGGGCAAGTCACGGACGTGGCCAAAGGAAGCGAGAACCTTGAAGCCTGATCCAAGATACTTGTTGATTGTCTTGGCCTTGGCAGGGGATTCTACAACTACGACATTCATAACTTTTTTCTCTGAGAGGTGCGACAAAGCGAGAAAATAGCGCTTCGGCTTGAAACTGACCTCCCGACATGGAGGGCGTTTTGTCTGCGGTCAAGAGGGAGGCTGCATTTTTGCCTCTCGCGTCGATACAACCATAAGAGGATTAATGCGATATTGCAATCTTAGATGAGAAATGTCACATTGCGAGCGCGCTCAGGAATGCACACCCTGGACGTGCATTATTTTAAGTTATTTTAGCGAGGCCAAGATGGTTGAACCATCTTTAAAGCAAACCAATAATGAGGAGTGGCGATCCAACATCGCCTATGTTCGGCACATGCTGGGTCAATTGCGGCAGGTGGCCCACAAGGAGAATGCAGATATGCTCTGCTATCTCCTTGAAATGGCCTATGTCGAATCCGGCGATATGTTGTCCGGGCGACGCCCGCGGTCAGTTCTGCATCAGGAGAGAAACTAAACCGCCCGGATGCCGGTGAAGCCGTCCGGCTAGATCAAGTTCCAGCAGCACGAGGTAAACCGTCGCTGCTGGAATTTCCGTATGACGAATAATGTCGTCGATTTCGACAGGTGTGGGACCAAGAGCATTGGTGATCCGCATGCGATCACTGTCATCAAGGGGATGCATCAACGGCGACGCTCCATCTTCGCCTGGTTCTGCAATGGTAGAACCGTTGAAAAGATCCAGTTGTGAAATGGGAGCCAGCGCCTCCAGGACGTCCTGCGATGAGGTGGTGACAATGCCGCCATTTTTCAGAAGATCGTTGGTACCATGGCATCTTGGATCGAGCGGTGAGCCGGGCACCGCAAAGACCAGACGTCCAAAGTCGCCCGCCAGCCGAGCCGTGATCAGAGATCCGGAACGCTGGGCTGCTTCAACGACGACCACCCCAAGAGATATCCCTGCAATAAGCCGGTTACGGCGCGGAAAATCGCGGGCGCGGGGCTCCCATCCAAACGGCATCTCGCTCACGCACAATCCAACGCCGCCGGTAATATCTCCAAGCAGTGGAATATTCTCGGGCGGGTAGGGCTGATCAAGGCCGCCCGCCAGCACAGCAATGGTTCCCGTGTCCAGGCTCGCCCGGTGGGCGGCCGTATCGATGCCGCGCGCGAGACCCGAGGTAATCGTGTAACCGGCGCGACCGCAGTCTCGTGCGATCATCGCCGCGATTTTCGCTCCGCTGATCGAGGCGTTGCGTGAGCCGACGATGCCCACCGAAGGGCGGTTGGCTGCGGCAAAGTCTCCCTTCATCGCCAATAGGGGCGGGGCGGCGTCAATCTGGCGAAGTGCGAATGGGTAGTCCGGCTCTCCAATGCCCACAAGCCTGGCATTGAAACGAGCAGCTATCTCCAGTTCCTGCTCCGCCTGCTGGACGGTCGCCACGCGTATGGCACGTGCCGCGCCACCCCGGCGCGACATTTCAGGGATCGCAGCCAGAGCCGCGTCGGCGGAGCCGAAATGATTGATGAGGTCACGGAAGGTCGCAGGTCCCACATTGTCGCTACGAATCAGCCTGAGCCAGGCGGTCCGTTGAGCGTCCGTGAGTGCAACCCCCCTCCGATTTTCTTTGCCGGAGGACACAGAGGAACTTATCCCTTCTGGCCGATCTTGCTTTCTGTTCCGTTGATCAGACGCTCGATGTTGGCCTTATGCTTCCAATAGGTAATCAGGGTCATGATGGCCATGACCAGTGCAATTTTTGGTTCCCCGATGAGCCAGAGCACGACGGGGATAAGAAGTGTGGCGACGAGCGCCGATAGAGATGAATATTTGCTGAGCTTTGCGACTGTCAGCCATACAAATGCAAATACCAGAACCATTGCCGGTGCAATACCCAGCAGTGTGCCAATATAGGTTGCAACACCTTTTCCACCCTTGAAACCGAGCCAGACCGGAAAAAGATGGCCGAGGAAAGCCGCAAAGCCACCCAGCAACCCGGCTTCCTGACCCCAAAGGGCTGCGGCAAGAAGGGCAGCGACCGTAGCCTTCAATGCATCGAGCAGAAGCGTGGCGGCAGCCAGCTTCTTGTTGCCGGTGCGCAAGACGTTTGTGGCGCCGATATTGCCTGAACCGATGGAGCGGATGTCGCCGAGACCGGCCGCCTTCGTCAGGAGGAGCCCAAAGGGGATCGAGCCCAGCAGATAGCCAAAGGCAAGTGCGGCCAGCGCGATGGGAAGCGTGATTTGCCAGTTAAACAGCTCTGCCATGCTTAATTTCCTTACAGCGAGTGTACCAGACGGCCAGCGACATAAGTCGAGACAACCCGTCCGCTAATACGCGCATCCTCGAAGGGCGTGTTCTTGGAGCGGGACTGGATGGTGTCCTTCGTCACGATCCATGGTTCGTCAATGTCGATCAAGGCAATATCTGCCTTCGCGCCCGGTTTCAGCGTTCCAGCGTCTAGCCCGAAGATCTGGGCAGGCCTTGTGGACATGGCGTCGATGAGGCGCATCAGCGAAACCTGACCGGAGTGGTGGAGCCGCAAGGCGGCCGCCAGCATGGTTTCAAGCCCGATGGCACCATCCGCCGCATCTCCGAAAGGAAGACGCTTCGTGTCGACATCCTGAGGATCATGCGACGAGACGATGATATCGATCGTCCCATTCGCCAGAGCATCGACCATGGCCTGACGGTCGTCTTCCGTGCGCAGCGGCGGTGAAAGCTTGAAGAAAGTCCGATACTCGCCGATATCGTTTTCATTCAGCGACAGGTGATTGATCGACACGGCGCAGGTTGCGTTCGCGCCTCGATTGCGGGCGACACGGACTGCTTCGACAGATTCCGGCACCGAAATCTTCGCGGCATGATAGGCGGCCTTTGTGAGGGCAGCAATCCGCAGGTCACGCTCGAGCGGAATGAGTTCTGCTTCGCGCGGGGCGCCTGCAAGGCCGAGCCAGCTGGCAAACAGCCCTTCATTCATGACCCCGTTGACGGCGAGGTAGGGATCGCGGGCTTCGAGTGAAATGACAGCGCCGAACTCGCGCGCATAGGTCATGGCGCGGCGCAGAACCTGCGTATCGGCCAAGCCATGCCGGCCCTGGGTGAAGCTGACGGCGCCCGCCTGCTTCAACAGGCCGATCTCAGTCATCTCCTCGCCCTTCAACCCGCGTGTCAAAGCGGCAGCGGGGTGAATGTTGACGAGAGCCTTGTCGCGGGCCGTCTTGAGGACGAATTCGATGAGGGCGATATCGTCAAGAACCGGGTCCGTATCCGGCATCATGATGAAGCTCGTTACACCGCCCGCAGAGGCGGCACGGCTGGCGGAAAAGATGGTCTCCCGATGTTCCGCACCCGGTTCGCCAACAAAGACGCGCGCATCGACAAGACCCGGTGCCGCAACGAGCCCTTGGGCATCGCGGATCTCGGCACCGTCAGGATGTCCCTGATTGAGGGCATCTGCGCCAGACGCAAGAATACGACCGTCATCACCGATGATGATCGTGCCGACCTCGTCCAGATGCCGGGAAGGATCGATGATACGCGCGTTTTTCAGAACAAGCGGCTTCATGCGACCACTCCTTCGCTTCTCGGCCCCTGGTTCTGGGAAATCAGCAAGGCCTCCATCACAGCCATGCGGACGGCGACGCCCATCTCCACCTGGCTTTCAATCACGCTCTGCGGTCCATCGGCGACTTCCGAGGCAATTTCGACGCCGCGGTTCATCGGCCCCGGATGCATTACGAGCGCATCCTCCTTGGCGGCTTTCAGTTTCTCGGCGTCTAGGCCGTAGAAATGGAAGTATTCGCGAACCGACGGCACGAACGAACCGGACATGCGCTCGCGTTGAAGGCGCAGCATCATGACGACATCCGCATCCTTCAGACCCTCTTCCATGGAATGAAAGACTTCCACGCCCATTTGCGAAATGCCCGACGGCAGCAGAGTGGACGGCGCGACGACGCGTACGCGTGCGCCCATGGCATTCAGCAACAGAATATTGGAGCGGGCAACGCGCGAGTGCAGAACATCGCCGCAGATCGCGACGATGATGCGGGACAGCTTGCCCTTGGCCCGACGGATTGTCAGCGCGTCCAGAAGCGCCTGCGTCGGGTGCTCGTGTTGACCGTCACCGGCGTTGACGACCGAGCACGCCACTTTCTGCGCCAGAAGGGCAGCGGCACCCGCGGACGAATGGCGAACCACAAGCACGTCCGGCCGCATGGCATTCAGCGTCATCGCCGTATCGATCAGCGTCTCACCCTTCTTGACCGAAGAGTTGCCGACCGACATGTTCATGACATCTGCGCCCAGACGCTTGCCAGCGAGCTCAAAAGAGCTTTGCGTGCGTGTCGAAGCCTCGAAGAAAAGATTGATCTGGGTGAGCCCGCGAAGAGTCGAAGTTTTCTTCTCTCTTTGCCGACTGATCTTGACCGCCTCGTCGGCTTTGTCGAGAAGGAATGTAATGTCCTGCTCGGTCAGGCCCTTGATCCCGAGGAGATGGCGGTGGGGAAAGAAGACCACGATAACGTCCTCCGCTTGTTTACGCGGTCTATAGAGACAGCGAGGCGAGCGGGCAAGCGTGTGCTGCATCGAGTTTTTCTGATCCCCATGCAATTTGCCCAGCTTTCGTTTAAGAGCAGCTCATGAATCAGATGAACCGGACCGACGACAATCTCACCGACCTGAACCAGCCAAGCCTCTGGTCCGGTATCAATGCCTACCGCACAGACCCGTTGATCGTGGATCTGACCGCGGGATTGCACCGCGCGATCCGCGAGGAATTCGATGCGCTGGGCCGCTATGTGACCTCCCCCGAAGCGCAGGAACTTGCGCGGATGGCGAATGAAAATCCGCCAAAGCTGAAGACCCATGGTCCGAGAGGCGAACGGCAGGATACGGTGGAGTTTCATCCCGCCTGGCATGCCATGATGCGGCGTTCGATGAGCAGCGGTCTGCATTCCTCGCTGTGGGAGAACATTCCGGAATCGCGCAACAACCAGCACCGCGCTCGTGCTGCCCGGTTCTATCTGACCTCTCAGCTCGAATGTGGCCACTTGTGTCCGCTGACGATGACCAGCGCTTCTGTTGCTGCGATGATGGCGTCGCCTCGCGTTCAGAAGGAATGGGCGCCGCGTATCCTGTCGCGGAAATATGATTCGTCGAATCGTCCCGCGCAGCAGAAGACCGCGATCACCGTTGGCATGGGAATGACGGAGAAGCAGGGCGGTACGGATGTGCGCGCCAACCGCTCGATCGCCGAACGGGTGGGCGAGGGCGTCTATCGTCTTTCCGGTCACAAGTGGTTCATGTCCGCGCCGATGAGCGATGCCTTCGTTATGCTCGCGAAAACCAATGAGGGTATCGGTTGCTTCCTCGTTCCGCGTCTCCTGGAAGATGGTACGGCGAATGGGCTTCAATTCCAGAGGCTGAAGGATAAACTGGGCAATCGTTCCAATGCCTCTTCTGAGGTCGAGTTTCAGGATGCGTTCGGCTACCTGCTGGGTGAACCAGGCGGTGGGGTACGGACCATTCTCGACATGGTGACGCTCACGCGGCTGGATTGTGCTCTTGCGTCAGCTGGCATCATGCGGGCCTCGCTGGCAGAGGCTGTGCATCACTGCCGTGGTCGCAGCGTCTTTGGCAAGAACCTGATTGACCAGCCACTGATGACGCGTGTTCTCGCGGACATGGCGCTGGACGTCGCAGCCGCGACGGCGCTGGCCTATCGTCTGGCAGAAGCCTTCGATAAGGCTGGCAGCAACCCCGCCGATGCAGCCTTTGCCCGCGTCATGACGCCCGTCATCAAATACTGGTGCTGCAAGATCGCGCCTCCACTGATCTATGAAGCGATGGAATGCCTTGGTGGCAATGGCTACGTGGAGGAGCGTCCGCTTGCCCGCCACTATCGCGAGGCTCCGGTCAATGCGATCTGGGAAGGCTCCGGCAATGTCATGGCGCTGGATGTGCTGCGCGTGTTGAGCAGAGGCCGTGATCTGTTCGATTCGGTTCTGTCGGGCATCGAGCGGGATCTGGGTCCGAGCGGACGAAAGACGACGGACGTTCTGCGCGCCGCCATGGCGCTCGCGGAACGGGACGAGGGTGCGGCAAGGCTTCTGGTGGAGCAACTTGCGCTGGCGGCTGCTGCTGCGGAGCTTTTCAGGCTTGGTGCCGGCAAGATCGCAGACGCCTTCGTGGAAACCCGACTGGCCGGTGGATGGCGGGCTACCTATGGAATGCTCGATTCCCGCTTCGATGCCTCCTACATCGTCGATCTTCTGTATCCCGCCGCCAGCTGAGTTTCCAAAACTTTCGTCCACAGGACCACGCTCCGCGTTAACCATATCAAGTGGTTCTCGTTGCGCTTTGGGCCGCGCGCACTACGTTGAGGTTAACGATTTGTTAACCATCGCTGCGTGGTAAGGCTGTGTCTGGCAACCAATGCTATCAATACGGATTACTGTGTCTGGCTCTTTGCTTCTTTTCGAGTTGGGCGGTTGATCTGACGTTTCCTGCCATCGTGCTGAGCGTCATGGCGTTTCTGCGCTGGGCGGTTCTGTCGGCACCTTGGCTGAATTCAACGCGCTGGCAAACTGTGGAAGGAAACGCCGCATGAAGTGGTTTCTCATCCTCTGGGCTGGCCCGGTTGCATTCTTGGGTGCCTGGTACTGGCTATCCTACTACAACATCAGTTTCGGGTTCTTCATGCTGACCCGCGACACCCACGATCTGGTTTTCCAGATCTATGGGCAGATCTTGGGAATTGATCCGGCGCTTCTTCCCATGCTGGTGGTCCGTGCCGTTGCGGTGGACAGCCTGATCGTCCTTGCAATTCTGGCATTTCGTCGCCGCAAGCAGATTCACGCCTGGTGGATCAGGCGTTACGCCTCATCTTCCGATGCAGCTCTTTCCAAGGATACGAGTCTGTCCAAGGCGCCTTGAAGGATAAAGCTCGCGGCTGCCGAATCAATCCGTTCGGCCCGCTTCGCCCTGGAAACATCCATTTCCAGAAGCGCCCGCTCTGCGGCCACTGTGGATAGACGCTCATCCCAAAAGACGAACGGTATCTCTGTCTTGTCGCTCATGCTGCGGACGAAAGCTCTGGTCGCCTGAACACGCGGGCCCGACGAGCCATCCATATTGATAGGCAGGCCGATGATAAAGGCTGCCACCTTTTCCTTGTCTGCCCACGCCAGCAAGAGTTCCGCATCTTTTGTGAACTTCAAGCGCTTCAACACGGGCCGAGGGGACGAAAACCGCCTCCCGAGATCTGATACAGCAAGGCCGATGGTCTTCGTGCCAAGATCAAGACCGGCTACTGGTTGCCCCGGCAACAAACTGGCAGCCAATTCTTCGATCGTCATTGTTGCCACGGCTCATTCCTTCTCTCGGTCTATGCTCTTGAATTGATTGCGGCTGCTCTAGGTCAGCACGGGAAATAAAATCCGTCTGTTCCGTTGATGCGTATATTGTGTTGAATAACCTGCGCTTAACTGACGGTCCACACCCGGACCCTTTGATCTCAACTGCAAAATGGAGATTTATCATGAAGATCACCTGGCTTGGCCATTCGGCCTTCAGGCTCGAAACCGCCCATGCGAAGATTTTGATCGATCCATTCTTCAGCGGTAACCCATCCTTCGCAGACCAGGATCGCAAGGAAGCGGCTGCGGGCATCACGCACATTTTGCTGACGCACGGTCATGGAGATCACGTAGGGGATACCATCGCCCTGGCACAGGAAACCGGTGCCGTCGTGCTGGCAAATGCCGACCTCGCGGCATGGCTCGGTTCCAAAGGTGTCCAACGTCTCGAAATGGGAAACACCGGCGGTACAGTCAGCTTCGGCAGCTTCAGCGCGACGTTTACGCAGGCCCTGCATTCCTCCGCCCAGATCACGGAAGACGGGGTCTCCCATGCGCTTGGCAATGCCAACGGACTGATGCTGCATTTCGAAGAAGAGGCCTCGCTGCTGCACATGGGCGACACGGACATCTTCACCGATATGGGTCTGATCAACGAATTGCATCAGCCTGATATTGGTCTGGTGCCGATAGGCGACCGTTTCACGATGGGCGGTGCCGTGGCAGCGCTCGCCTGCCAGCGCTTTTTCGATTTCAAGCATGCCATCCCGTGCCACTACGGGTCTTTCCCGATCATTGACCAGACGCCGGAAAAGTTCGTGAAAGGCATGGAAGGCCTGAAGACGAGGGTAGAGACGCCCAAGGTTGGCGTTACGCTAAGCATCTGACCTTACGTAATCGGCGCGGGATCCTGGGCCAACCGCGCCGATTTCCGTCAGAACTCCGTCCGCCTTGCGGCTAAAACCGTTGCGAATGCCGGATATGGCCATTATAGCGGGAGGAAATTTCATCCGGAGAAGTTCCATGTCCGTCGATATCGCTACCGTCAAGCGCGTTGCGCGCCTATCCCGCATTGCCGTTTCCGAAGATGATCTGGAGCGGATGACGGGCGAATTGAATGGTATCCTTGGATTTGTTGAGCTGCTTTCCGAGGTGGATGTCAGCGGTGTGGAGCCCATGACTTCCGTCACGCCAATCACCATGCGCAAGCGCGCCGATGCGGTGACGGATGGTGATAAGGCCGCCGATATCGTGGCCAATGCCCCCAATTCAGATCAGAACTTTTTCCTCGTGCCAAAGGTCGTCGAGTAAGCGCGGACCATTACGCAGCACCGACCTTCAACGCAGCCTTAAGCCAAATTCGAGATCACGATGACCGAACTTACCAACCTTACCATTTCCGAAGCGCGCGCTAAACTGAAGGGCCGTGATATTACGGCGGTCGAATTGACGGACGCTTACCTGTCGGCCATCGACGCTGCCAACGGCGCCCTGAACGCCTACGTGACCGTAACGCCCGATAAGGCGCGCGAGATGGCGAAAGCTTCGGATGCGCGTCTGGCAGACGGAAAGGGCGCCCCTCTTGAGGGTATTCCGCTTGGCGTAAAGGATCTATTCGCAACGCGTGATATCCACACGCAGGCCTGCAGCCACATTCTCGATGGGTTCAAGCCGAAGTACGAATCGACCGTCACCCAGAACCTGTGGAATGATGGTGCCGTGATGCTCGGCAAGCTGAACATGGATGAATTCGCGATGGGTTCATCCAACGAAAGCTCCTATTACGGACCGGCGGTAAACCCGTGGAAGGCCCAGGGTTCGGATGAAAAGCTGGTGCCGGGCGGCTCTTCAGGCGGCTCCGCCGCTGCTGTTGCGGCGCATCTGTGTGCCGGTGCGACCGCAACCGACACCGGCGGCTCCATCCGCCAGCCTGCGGCCTTTACTGGCACGGTCGGCATCAAGCCTACCTATGGCCGTTGCTCCCGCTGGGGTATCGTTGCCTATGCCTCGTCGCTGGATCAGGCTGGTCCGATCGCGCGCGATGTGCGCGACGCAGCAATCCTGCTGAAGAGCATGGCGAGCGTCGACACCAAAGACACGACCTCTGTCGATTTGCCGGTGCCGGACTACGAAGCTTCACTTGGTCAGTCTGTCAAGGGCATGAAGATCGGCATTCCGAAGGAATATCGTATCGAGGGCATGCCAGAGGAAATCGAAAAGCTCTGGCAGCAGGGTGTGGAATGGCTGAAGGATGCCGGCGCTGAAGTCGTCGAAATTTCGCTGCCACACACCAAATACGCGCTTCCGGCCTATTACATCGTAGCGCCTGCCGAAGCGTCGTCCAACCTCGCGCGCTATGACGGTGTTCGCTACGGCCTTCGCGTCGACGGCAAGGACATTGCCGACATGTACGAGAAGAGCCGCGCTGCGGGCTTCGGCAAGGAAGTTCAGCGCCGCATCATGATCGGAACCTACGTTCTCTCGGCCGGTTATTACGACGCCTATTATCTGAAGGCGCAGAAGGTTCGCACTCTCATCAAGCGCGACTTCGAAGATGCGTTTCATGCGGGCGTCGATGCGATCCTGGCGCCTATCACGCCGTCTTCCGCCTTTGCCGTCGGTGACAAGGAACTCGCTGCGGATCCGGTCAAAATGTATCTGCAGGACGTGTTCACGGTCACTCTCAACATGGCCGGTTTGCCTGGCATTTCTGTCCCAGCTGGCCTTGATCAGAAGGGGTTGCCGCTGGGCCTTCAGATCATCGGCAAGCCGTTCGAAGAAGAAACCCTGTTCAAGACGGCGCATGTGATCGAACAGGCAGCCGGGAAATTCACCCCTGCCAAGTGGTGGTAAAACCTTTGAGTGCCAATAGGTGACTGCAGAAGGACCGGCTCATCCATTGGGCCGGTCCTTTTTTGTTGACCAGTTTCCAACAAAGATCGCGGTATCGCAGGCTAATCCCTTAGGCGGGCTTGGAAACACCGTCCGGCAATGATCTAATCGTGGCGACGTTCCGGGGATTTTCATGCATCATGTTCGCAATGCCCGTGAAGACGAGATTGATGCGCTGACAGGCATAGGTCTGCGAGCCTGGGCCCAGGCCATGGGCCCCATTGGCGGCACAGAGGCGATGCTGCAAAATGCATTACGTGCATTTGGAGACTTCGTTCGATCCTCCTGGGTTAAGATTACGGTGATCGAGGAGGGCGGCGTCCCTGCCGGATGGGCATCCCGCGAGGCGCTGGACGAACAGATAACCGATTTCTGGATCGACCCGGATCATCAGCGGCGAGGTTTGGGTTCCGAACTCCTCCAAGCCGTCGAGGAAGAAGTCCGCCAGCATGGTTTCGATGAAATCAAGCTGGAAACGCATGCGCACAATACGGATGCGGTCAGTTTCTTTGAAAAGAACGGTTATCGGGTAAACTGGCTGTCGATTGCCTATGCGCCGAAGCTTGATCAGGATGTGCAATCCGTTGGCATGTCCAAGCAACTGGTTGCTCCAGCACCAGAGGGTTACGGCGTCGAGTTTTAACCTCTAACGACCAGGTGCGAGGCCTCAAAGCTTGCACCGCTTCACCAATTGTTCTACCTGACATTCAACCCATTTGACCGCATGAAGAGCCTTTAAGATGACCCTTGTCGATACGCGCACGCCTGATCCGAAACGTCTGATTCCCGGTGCCACGGGTGATTGGGAAATCATCATCGGCATGGAAGTTCACGCGCAGGTTCTTTCACAGTCCAAACTGTTCTCCGGCGCTTCCACCGAGTTCGGCAAGGCGCCGAATTCCAATGTGTCGCTGGTGGATGCAGCCATGCCCGGCATGCTGCCCGTCATCAACGAAGAATGCGTGAAGCAGGCCGTGCGGACAGGTCTCGGCCTCAAGGCGCAGATCAACAACCGGTCGATTTTCGATCGCAAGAACTATTTTTATCCGGACCTGCCGCAGGGCTACCAGATTTCCCAGTTCAAGGATCCGATCGTCGGTGAAGGCAAGATCATCATTTCGCTGGGGCCAGATCGTCAGGGCAATTTCGAAGACATCGAGATCGGTATCGAGCGCCTGCACCTCGAGCAGGACGCGGGCAAATCCATGCACGACCAGCATCCGACCATGTCCTACGTGGATCTGAACCGTTCAGGCGTTGCCCTGATGGAAATCGTATCCAAGCCGGACATGCGCTCCTCGGATGAGGCGAAGGCCTACATGACGAAGCTTCGCTCTATCGTTCGCTATCTCGGCACCTGTGATGGCAACATGGACGAGGGCTCCATGCGTGCCGACGTGAACGTTTCCGTGCGCCGTCCCGGCGAAGCTTTTGGCACACGTTGCGAAATCAAGAACGTCAACTCCATCCGTTTCATCGGCCAGGCGATCGAATACGAAGCACGCCGCCAGATCGCAATTCTGGAAGACGGCGGCTCGATCGACCAGGAAACTCGCCTGTTCGATCCAGGCAAGGGTGAAACGCGCTCCATGCGCTCCAAGGAAGATGCGCATGATTACCGCTATTTCCCGGATCCGGATCTGCTGCCGTTGGAATTTGACGATGCTTTCGTTGAGGCACTGAAGAGCGATCTGCCGGAATTGCCGGATGACAAGAAGGCCCGATTTGTACGCGAACTGGGGCTTTCGGTTTATGACGCGTCCGTGCTCGTGTCCGAGAAGGCAATTGCCGATTATTTCGAGTCGGTTGCTGAAGGGCGTGATGGCAAGACGGCGGCGAACTGGGTTATTAACGACCTGCTGGGCGCCTTGAACAAAGCTGGCAAAGGCATTGAAGAGACTCCGGTTTCTCCTGCCCAGCTTGGTGGAATCATCGATCTCATCAAGGATGAGACCATTTCCGGCAAGATCGCCAAGGACCTGTTCGAAATCGTCTTCAACGAAGGCGGCGATCCTGCGGAAATCGTGGAAAGCCGCGGCATGAAGCAGGTGACGGATACCGGCGCCATCGAAAAGGCCGTCGACGATATCATCGCCGCAAACCCCGATCAGGTCGCCAAGGTCAAGGCCAAGCCAACGCTGGCCGGCTGGTTCGTGGGTCAGGTCATGAAGTCGACCGGTGGCAAGGCCAACCCGCAGGCCGTGCAGGCGCTGGTAAAGGCAAAGCTGGGCATCGAGGAGTAAGGCTTCGGCCTTTCTTCTCCGAGAGAGGGCTGTTCCATGTTTTTCATTCGCACAGCGGGCCCAAAGGACGTAGAGCCGGTGCGCAAGCTATTGGCGGAGACGTGGCACGCGACCTATGATCCCATCCACGGTCCGCTGAAGGTGGGCTCACTCGTCACTAGCTTGCATAGCGCAGAGGCGATCCTGAAGAGAATCAACCTGAAGGACGGCGAGTTTTTGGTTGCCGATGACGGAAAGCGGATTGGTGGCATGGGATTTGCCGCCATGTCGCCTACGATGACAAAGACCGCAGTCCTGCATCAGCTCTACGTGCATCCGACTTGCCAGAATGAAGGAATCGGGCGGGATCTCTTTGCGGAGCTGGAAACTTGTTTCCCGGATGCGGAAATTCTTCGCTTGGAAGTTGACGTAGCGAACGAACGCGCAATTTCCTTCTATACGCGACTAGGCTTCACGGAAGTTGACCGCACGAAGAACTGCGGTCAGGACAATAGTGGTATTGAAGCAATCATCATGGAGAAGCCGCTCGCGCATTAGGGAGGACTGCCATGACTGAGTTAAGCTTGCATATTCGAAGGGCCAGGGAAGAAGATCTCGCAAATCTGATAAAGCTCTTTGAAGAAGATGAGCATGGTGGCCATGGTGATACCAGCGACGAGCATGCATATGATGATTACGTCAAAGCATTTCACATAATTGACCAGTCGCTGAACGAGCAGCTTTACGTCGCCGAACAGGGCGGCGAGGTGGTCGCAAGCTTCCAAATGGCCTTCTTGCGAACGCTACGCGGTCGCGGAGGATTGAATGGTATCATCGAGGCTGTGCACACGCGCTCAGACAGACGCGGACAGGGGATCGGCTCCAAGCTTTTGGAGTTTGCCGTGAGCGAGGCGAAACGACGCGGTTGCCGGCTGGTGCAAATCACGCACCGAAGCGACCGTGACGGAACCCGGGCCTTCTACGAGAAGGCGGGTTTTTCGCCGGACTTCACAGGCTTCAGAATGCACTTCAAATAGCGCGTATCCACCCCCTAAAGGCTGGACATTCGCGGATCGAGATTGCATAAGCGAGGCAAGGAAACATTCCTTGTCTCTCGCGAGGACGCTGGAAAACTATGAAGAATCTTCTCCTTCAAATCTTCACCTGGTGGAATGGCCAGACGCTCGGCACACGCTTCTTTACGTGGCGCAACGGCAAGCGCGTGGGCGAGGATGAACTGGGTAATGTCTATTACGAAGGCGGTATGACGTCCTTCGGACTGCCTCGTCGCTGGGTCATCTACAAGGGTTACGCCGAAGCTTCGGCTATCCCGCCGGGTTGGCACGGCTGGATGCATTACCGGACCGATACGCCTCCTTCAAAGGAGAATTATGCAGCCCGTGAGTGGCAGAAGCCTCATCACGAGAACCTGACAGGGACGCCGTTTGCGTACAAGCCTACAGGCTCTATGGATGCGACAGGTCAGCGTCCGCGTGTCACCGGTGACTATGATGCATGGACACCGGGCTCCTGAGCGTCTTGCTCTATCTCACGCCACATTTTTGAACTATCGCCATTAGGTCTCGGCATTGATCGGGACCTAAAGCATGTTGCGCAAAAGTGCTCAGTGGTTTTGCGATAACGACGTGCGATAAAATAAAGAGATAAAGCGTCAGCAGCGAATCCTAAAGATCGCGACACGCTTTGGCAGTTTCTGAAGGTGGTTTCGCTCCCATGTCCCATAGATTCGTTCGTTCGCTGCTTCTGGGAATGACGCTCTGTCTGGTGATGGTTGCACCTGCTTCCGCGGCCCGTATCGAAAATCCGGTTGCCGAATTCTCGGGTATCGACAAAATTACTGGTCGTATTACTCGCTTTGATGTCTATGTGAACGAGACTGTCCAGTACGGTGCCTTGCAGGTAACGCCCAAAGCCTGTTTCTCACGCGATGATACGGAAGCACAAAAGGTAGACGGCTTTATTGAGGTCGATGAAATCACGCTTGATCGCAAGATAAGGCGGATCTTTACAGGATGGATGTTTGCCGACAGCCCTGGTCTTAATGCTGTTGAACATCCTATCTACGACGTCTGGCTGACAGGCTGTAAGCAGAAGTCAGATGTTCCGCCGCCCGCAAGCCCGACAAAGCCACCTGCGGCTGCCAAGCCATAAATACGCATCAAATTTGGCCGCAACCTGTATTGGGTTTCGAGGCGCCAATGCCTGGGGCTATCTTCCGTCACTGATCAGAAGGGGCGGTCAGGCAGTTCGACAGCTGCTTTCAGCAGTTCGAGATAATCCTGTTTCGGGATGTCGATCGCGCCAAACGTTTTCAAATGATCAGTCGTGAATTGCGTGTCCAGCAGTTGAAAATCGTTGGCACGCAGATGATTGACGAGATGAACAAGGCAGATCTTCGACGCATTCGTGCGCCGTGAGAACATGCTTTCTCCAAAGAATGCAGCACCCAGGGACACCCCATATAACCCGCCGACCAGTTGATCGCCGTCCCAGGCCTCAACACTGTGCGCATGCCCCATGGCATGAAGCTGTTTATAGAGTGAGCGGATTGTGGAGTTGATCCAGGTCGTCGCCCTGTCAGGTGCTGATTCGGCGCAGCCAGCCATCACGGCTTCGAATGCCGTGTTACGGCGAATTGAGAAAGCCTGCTGCCGAACGGCCTTGTGAAGGCTCTTCGATACATGGAAGGCATCCAGTGGAATGATGCCCCGCAGTTCCGGCTCGACCCAGAAGACTTCCGGGTCGTCCGCTGATTCGGCCATCGGAAAAAGACCGATGGAATAGGCACGCAGCAGAATTTCCGGCGTGATGGCTGGATAATATCTGCCGCGCCGACCTGCCATGACTACGCGCTTGGCTTGTCGCCAGCCAGATACTTTTCCAGCCAGTGGATATCGTAGTCACCGTTGGCGATATCCTGGTTGGAAACGAGATCCTGGAAAAGCGGCAGTGTCGTCTTGATACCGTCAACGACGAATTCGTCGAGCACGCGGCGCAGACGCATCATGCATTCGACGCGAGTCCGACCGTGGACGATGAGCTTGCCGATCAGGCTGTCATAGTAGGGAGGGATCTTGTAACCAGCATAGGCGCCCGAATCGACACGAACACCCAAGCCACCCGGCGCGTGGAAGTGTGTGATCGTTCCCGGTGACGGAACGAACGTACGCGGGTCTTCGGCGTTGATGCGGCACTCGATCGCGTGACCGGAAAAACTGATCTCGTCCTGGGTTACGGAAAGCCCGGCGCCAGAGGCAACGCGGATCTGCTCATGAACGAGATCGATGCCGGTGATGGCTTCCGTGATCGGATGCTCGACCTGAAGTCGCGTATTCATCTCGATGAAGTAGAATTCGCCATTCTCGTACAGGAACTCAATCGTACCGGCACCGCGGTACTTCATCTTCTTCATGGCATCAGCGCAGATCTGACCGATCTTCATGCGTTGATCAACATTCAGGGCAGGGGAATTTGCCTCTTCCCAAACCTTCTGGTGACGGCGCTGCAGCGAGCAATCGCGTTCTCCGAGGTGGATAGCATTGCCGGCCCCGTCGCCCACGACCTGGATCTCGATATGGCGAGGCTTGCCGAGATACTTCTCCATATAGACCGCATCATTGCCAAATGCGGCAGCCGCTTCCGAACGGGCCGTATTGAAGGCTTCCTCAAGATCGGCTTCGGTTTTGGCGACCTTCATGCCACGACCGCCGCCGCCAGCAGTAGCCTTGATCAGGACCGGGAAACCGATCTGCCGTGCGATTTCCAGAGCGTTGTCGGGCGTCACTTCGCCGTCAGAGCCTGGAACGACTGGAATGCCAAGCTCGACAGCCGTCTTCTTGGCCGTGATCTTGTCACCCATCAGGCGAATATGCTCAGCAGTGGGTCCAATGAAGGTAATGCCATGCGCTTCCAGTATATCCGCGAACTTGGCATTTTCCGACAGGAAGCCGTAACCGGGATGCACTGCATCCGCACCGGTGATCTCGCAAGCCGCAACGATCTGGTGGATGTTGAGATAGCTGTCACGTGATGGCGGTGGGCCGATACATACGCTTTCGTCTGCCAGACGCACATGCATTGCGTCAGCGTCAGCCGTGGAATGAACAGCGACGGTCGAAATGCCGAGTTCCTTGCATGCCCGCAGGACACGAAGGGCAATCTCGCCACGGTTGGCAATGAGGATCTTCGAAATCATGAGACCGCCTTATTCGATCACAACGAGCGGCTCGCCGTATTCGACAGGCTGCGCGTCATTGACGATGATTTCCGTCACCTTGCCCGAACGCGGTGCAGGGATCTGGTTCATGGTCTTCATGGCTTCGATGATGAGAAGCGTCTGGCCTTCCTTGACCGTTGCACCAACTTCAATGAAGGATCGTGCACCAGGGGCAGGTGAAAGATAAACCGTGCCGACCATTGGTGCAGTGACAGCCTTTGAACGATCTTTCGCAGGTTCAACGGCAGCGCCGGTTACGGGCGCAGCAGGTGCCGCGGCAGGCGCTGCGTAAAGTTGCGGGGCCGGTGCAGCAGCCTGGATGTACTGGGGCGCCTGAATGGTGCGAGATACGCGGATGCGCAGATCGTCCTGCTCGATTTCGATCTCTGTCAAATCGGTATCGTTGAGGATGTTCGCCAGATCGCGGATCAACCCCTTGTCGAAACCGTTCTTCTTCTCAGACATGGTCAACCTATGTGCTCTGTTGTTCTTAATTGGTGATATCGCGCAGCGCGCGCAATGCCAGAAGATAACCGCCCGGACCGAGGCCGCAGATCATGCCTTTGGCCGCTGGTGCGATCATCGATTTATGTCGGAATTCCTCGCGAGCATGGATGTTCGAAATATGCACTTCGATCACGGGGACCGATATGGCCCGGATGGCATCGTGAAGCGCGATCGACGTGTGGCCGTAAGCGCCAGGATTGATGACAACGCCCACTGCCCGATCGTCGGCTTCGTGAAGCCGGTCGACGAGGACGCCCTCATGATTGCTCTGAAAGCACTCGATCTCGAAGCCAAGCTCCCGACCGGCGGTGACGCACTCGCTCTCGATATCTTTGAGAGTCTTGCCGCCATAAATGCCAGGTTCTCGCTTGCCCAGCATATTCAGGTTCGGCCCGTTGAGGACAAAGATTGTCTTGCTCATGGAATTCCCACCATAAAACCAGCGAAACCTATAGACCGGCAGGCTGGCAAGGGAAAGCCCCCGGCCACGAAAGCCGTGAATAACCGGGGCCTAATGACTGAATATACTGATCTCACTGCGCGTTAAGCGACCGGTGAAGGGGCTGCAAGCAATCGATCAGCAGGTGGCTTTGCCGCAGGAGCGGATGTTGCTGATCTTGCTGGACAGTTCTTCATGTCCGACAGCACCAAACACAGCCTCGTTTCCGACGACATAGAATGGTGTGCCGGTAACGCCGAGATTATTTGCGAGTTCATAGGTCGCGCGGATCTGCTGGTCGTTTGGATTGTCCTTCATCGACTTCCGGATTGCGGATTCGCTGACACCCAGAGCTGCTGCGACAGCGATCGCGGTCTGTTCCGTTGCCCGCTGCTGCCCGCCGAGAAGCTGCTTGTGGAACTGCGGATACTTCTCCGGAGCTATGGCCTTGAAGGCGCTGGCAACGCGGTGGGCGGCCATGGAATCAGGACCGAGAATCGGGAATTCCTTCAGGATGAAACGCACCTTCTTGTCCGATGAGAGAATTGTTTCCATGTCGGTCAAAGCGCGCTTGCAGTAGGTGCAGTTGTAATCGAAAAACTCAACGATCGTCACATCACCGTTCGGATTGCCCAGGGTGATGTCGCTGGCTGTTGAAAAGATTGCCCTGCTGTTTGCCGCGATGCCTTCGGAGGCTTGAGAGGTGCGGGTATCCTGTTGCTTCTTTTCCAGCGCATCCTGCACTTCGAGCATGATCTCTGGGTTGGCGATCAGATATTCCCGGATAAAAGCCCCGAATTCCTTTTTCTGCTGGTCATCCAGAGCGTTTGCAGCAGTTCCAGTCGCGACAACGGTAGCGGAGGCCAGAAGCCCGGCGGTAAGCAACTTCAGAAAAGATTTCATGGCTATCCTCTATATCGCGCATCGCAAAAACTGATCGCGACTCAACCCTATCGATTGACGTCTGGGTGAATCATTTACGATCCTGTAGCGCTTCGGTGGTCTCGGGGTCTACTGGATCAAACGATCACAATTTTGGCAGACACTGATCAATTCATGATTGCCATCGCAACAGGTTGAGATCAATCACCTTTGACCAAAAATGCGCCGCAGCACTGCGCGCACATATTTCACTATTTTACCCCCGAAAAGCAAAACGGCCGCAACATGTGCGACCGCTTTACAAACCTTAATCCGAGATCAAAGGAAGCCGCGCTTCTGCCACCAGCCAGCACGCTTCGGTTTCGTGGGCTCGCCATCTGGCTCACTGTCGGATGGAGCGCTGGATGTCACCACCGGTTCCGATGAAGCGATGTTGGACGCACGGTTTGCCCGAATTGCTTTTTCGGCCGCACTTTCTTCCGATGACGAAGCCGCGTCTACAGCGGTTTCGACTGCTGGTTCCGGCTTTACGGCTTCTGGTTCTGCCACTTCAGCCTCGGCCGAGTTCGCTGCAGGCTGTTCCGTCACGGCGACAGTATCGGCAACGGCTTCGGTCTCCGATTTGCTGGAGGCCTTGGAACGACGCGTGCGACGCGGCTTGACCGGAGTTTCTTCCGTTTTCCCGGCTTCGTTTGAGTCTGCTGCTACAGCCTCTTCAGCATCGACCTGGAGTTCCTGCGTCGAACCGCCGTCGGAGAAGCCGGATACAGGGCTCAGATCATTGTCGTCTGTGCTCTCATCGGCAGGAGTACTGGCTTCAGTATCGTCTTCGCCGGAGTTTGCCTGCACGCCGTCCTCTTCGCCCTGACGATTGCGGCGACCGCCGCGCTTGCCACGACGACGACGCTTGCGCTTATTGCCTTCTTCGGTTTCCGACTGGGCCTGATCCGTCTGGCCTTCCGCAGAATCATCGTCTTCATCATCATCGCCGTCTTCGTCGGCGCCGGATGCATCACCCGAAGCTTGCTGCGAAGGATCGTTACGCTCGCCATTGCGATTGCGACGGCGGCGGCGACGCTTGCGCTTGCGATTGCCCTGCTCATCTTCCGAACGTACAGCCTGTGCGGAGTTTGCCGCAGCAGCCGGCGCCTCATCTTCGTCCTCGTCATCAGCTTCGATGATGACATCGTCTTCGTCTTCCTCAACGGGGAGGGCCGCAAACTGAACGAGGCTTTCGATTTTCACCGGGTTGGCAACAGGCTCACCTCGGTCGATTGCGAAGTGGCTTGCGCCGACCGCGCCATCCGCTTCAATGAAGATAGAGACGCCGAAGCGGTTTTCATAATCAACGACATTACCGCGTTTGTGGTTGAGCAGATAAAGCGCAATCTCAGGCGTCGTACGCACCGTGATATCGTGCGTGGTATTCTTGAGCAGGTATTCTTCGACACCGCGCAGAACATGCAGGGCAATCGAAGACTGCGACCGAACGTGACCTGTTCCGCCGCAGTGCGAGCAGACCTGAGTGGTCGACTCGAGCACACTGGCGCGAATACGCTGGCGCGACATTTCGAGCAGACCGAAATGCGAGATGCGGCCTACCTGAATGCGTGCGCGATCGTTCTTTAGGCAATCCTTCAGCTTCTTCTCGACAGAGCGGTTGTTCCGCTTCTCTTCCATGTCGATAAAGTCGATGACGATCAGACCCGCAAGGTCCCGGAGCCTCAACTGGCGAGCAACTTCCTCTGCTGCCTCCAGATTGGTCTGAAGTGCGGTCTCTTCGATCGAATGCTCGCGAGTCGAACGCCCGGAGTTGACGTCGATAGCGACCAGCGCTTCCGTCTGGTTGATGATGAGGTAGCCGCCCGACTTCAACGTAACCTGCGGCTGCAGCATCCGGTCGAGCTGTGCCTCGATGCCAGAGCGCGAGAAAATCGGATGCAGATCCCGATAGGGCTGAACCACTTTGGCATGGCTCGGCATCAGCATCTTCATGAAGTCTTTCGCTTCGCGATAGCCTTCCTCACCGGCAACGATGACCTCGGATATGTCCTTATTGTAGAGATCGCGAATGGAGCGCTTGATCAGCGATCCTTCCTCGTAAACCAGACAGGGAGCGATCGAGTTCAGCGTCAGCGTCCTGACATTCTCCCACAGACGCATCAGGTATTCGAAGTCACGCTTGATCTCGACGCGGGTGCGGTTTGCTCCAGCCGTACGAAGAATCACGCCCATGCCCAGCGGCACGTCCAACTCGCGCGCAATTTCCTTGAGGCGCTTGCGGTCCGTCGGATTGGTGATCTTGCGCGAAATGCCGCCACCACGTGCAGTGTTCGGCATCAATACCGAATAACGACCGGCAAGCGAGAGATAGGTCGTCAGAGCGGCGCCCTTGTTGCCACGCTCTTCCTTCGCAACCTGAACCAGCAGGATCTGGCGGCGTTTGATGACTTCCTGGATTCGGTATTGCTTGCGCGGCTTGCGGAATACGCGATCCGGCACCTCTTCCATGGCGTCTTCTGCACCAACGGACTCGATGACTTCTTTTTCATGGTCGTCGTCATCGTCATCATCGTCGTCGTTGGAACGGCGATCGACGACATCTTCAGACACGGAATCAGTATCGACCATCGCCGCCATCTCGTCCGGCGTGCTGTCGTCGTTTCCGTCCGTCGTGTCTGACGCGACGGCCGCCTCATCTACGGCAGCCTCAACCGGCTTCTTGCGGGCCCGGCTACGGCGCGGCTTGGCTTTTGGCTTTTCTTCCGCAACTGCCTCAGCAGCTACCTCTTCAGCGGAATTGTCGGCATTGGCAGGAGCCTCCGTCGCGTTGACAGGCTCGCTTGAGCTGTCATCAGCGCCAAGAGCGGCTTCTACCTGTTTGACAATTCCCACATCAGGTTGATCTGCCTTCGCGAGATCAATAACGGGCTCGACGTCGTGATCGTGATGGCGGGGATTATCTTCCATTTCCGCCTGAAGCAGTGCCTGACGGTCAGCAAGCGGGATTTGATAATAGTCTGGATGGATTTCCGCGAAAGCGAGAAAACCATGACGGTTGCCGCCATAGTCAACGAATGCGGCCTGAAGGGAAGGCTCAACGCGGGTCACCTTCGCCAGGTAAATGTTGCCGCGTATCTGCTTCTTGTGCTGCGACTCGAAATCGAACTCTTCAATCCGGTTTCCCCGGACGACTACGACGCGTGTTTCCTCCGCATGGGAGGCGTCGATAAGCATTTTGTCTGCCATTGAACATGTGCTCCTCGGCGCAGCCGCGCGTGCTTGAAGAGGCCTGTCCTCATGTCAGCACCTCCCTGCATCGCGAGTTTTGCGCCGGATAAAGATTTCCCGCTGATACGCTTTCGAGCGGCATCGCCACGACAAGCATCAGAACCTTCGTTCTTTTCAGCCTGCCTGGAGTATGCAAATCGTGCCGCAACATTAAAGACCAGTCGAGAATGACGTTATACAAGGTCCCTTGCGGAACCCGATGAATTTGCTCCCGATGAGCAGGATGGCGAGCCATCCGGTATTCGTCCGGCCATGCCGGAGTTGATGGTGTTTCAGGCCAAGTGTAGAGACGGCGGATGTCTTTGCTCCACGGCGCCAGAACATGACAGCTGGCTGCCTGCAACAGACTATCCCGTCGACACTTAAACCCTCACAAGCCTTGTATGTTTTATCCGTCACAATAGCAAGGGCAAAGCCGATCCTGCCTTATTATGGATCAAATTGACGGACTAAAGCGCAGTGACGCCGTATCGCTTTGGCATTGGGCGCCTTTGCCAGGGAAATTGAACAGCGGTGATTGCGTGTTGTACATTGAGAATCAGGTGCAGGGAGAGAAAGCGCGTTGAGACCGGTTTGGAGAAACTCCACAATATCTATGTGCCGACCGGCTGTCGGTGCTGGGAGCGCCTTCAGTCTTTTCTCGGGTTTGCTCATCGCGCTGTGTCTGCTTTGCCCCGTTTCAGTTCGAGCAACCGAAAAACCCGATGAACCACTGCTGGCATTCTCGGCGCGTATTGTTGGCGATGATGCGCGATCTCGTGTTGTCGTCGATTTCGACGACAAGCCGGAATTCTCCGTTCATTATGTTGCCTCGCCAGAACGCATCGTCATTGACTTGCCTACGACGGCATTCGGTTTTCCTGCTGAAGACCTTGCCGCGCGCGGGCTGTTCAAGGACATCCGTTACGGAACCATGGGCGAGGGCAGCGCGCGCATCGTCCTGACCGCTCAGCGTCCGGTGAAACTGGTTTCCGCCGAGGTTCAAAAGAATGAGGATCGAGGTTTCAGGCTGGTTCTTGATGCCGAGATCACGACAAAGGAGAAATTCGCAGAACTGGTCAGGACCCAGAGCTGGAAGAGTTCTGAGCTCAAACAGTCTGCCGTTATTGAAGGTTTGCCCGATGGTGCAATGTCGAAGGATGGCGTCTTTACAATTGCCATCGACGCCGGGCATGGTGGCATCGATGCAGGAGCCTCCGGTGCAGTTACGAAGACGCCAGAGAAGGACATAACGCTCGCTTTTGCCAAAATCCTCGTGGAGAAGCTGAACAAACAGACCGGCATCCGAGCGTTTCTGACCCGTAGCAATGATAGTTTTCTGTCACTTTCAGAGCGGGTTGTTCTGGCGCGGCAGGGCAAGGCGGATCTCTTCATCTCCCTTCACGCCGATACGCTGGGACAAAAGAACATTCGCGGCTCGACCGTTTACACGCTGTCCGATACGGCGTCGGACAAGATGGCTGCGGCGCTCGCCGCGCGTGAAAACCTTTCGGATCAGCTTGCCGGGTACTCGATTGAGGTACCGCAGCCCGAAATCGCCGATATCTTGCTGGATTTGACCCGCCGGGAAACCCAGGCATTTTCCATCTCCCTGGCAAACAGGGTGGTGAAATCCTTCGAGGGCCAGATCGGTCTCATCAATAATCCTCACCGCTTCGCAGGTTTTCAGGTACTGCGAGCGCCAGACATTCCATCGATCCTGCTCGAGCTTGGCTTTTTGTCCAACGAAGGAGATGAAAAGCTGCTGTTGAGTGAAGAGTGGCGGGACAAGCTGACCAGCCTTCTTGTTGATGCAGTCCTGAAATACCGGGGCGAGACTGTTGCGGGCGGCGGCTGATTGCGTCGGAGCAGATTACATTGTGGCCTGACTGCAACAGGCTCTCACTGGGTTGGCATTTCGGTCAAAGGATCGGGGTGAAGACGGGCAAGTCTTCGCAAGAGCCCTATTTTACTCACATTCCCGGCGTTACACAGTGACGCTTGGAATGGGTGACCAAACATGGTTTTTGACTGCTGACGCTTGCAGTCGGTGCAGGCCATGTGCGAAACGCGTGGAAACATGAGAGTCGGCCGGGACTGTGCCGAACGACCGAAGCGGTAGCTAGCGAATGATCAGATTACTTGGATATTTTTTCGGCCTGGCGTGCATCGCGTTCTTTGCGTTTGCTGCCGTCGCCGCCGTCTACCTGATGGGCGTATCCAAGGATCTTCCGAATTACGAGGTATTAGCCTCCTACGAGCCACCGGTCGCAACGCGCGTCCACGCAGGTAATGGAGCGCTGATGGCAGAGTATGCGCGAGAGAAGCGCCTCTTTCTGCCGATTCAGGCCATTCCGGACCGCGTCAAGGCGGCATTCATCGCTGCGGAAGACCAGAATTTCTACAAGCATCCCGGCGTTGACCCCTGGGGTCTCGCACGTGCGGTCGTCAACAATATCCAGAACATCGGATCCGGTCGGCGGCCTGAAGGCGCATCGACGATCACCCAGCAGGTTGCCAAAAACTTTCTGCTCTCAGCGGACCAAACGATTGATCGAAAGGTCAAGGAAGCGATCCTCTCCTTCCGCATCGAGCAGACCTACTCGAAGGACAAGATTCTCGAACTCTATCTCAATGAGATCTTCTTCGGGTTCAATTCCTATGGCATCGCAGGCGCGGCGCTGACCTATTTCAATAAATCCGTGACGGAGTTGACGATTGCGGAGGCGGCCTACCTTGGAGGGCTTCCCAAGGGACCTGCCAACTATAATCCATTCCGTCATGAAGAAGCTGCCATCACCCGCCGCAACTACGTGATCAGCCGCATGGCGGAAGACGGCTACATCACCGCCAGTGACGCCGAGCAGGCCAAGAAGCAGCCGCTCGGAGTGAACATGAACCGTGGTGGCGCGACGCTCGCTGCGTCCGAATACTTCTCGGAAGAAGTACGCCGCCAGATCATAGAAAAATACGGCGACAAGGCTCTTTATGAAGGCGGCTTGTCCGTTCGTACGTCGCTCGATCCGCAGTTGCAGATCATGGCCAGGGCTTCGTTGCAGAAGGGATTGGTCGATTACGACGAGCGCCGGGGTTATCGCGGTGCGATTGCAAAGATCGGCGTGTCCGGTGACTGGGGCCCGGAACTTGCCAAGGTTCCGGCTCTCCGCGATGTTCCGGAGTGGAAGCTGGCCGTCGTTACTGCAGTATCCGACAAGCAGGTCGATATCGGCCTTCAACCTGATCTGGTCGCCGGTAAAGTTGTCGAGGAACGCAAAAAGGGAACCATCCCTGCCGATCAGATGAAATGGGCCTTCCGCGATGCAAAGGGCGTCAAGAAGACGGCCAAGTCTCCGGTCGGTGTGGTCGAGGCGGGCGATGTCGTCTACGTCGAGCCGATCGAGAACAAGCCTGGTATCTTCGCGTTGAGGCAACCCCCGAAGGTCCAGGGCGGTATGGTGGTGATGGATCCGCATACGGGCCGCGTCCTGGCCATGGTGGGCGGCTTCTCCTACGGTCAGTCGGAGTTCAATCGCGCGACACAGGCGATGCGTCAGCCCGGTTCGTCATTCAAGCCCTTTGTCTATGCTGCCGCGCTGGACAATGGTTACACTCCATCCTCTGTCATTCTGGACGCCCCAATCGAAGTCACATCTGGTGGGCAGGTCTGGAGCCCGGATAACTACGGTGGCGAATCGGGTGGCCCGTCGACGCTGCGAGTCGGCATCGAGAAATCGCGTAACCAGATGACTGTGCGCCTCGCGCAGGACATGGGCATGGATCTGGTTGCGGAATATGCGCAGCGTTTCGGCATCTACGACAAGATGGCGCCGCTTCTGTCCATGTCGCTTGGTTCCGGTGAAACCACCGTTCTGCGTATGGTCTCGGCCTATTCGGTCATCGCGAATGGTGGCAAGCAGATCAAGCCCACCCTGGTTGACCGTATTCAGGATCGCTATGGCAAAACGATTTTCCGCCATGAGGAGCGGACCTGCGAAGGATGTAATTTCAATAGTTGGGCAAACCAGCCTGAGCCAACGCTGATCGATAACCGCGAGCAGGTTCTCGACCCGATGACGGCTTATCAGATCACATCGATGATGGAAGGTGTTGTCCAGCGTGGCACCGCCGCCGGTAAGATCCCGGTGAAGGATCGTCCGGTTGCGGGCAAGACCGGTACGACGAACGACGAAAAGGATGCCTGGTTTGTCGGCTTTACGCCGAACCTTGTTGCTGGCCTCTACATCGGCTTCGATACACCGACGCCGCTCGGTCGTGGCGGCACTGGCGGCAGCCTCTCGGCACCGATTTTCGGTGAATTCCTCGCTCAGGCTGCCAAGGTAACCCCGGCGACGAAATTCCAGGTTCCTGCTGGAATGCAGTTCATTGCTGTCAACAGAAAGACCGGCATGTTTGCGCTTGAGGGTGAGCCGGATACGATCGTCGAAGCTTTCAAGCCGGGAACAGGGCCTGCAGATACGCTGACGATCATTGGCGCCAATGCGCAGTTGCCTCCTGAGGAAATCCTCAAGACATCGCCGCAGGCACAGCAGGCTGTAACCTCCGGTTCCGGTGGCCTGTTCTGATCCAGCACAACGGCTGGGTCACGCGCCGACCTGATGGCAAGCTCATTGTGATGCTTTACAGATCTCGTCGGTGGAACTATTCAACCGTCAAATCCCGAAAGGACGAGAAGGCAGAGAATGCGCAACGAGACTTTGAATGTTATCGACGAAATCAAGCAGGCCATAAGCCTGCTGAGGAGGCATCTTTGACTGGGATCAGGCGGTAAGACGACTGGACTGGTTGAACAACAAGGCAGAAGATCCAACACTCTGGAACGACGCCAGCGAAGCGCAGAAGCTCATGCGCGAACGCCAGCAGTTGGACGACAGCATCAGCGGCGTAAAGTCTCTGGAGCAGCAACTGCGGGACAATATCGAGTTTATCGAGCTTGGCGAGGAAGAAGGCGACGAAACCGTCGTTCGCGACGCGGAAGATGCGTTGAAGGTTCTTCGGGCTGAAGCAACCCGCCGGCAGGTCGAAGCCATGCTCTCGGGCGAGGCGGACGGCAACGACACCTATGTTGAAGTTCACTCCGGCGCTGGTGGTACCGAATCGCAGGATTGGGCAAACATGCTCCTGCGCATGTATACCCGTTGGGCGGAGCGCTCGGGCTTCAAGGTGGAACTGCTGGAAGTCCATGACGGTGAAGAGGCGGGCATCAAATCTGCCACGATCCTGGTCAAGGGCCATAATGCCTATGGCTGGCTCAAAACCGAGTCCGGCGTTCACCGGCTTGTCCGCATTTCTCCTTATGACAGCAACGCACGTCGTCACACGTCATTCTCGTCGATCTGGGTTTATCCTGTGGTTGACGACTCGATCCAGATCGAAGTGAACGAAAGCGATTGCCGTATCGATACCTATCGCTCATCCGGTGCAGGCGGACAGCACGTCAATACGACGGATTCGGCCGTACGAATCACGCATATTCCAAGCGGTATCGTGGTTGCTTGCCAGCAGGAGCGTTCGCAGCACAAGAACCGCGCCAAGGCGTGGGATATGTTGCGCGCACGTCTGTATGAGGTCGAATTGAAGAAGCGGGAAGAGGCGGCAAACGCCGAAGCCGCATCGAAGACCGATATCGGATGGGGTCATCAGATCCGCTCGTATGTTCTCCAGCCCTATCAGTTGGTGAAAGATCTTCGGACCGGCGTGGAAAGCACGGCACCGGGCGATGTTCTGGATGGTGAACTGAACGAGTTCATGGAGGCGGCCCTTGCGCACCGGATCAACGGTGGTGCCGGAGCAGACGTGGCCGACATCGATTGAGATGCTGGATCGTTGATCCGTGATTAAAATGGGGCTGCGTGCAAGTTGCGCAGCCCTTTTTTGTATCCTGCGGGAATATTCAGTCTGAGAACTGCTCGGCCAGGATCCGCTCGGACCAGGAATGATCGGGATCGGACAGGATCCTCGCGGTCCGATCGCTGGATTGCGAAATGATAACTTTCAGGACGCTCTTGACCTCGGTATTATCTGCGACAGCGTTCACGGGTCGTTTGTCTGCTTCCAGAATATCGAGCTCAACGCAAACCTTGTTTGGCAAAAGCGCGCCGCGCCAGCGACGAGGGCGAAACGCACTCACCGGTGTCATGGCCAGCAAAGGGGCTTCCAGTGGGAGAATGGGTCCGTGAGCAGACAGATTATAGGCAGTGGAACCTGCTGGCGTCGCGATCATCAGCCCGTCACAAATCAGCTCCTCGAGGCGTGTATGCCCGTCGATCGTTACGCGCACCTTTGTCGCCTGGTAAGATTGCCGGAAGATGTAGACCTCATTGATG
This sequence comes from Rhizobium rhizoryzae, assembly GCF_011046895.1. Lineage (NCBI taxonomy): Bacteria > Pseudomonadati > Pseudomonadota > Alphaproteobacteria > Hyphomicrobiales > Rhizobiaceae > Affinirhizobium > Affinirhizobium rhizoryzae. The sequence goes on along the minus strand of NZ_CP049250.1, from coordinate 2,900,536 downwards.
GCGAGTGCGACGGATTTGGATCCATCTGCATTGATGGTTTTCATCTGCAAAGGATGAAGGTCGTTTTCAACGGAAGCATTGATTCGCGCGTTGAGGCCATCGACACGGTAATCGTTCATCAGGAAGCCAACGGAACCACAATTCATGCCATAGATTCGTTTGCCGCTATTGATGGTCTGGTGAAGGGTCTGAAGCATGAATCCGTCGCCTCCCAGGGCAACGACGACATCGGCGTCGGACACGTCATGATTCCCGTAGAGCGATGTCAACTCGGCAAAGGCCGCCTGCGCCTCTGGTGCTGGAGAAGCCAGAAAGCAAATTTTGTAGCTGCTAGAAGACATTGGCTCTCCTCGTTCCTGGCACTTTGGTAGCCGATATCGGTCTCCAGGTACAAGGCCATGCTGAGGGTTGATGGTTCTCCCTCTCTTTTATCTCTTCTTCGTCTCGAAAATTGGATTTGGGGGTTTACACAGCGGCCAGATATGCTAGTTGGACACCCGCAAGTGCCCTTGTAGCTCAGTTGGTAGAGCACCTGATTTGTAATCAGGGGGTCGCGGGTTCGAACCCTGCCGGGGGCACCATTTTTCTTCTCATAGTCGCCGTTCACTATGGTAGCTCACAAGCTGCCTCTGCGTGAAAAAGCGAGAATTCAATCAAATTGAAGCAATTATTTCAGCGTCGATTAGACTCTTTCGACTAGGTTGAAAGCGTCGGGCGATGCGGTCGCATCACCACCGAAATGAATGCGGACCCGACCGAATCGATGCTGAGACGCAGTTAAGTCATCTTCAGCGCGGACATCCTCACGATTTTCAGCTGTCAGGCATGCAGGCCATTGTTCTTGCGTGAACGGCATCCCTCGTCGGTTCGGAACCATTGCCCGAAACTGCCAGATGAGGATCGACCCATGACGGCCGCAACCAAGAACGACGCTCTGGAAATCATCGCCTTCCGTTTGGGCGAACAAAACTTTTGCATCCGCACTACTGGCGTGCGTGAGATCCGCGGTTGGGGGCCATCGATGCCTATCCCGAACGCGCCTGAATTTGTGCTCGGTGTCATCAATTTGCGCGGCAACGTGATTCCCACCATTGATCTGGCGCGCCGACTTGGCATGACGCCAGCGGAACGCACGGAACGCAGCGCTATCGTCGTGGCTGAGGCTGGTCCAACGATTGTAGGCCTGGTCGTCGATCACGTGACAGACATGCTGACTGTGTCAGCTGACCAGTTGCAGCCGGTTCCCACCGTCCTGACCAGTTTCGACAGCCGCTACTGCGACGGGATCATCACCCACGACTCCGGAATGATCTGCTACCTCAATATCGAACGTCTGTTCGAGAACGACCAGATCCCTCAGGCAGCTTGAGTTGCTGCCTCTTCACACTCCGAGAAAACAAAACGGGCCTTCAAAAATGCGATTTCTCACTCTGATCGCTTCTTCCCTGCTGTTTGCCTCCTCGGCCCTGGCGTTGGACGCGCCGAAAGGGCCCGTGATCTTGACGGTAAAGGGCACTCTTGCTCATGCCAATGTCGGCGCGACAGCGCAGTTCGACCTTGAGATGCTGGAAAAACTGGACGGCCGTACAGGCAAAATGAAGACACCGTGGACGGAAGGAGAAACAAGTTTCTCGGGTCCGCTTCTTCGAGCGATCCTGAATGCTGCGGGAGCGACTGGCAGCAAACTTCAGGTGAAGGCCTTGAACGACTATTTCGCGGAGGTGCCCGTTGAAGATGCCGAGAAGCTGGATACGATTCTGGCGACGCGACAGAATGGCAAGGTGATGTCGATCCGAGAAAAGGGGCCTCTTTTCCTGATCTATCCGTTCGATAAGGATCCAGCACTTTACAACGAAAAGTATTTTTCCCGGTCTGTCTGGCAGATCAAGGAGATTGAGGTAAAGCCGTGACACCAGCAATGCCGTTCGGTGGCGAGGTCATTCGCCGCGCCAGCCGGACGACGGCGGCGCTTCAGATCTTCGCAGTGATCCTGCTGGGGATCCTCGTTTCCATCTACATCGATATCTCGAACCGGCAGGGTAATCTTAAAGACGCTGTCCGTGAAAACGCGATGTGGTCTGTCTACCAACTGGACCGTGAAGCGGACGAACTGTTCCATTCCCTGAAGGAAGTGCCTTTCGAAGGGTTGGAAGCCGCCGCGACGCGCGAACGGCTCGCCCTGCGTTTCGATATCGTCTACTCGCGCATGGACGTGTTGCGGAAGTCGAAGTTCGAGCAAGGCTTTTCAGCAGACAACGAGGTCAAGGCGAGGCTGGAACAGGTTCAGGGCATGATCATGCATCTGGACCCGGTCTTTAGCAAGTTGACGCAGGTTGACCCCGCGTCCGTGAATGCCCTCGAGCTCCTGGCGCAGGCCAGTGCATTGTCGGAAGCGACGGGTGCTCTGCTCGTTTACACGAATACGCTCACGAGCGAAGAGCGCGCCCAGAACCGGTTAGAAGTGGAGGCGCTGCAGCAGAAGGCCTTCCTGATCGTCGGTCTTTTGTCGATTTCTGTTCTGCTCCTCATCGTCGGGCTCAGACGTCAGTTGCGCGGTGTGCAGGCGGCAGGTGCGAGCCTTGAGGCTATGGCGCACGAATTGACAGTGTCATATCAGGCAGCTGAGGCGGGCAACCGCGCCAAATCACAGTTCATGGCGACCATGGGCCATGAGATTCGTACACCTCTCAATGCCATATTGGGCATGGTGGAACTGCTGGAACTGAACAAGCTCCCCGAGGATGCGCTGAGCCGTGTTAGAGCAATTCGCCGTTCCGGGGAGGCTCTGCTCGATATCATCAACGAGATCCTGGACTACGCTAAAATCGAGCACGGCAAGCTTGAGCTAGAGGAGCGTCCGGTCGATCTCGTCACGCTGGCGGAAAATTCGGCGGAAATGATGCGCGGACGCGCGACGGAAGCGGGAACGCGCATTTCTGTAGACCTTCCCCATCGTTGGCATGCGCGGCACGTCCTTGCGGATCCCACACGCCTGCGTCAGGTGATGTTGAACCTGATGAGCAATGCCGTGAAATTCACCAGCGAAGGTACCGTAACCTTGCGGATGCGGCAGCAGGTTCGCCAGAGTGGGGTTTGGTTGCGCGTTGAAGTTCAGGATACTGGCATCGGTATAGGCGAAGAAGGGCGTAAAAAGCTGTTTCGACCCTTCTCTCAGGTCGATGCCAGCATCAGCCGTCGCTACGGCGGCACCGGGCTGGGGCTGACCATCTGCAAGGAGATCATTGACCGCTTCGGTGGTCGGATCGGTGTGGATAGCGCACCTGGTTTCGGCAGCACCTTCTGGTTCGAGGTCCCGGTGCAGGCAACAGAGGCTCCGGCAACGGAACAGGATGTCGAAACGCCCAACGTATTCGCCAGGATTGCGCCTCTGAGGATCCTTCTGGCTGAAGACAACAAGATCAACCAGCAGGTTATCCTCGGCTACCTTGGTCATCTGGGACAGGCAGCGGCTGTCGCTGAAAATGGTCAGGTCGCACTGGAATTGGCATCCAGGCAGGATTTCGATCTTGTTCTGATGGATATGCAGATGCCGATCATGGACGGGATTGAAGCAACGCGTCGTCTTCGTGAGCCCGAGAGCCGGAACAGGAATGTGCCCATTATAGCGCTGACAGCAAATGCTTCGGAAGAAGATCGACGCCTGTGCAGGGACGCTGGCATGACTGGCTTCCAGGCAAAGCCAATTAGTCTCGCTGCCCTGCATGCCCTGTTGCAAGATGTAATTCCCATGTCCTCTACCGAGCCGGAACGCCCTGCTGTCGATACGATTTCAGACAACCATTCGCAGGAACCGAGAAGCGGTATCGCGGCTGTGGCCGACCGAAGGAAGGAAATTGAGGATATCCTGGGCGCAGATGCCTTTGAGGAGCTCATGGCAGCATTTTTTGATGATGCAGTCGATCTTCTGAATTCACTGAATGTCTCAATGCAGGACGGACGTAAGGAAAATTTTGACACGCTTCTGCATAATCTAAAGGGAGCTGCAGCCAATATCGGTCTGGAGGAGATTGCCATGCAGGCGCAAACTCTTCGCAAGAGGGAACTCACACTGTCCGACATTGATGAGCTTTCGCAACAAATTCGTGCCGCGCAGACTGCGCTGGCCGCCTGAGGAGAAAGACATGAACATTCTGGTGGTCGACGACAACAAGACCAATCTGGTTCTGCTAAAGAAACTTGTTGCGACCGTGGATGGATGCAAGGCAATTGGCTTCTCCAGTCCCGAAGAAGCGCTGCATGCAATGCCGGACTTGGACTTCGATATCGGAGTGATCGATTTTCAGATGCCTGTCTATAATGGCGTTGATCTCCTCGTCGAGATTCGCCGCTTCGATAAATATCGCGATAAGCCGTTCGTAGTAGTGACAGCCGATGGCGATACCGCCACCCGAATGACGGCGTTGAATGCTGGCGCGATTGATTTTCTGACGAAGCCGATCAACCCCCTCGAGTTTCAGGCGCGCATCCGTAATCTCGCGGCTCTGACCACAGCTCGAAATCAATTGGCAGATCGGGCGGAATGGCTGCGCACCGAAGTTGAAAAAGTCGTCAACGAACTGCGCGAGCGTGAGCAGGAAATAATTTATCGACTGACCTTGGCTGCTAGCTATAAAGATCCGGAGACGGCAATGCATACCCTGCGGGTGGGCGCGTATTCGGAAGCAATCGCCAAGGCCTATGGCCTGCCAGAGGAAATCTGCGCCGACATTCGCATGGCTGCTCCGATGCATGACATCGGCAAGGTGGGTATTCCGGATGCCGTACTTCTGAAACGAGGCATCTATACCGACATCGAGCGCGCGCAGATGCAGTGTCATACATCGATCGGTTCGAAGATATTGGGACATTCTCGCTCGAGCTTGCTTCAACTGGCCGCTGAGATCGCCGGGGCCCATCACGAACGTTGGGATGGGCAGGGGTATCCGCATCGGCTTTCCGGAGCCGAGATCCCTTTGGCAGGCCGAATCGTTGCAATTGCCGATAGCTTTGATGCGCTTACGACGGCTCGACCATATAAAGAGGCATGGACCATAGATAAGACGATCCGGCATATTCAGGATAGAGCTGGCAGTCAGTTTGATCCTCAATGTGTTCAGGCTTTCATTGATGCATTGCCGGATATCAGAAGAATCATGAACGCGCCGCACGAGCAAACCGAAGAACCGGGAGCTGCCGCCTGAACATCTGGTTATCTTAGCCAGGAATTAGAATTTGAAGTCGGTGTTTGGGTTGCAAGGCGCGTGGCTGATCCCGGAAATGGCTGCGCGCCAAATGATTTTGCAGAAACACCTTGATCGCGTTCATCGGCCTTGACCCACAGGTTCGTGCGAAAATTATGGGAACCTTTCCCGTGCTTGTGAGTTCTCACGGATCGGATGGCGGGCCGAATTCAATGACCTATAAAATTTTGATTGTCGAAGATCAGTTGCTGATCGCACTTCATATCGAGGATGCGGTAATGGCGCTCGGCCACGATGTGGTGGGAATAGCAGCGAATTCACAGGACGCGATGAAATACGCTCAGGATTGTGAAATCGCGCTCGTCGATGTGCAGTTGCAGGACGGAATAACCGGCCCGACCATTGGTGCTGCATTGGCGCAATCTGGCGCGACCGTCCTCTTCATGACCGCCAACCCGGATCTGCTGGGGGAGGGCGTGCCAGGAACACTCGGTGTCATTTCCAAGCCGATCTTCGATCTGGAGCTGGTAGGTGCCATCCAGTTCGCAGCGGATCTCCGGTCAGGGGGAGACGCGCTGGCGCCAGAACGCTTCAAGCGTTTCGAAAACTGATATTGCTGAGGGCTACCTTCGCTTGAGGAACTTTCCTGTTGCATAAAGTGCGATAGCGGCGGCGTTCGAAACATTGAGCGACTTGATGGCGCCAGGCATGTCAAGTCGGGCCAGCGCGGTCACCGTTTCACGGGTTTTCTGGCGCAATCCTTTTCCTTCAGAACCAAGCACAAGGGCAATCTTGTCTCCCGTGAAGGTCCCCTCGATTGGAGCTGGTCCCTCCGAGTCGAGTCCTATCGACTGGAAGCCGAGTTTATGAAGCTCACCAAGTGCATCCGCCAGATTGGTGACTTGGATGTAGGGAATAAGCTCCAGGGCCCCTGACGCAGACTTTGCAAGCACGCCCGATTCGGTCGGGCTGTGACGCTGGGTCGTGATCACCGCACCCGCATCGAATGCGACGGCTGAACGCATGATCGCCCCCACATTATGCGGATCAGTTACCTGATCGAGAACCAGAAGGAGAGGGCTGTCTTTCAGCGCTTCGAGCCGTCGAATGGGAAGCGCTCTGGTCTCAAGCATGACGCCCTGATGGATCGCTTCAGGCCCTAGGATGCGCTCGATGTCCGACGGAACGACGAATTCCACCGGAAACGACAGCGCTTCCGCTGGGCCGATATCGAGCCGGATGAATGCATTTTGCGTCACAAAGAGGCGCACCAGTTTGCGCGCCGGATTTTCAATGGCTGCGCGAACGGTATGAAGCCCATAAAGGTAGACCTGTTCCGCCTCGAGCTGCGGCGGAGACCAATCTGCGCCTGCCTTGCGGCGCTTGACGGGCGCTGGCGTCGGAATTTCGCCACGCTCTCTCTTGGAATCGCGAACTTGCCGACGCAGAGTGGCGTAGTGGCTGTCCCGGGCGGATTTGTCTTTGTTGTCGTTCTTGGTCATGCCCGCCTTATAACGACTGTGCATCCAAGGCGAAAGTCCGCCGTCATCCACAGGTCGAAGAGAAGTTTTGAAATTTCTCGAAATTTTCATTTGATGTCGTGTTGACAGCAGGCGAACTGGCAGTCATATACGCCGCCGTGACTGCAGCAAACGACGCGGTTCACAAGCTTGGTCTTCGGTCCAGACAGAATACTGGAGGGATGCCCGAGTGGTTAAAGGGGACGGACTGTAAATCCGTTGGCTCAGCCTACGTTGGTTCAAATCCAACTCCCTCCACCATTCTGATCTTTGACCGAACAAGCCCGCGGGTATAGCTCAATGGTAGAGCAGCAGCCTTCCAAGCTGAATACGCGGGTTCGATTCCCGCTACCCGCTCCAAATTCTACCAAGAAACATTCAGTTGATAGCGTCTGGCTGTTGCGCGTGGATACCTCCGGGACCTTTGCAATAATTATCTTGCGCATTGAACTGGAAAGCCTTAAACGGCGTCACCAAATCCGCACGCGCGGATGAACCATTCTTTTTGATCACAGGAAGCATCAATGGCAAAGAGCAAGTTTGAGCGTACCAAGCCGCATGTGAACATCGGCACGATTGGCCACGTTGACCATGGCAAGACGTCTCTGACGGCAGCGATCACGAAGTACTTCGGCGAGTTCAAGGCGTACGACCAGATCGACGCTGCTCCGGAAGAGAAGGCGCGTGGTATCACGATTTCGACGGCTCACGTTGAGTATGAGACGGCGAACCGTCACTACGCCCACGTTGACTGCCCCGGCCACGCCGACTACGTCAAGAACATGATCACGGGTGCAGCGCAGATGGACGGCGCGATCCTGGTTTGCTCCGCCGCTGACGGCCCGATGCCGCAGACGCGCGAGCACATCCTTCTGGCTCGCCAGGTTGGCGTTCCTGCGATCGTTGTGTTCCTGAACAAGGTCGACCAGGTTGACGACGCTGAACTTCTGGAACTCGTAGAGCTTGAAGTTCGTGAACTTCTGTCGTCCTACGACTTCCCGGGCGATGACATTCCGATCGTCAAGGGCTCTGCTCTTGCTGCTCTGGAAGATTCGAACAAGACGATCGGTGAAGACGCGATCCGCGAGCTGATGGCTCAGGTTGACGCCTACATCCCGACGCCAGAGCGTCCGATCGACCAGCCGTTCCTGATGCCGATCGAAGACGTGTTCTCGATCTCTGGCCGTGGTACGGTTGTGACGGGCCGCGTTGAGCGTGGTATCGTGAAGGTCGGTGAAGAAATCGAAATCGTTGGCATTCGTGCAACGACGAAGACGACCTGCACGGGCGTTGAAATGTTCCGCAAGCTGCTCGACCAGGGTCAGGCCGGCGACAACATCGGTGCTCTTCTGCGTGGCGTGAACCGTGACGGCGTTGAGCGCGGTCAGATCCTGTGCAAGCCTGGCTCTGTCAAGCCGCACAAGAAGTTCAAGGCAGAAGCCTACATCCTGACGAAGGAAGAAGGCGGCCGTCATACGCCGTTCTTCACGAACTACCGTCCGCAGTTCTACTTCCGCACGACGGACGTGACTGGCATCGTCACGCTTCCGGAAGGCACGGAAATGGTTATGCCTGGCGACAACGTAACCGTTGACGTTGAGCTGATCGTTCCGATCGCGATGGAAGAAAAGCTGCGCTTCGCGATCCGCGAAGGTGGCCGTACCGTCGGCGCCGGCATCGTCGCCTCGATCATCGAGTAATCAGACAAGGTGGGGGGACTTGATCTCCTCACCATGATCAATTGAAAAACCGGGTGGCCTGAAACGGTCGCCCGGTTTTTTCGTTTGAAGGCGGATATCCTAGGCCGCTTGGATGATTGCAGTCGCACGATTGGCCCAGTTGAGCGCTCTGACACTACCTTGCAGCGCCTTTGGCAATATTCAATTGACAGTATCCGAAGCTCATCCTACGCGAAGGCGCGGCCAGTGAGGATGATGGGGAAGCGTATGTCGGATTTGACTGTGGTTTTGACGAGTTGTCGTCGGCATGACTTGCTCGTGAAGACCCTCGATAGCTTTTTTGCTTCAAACGACTATCCGCTTCATGAGTTCATCGTCATTGAAGATTCGGACCAGGTTGAGGTCGAGAAAATAGCCGCTCGTTATCCCGGGCAGCCTCTCAGGTTTATTGTGAACGGCAATAACATCGGCCAGCACCGATCGATTGACAAAGCCTATGCTTGTGTGACGACACCTTACATTCTCCATCTTGAAGACGATTGGGAGTTTCCCAAGCCCGGCGTGGTACGGCAGGCCCTGGATGTTCTGAAGGCGGATGACGACCTGCTTCTCGTTTCTCTCAGGTCCGATAAGGACATGCCTGCGAACATTCGACGCCTGCCTATTTTCGGACAACCGGCAGCGCACCGAAAAGTCGGCCCACTGGCTCATCACGTTTGGTTCAGCTTTACTTTCAATCCTACGGTAAAGCGATTGTCCGACTACAAGCTTCTGCCGGGCGGCTATGCGGCGTTCAATAGCGAATCGGCTCTTAGTCTTCACTACAAGAATCAGGGCCGAATCATGGGGTGGCTGGTCGACGCGGGCGTTGACCACCTCGGTTGGGAGCGCAGTAACTACACACCTGTCGAGCAGAAGAGCTTTCTCACCCTTTTGGGAAAAGCGAATCGCTTTTTTTCAATGCGTACAATGCGAAAATGGAAAAATTCGATCACTCGTCGAGTCGACCATTTGCGACGCAAACAGCGCCTCAAGTAACCCCAATCAGGGTCCTTGAGCCTTGAGCGACCGCGTCCAAGGCCTCCACGGCAAAACTGGATCAACACGACGCATACATGCTGTGCCCTCCAGGAATTATCTCGACGAGAAAACCGGAATTTGTGAGGAAAATCACAAACCCACTTGCCAAGTCCAATCAGTCGTCTTAAAGGAGCGCCATGCTTTTCAAGGGCAACCTTGAAGAACGGGAATAGGGGTATAGCTCAGTTGGTAGAGCGGCGGTCTCCAAAACCGCAGGTCGGGGGTTCGAGCCCCTCTGCCCCTGCCACTCCCTTGATCGGCGCGCAATCATTCAGCAGGCGGATCGGGAGTTTCGTTACAAAGGCATTAATCGGATGCTGTTTTTCCACTTGTCAGATGGAAAGACGGTGTTTATGTAGGGTTCAAACAGACACGCGGTGCGTGGGGCTGAATAGTATCAGCTTTACGCGCCGTAATTGCGTGGGCAGACATGGCATCCAAAACAAATCCATTTACGTTTCTCCAGCAGGTGCGGGCTGAAACGGCAAAGGTTACATGGCCGTCGCGTCGTGAGACGATGATCTCCACGGCAATGGTCCTTGTCATGGTCATATTTGCTGCCCTGTTCTTTTTTGCGGCAGACCAATTGATTGGTTGGCTTATTGGCCTCGTGCTGTCTATCGGCGCTTGATTGAGTGGAGATGAAGATGGCGGCACGTTGGTACATCGTCCACGCTTATTCGAATTTTGAGAAGAAGGTTGCGGAATCGATCGAGGAGAAGGCTCGCCAGAAGGGGCTTGAGCATCTTTTCGAAAAGATCCTGGTGCCGACAGAGAAGGTCGTTGAGGTTCGTCGCGGTCGCAAGGTCGATAGCGAGCGGAAGTTCTTTCCGGGTTATGTGCTTGTCCGCGCCAACCTGACGGACGAAGCTTATCACCTGATCAAGAACACTCCTAAGGTGACGGGTTTCCTCGGATCGGATAATAAGCCGGTTCCGATTCCGGACCATGAAGCAGACCGTATCCTTGGTCAGGTCCAAGAAGGTGTTGAGCGGCCAAAGTCGTCCATCTCCTACGAGATTGGTGAGCAGGTTCGTGTTTCTGATGGTCCGTTCGCCTCGTTCAACGGTATCGTTCAGGATGTCGACGAAGAGCGGTCTCGCCTCAAGGTGGAGGTTTCCATCTTCGGTCGTGCGACGCCCGTCGAGTTGGAATACGGTCAGGTCGAAAAGGTCTGATCGAGAAGGGGAGGTTCTCCCCATGCGCGTGGGAGGAGGCGCCTTAGCCGGGCGACAAGTTCCTGACCACGCAACCGCAGCCGCCAGCATTCGCATGTTGGCATTGAGGGCCGGGTAACCGGTTCAATTGGAAAGGCAGAGAAATGGCTAAGAAAGTAGCAGGCCAGCTCAAGCTCCAGGTCAAGGCAGGATCGGCAAACCCGTCTCCGCCAATCGGCCCGGCACTTGGTCAGCGCGGCATCAACATCATGGAATTCTGCAAGGCATTCAATGCCGCTACGCAGGAAATGGAAAAGGGTATGCCGATCCCGGTCGTCATCACCTATTACCAGGACAAGTCCTTCACCTTCGCTATGAAGCAGCCGCCGGTTACGTACTGGCTGAAGAAGGAGGCAAAGATCCAATCCGGTTCCAAGACGCCTGGTAAGGGTGCGAAGGCCGGTACCATCACCAAGGCTCAGGTCCGCGCGATCGCTGAAGCCAAGATGAAGGATCTCAACGCGGCTGACGTTGAAGGCGCAATGCTGATGGTTGAGGGCTCTGCCCGCTCCATGGGCCTGGAAGTGGTGGCTTGATCATGGCTAAGGTAGCAAAGCGCATTCAGAAGGTTCGCGAAGGTATCGATCCTACCAAGTTGATCGCCCTCACCGACGCAATCTCTCTCGTCAAGGACCGTGCAACTGCAAAGTTCGACGAGACAATCGAAATTGCCATGAACCTTGGTGTTGACCCACGTCACGCTGACCAGATGGTTCGCGGTGTTGTCAATCTGCCGAACGGCACTGGTCGCGATGTTCGCGTTGCGGTTTTCGCTCGTGGCGCCAAGGCTGATGAAGCCAAGGCAGCCGGTGCGGACGTTGTTGGCGCTGAAGATCTCGTCGAGATCGTTCAGGGCGGCAAGATCGATTTCGATCGCTGCATTGCAACGCCGGACATGATGCCGCTCGTTGGCCGTCTCGGTAAGGTTCTCGGCCCGCGTGGCATGATGCCGAACCCGAAGGTCGGTACGGTAACCATGGACGTCGCAGGCGCAGTCAAGGCCTCCAAGGGTGGCGCAGTCGAGTTCCGCGTCGAGAAGGCTGGTATCATCCATGCCGGTATCGGCAAGGCTTCCTTCGACGCCAAGGCTCTGGAAGAAAACATCAAGGCGTTCGCTGATGCCGTCGTCAAGGCAAAGCCGGCCGGCGCCAAGGGCAACTACGTAAAGCGTGTTGCACTGTCCTCGACCATGGGTCCGGGCGTGCGCGTAGAGCCTTCGACGGTTCTCGCTTGATTTTAAGATGGTCGGCTTGTTGCTGACCGTCGCAAAGAATTTTCGGGCCTCCGGGCCCGGAAAATCCGGGGAAACCCGGAATTCCTGTCCGAGATTGCGGGTGGTTTCGACCTTAATCGTTTGACCTGCATGAGACGGGTAAGATCTGGATTATCGACAGGCGCGCGCGATGCGCCCCTGAGGGTTCCGGTTCGAACCTGATGTGCCTTGTGCCGTAACCATACCGGTTACGTGCGGGGGGACAGGATCCTCGAGCGCTGCTCGGGATCTTGCAATAAGGTCCCAAGTGGCAAAGGCAACCCGGCAGGTCCCGATCCTTTGATCGGTCCTGTCAACTGGAGACAGACAGTGGAAAGAGCGGAAAAACGCGAATTCGTCACGGAGCTGAACGAAGTCTTCAAGGCTTCTGGTTCGGTTGTCGTGGCCCACTATGCTGGTGTTACAGTTGCGCAAATGAACGACTTTCGTTCGAAGATGCGCGCAGCTGGCGGCACCGTCAAAGTCGCGAAGAACCGTCTGGCCAAGATCGCTCTTCAGGGCACGGAGTCCGAAGGGATGGTAGATCTCTTCAAGGGCCAGACGCTGATCGCATACAGCGCCGACCCGATTACGGCTCCGAAGGTCGTCATGGATTTCGCCAAGACCAACGACAAGCTCGTTGTTCTGGGTGGCGCCATGGGCTCGACCACGCTTAACGCGGAAGGCGTCAAGTCGCTTGCGACCCTGCCTTCGCTGGACGAACTGCGTGCAAAGCTGCTGGGTATGATTCAGACCCCGGCTACTCGCATTGCAGGTGTTGTTCAGGCACCGGCAGCACAGCTCGCCCGCGTTTTTGCGGCCTACGCAAAGAAGGACGAAGCCGCTTGAGGCGGTTTTTCGCTGTAACAAACAAACCAGTTCGAACCGAACACAAAAGGACTTAAGAAAATGGCTGATCTCGCTAAGATCGTTGAAGACCTCTCCGCTCTGACCGTTCTGGAAGCTGCTGAGCTTTCCAAGCTGCTGGAAGAGAAGTGGGGCGTTTCTGCAGCTGCTCCTGTAGCTGTTGCTGCTGCTGGCGGCGCTGCTGCTCCGGCTGCTGTTGAAGAAGAAAAGACTGAATTCGACGTAATCCTGGTTGACGCTGGCGCCAACAAGATCAACGTCATCAAGGAAGTTCGCGGCATCACCGGCCTCGGCCTCAAGGAAGCCAAGGACCTCGTCGAAGGCGCTCCGAAGGCTGTCAAGGAAGCCGTCTCCAAGGGCGAAGCTGCTGACATCAAGAAGAAGCTCGAAGACGCTGGCGCCAAGGTTGACGTCAAGTAATTTCGAAAAATCGGTAAGAGAGGGCGTCTTCGCCCTCTCTTATTGGCGTTTTCTGTGGACCTGATTACCCAAAAGCCGGTGAAACGGCTTTTGGGTAATGGGTTCTTCAAGAGGATGGTTTCCCTTCGCGGCGTACGGCAATCCGGCTGGCGGTTCGATAGGCGAAACGAGTTTGATCCACCCATTGATCTGACGGGGTCGACTGGCCAGCGAGACCCGTCCGTTGCAGGCCCGGATGCATATTTTTTGAAGGAGCGACGATGGCTCAGACCCTTTCGTTCAACGGTCGCAGGCGCGTACGCAAGTTTTTCGGAAAGATCCCCGAAGTCACTGAGATGCCCAACCTCATCGAGGTCCAGAAGGCATCCTACGATCAGTTCCTGATGGTCGAAGAGCCAGCAGGTGGGCGCCCCGATGAGGGGCTTAACGCCGTTTTCAAGTCCGTGTTCCCGATCACGGACTTTTCTGGCGCTTCAATGCTGGAGTTCGTCTCCTACGAATTCGAACCGCCGAAGTTCGACGTGGAAGAATGCCGTCAGCGTGACCTGACCTATGCTGCGCCGCTGAAGGTGACGCTGCGCCTGATCGTGTTTGATATTGATGAGGATACAGGCTCCAAGTCGATCAAGGACATCAAGGAACAGTCCGTCTATATGGGCGACATGCCCTTGATGACAGATAACGGTACGTTCATCGTGAACGGTACCGAGCGCGTCATCGTGTCCCAGATGCATCGTTCGCCAGGTGTGTTCTTTGACCACGACAAGGGCAAGAGCCACTCTTCCGGCAAGTTGCTTTTTGCTGCTCGCGTGATTCCTTACCGCGGTTCCTGGCTGGACATTGAGTTCGATGCCAAGGATATCGTCTATGCGCGTATCGACCGTCGTCGCAAGCTGCCGGTGACCTCGCTCTTGATGGCGCTTGGCATGGACGGTGAAGACATTCTTTCGACCTTCTACACCAAGTCTTCTTATCAGCGCGATGGTGACGGCTGGCGCATCCCGTTCCAGCCTGAGACGTTGAAGGGTGCCAAGACCCTCTCAGACCTTATCGACGCCGATACGGGCGAAGTTGTCGTCGAATCTGGCAAGAAGCTGACGCCGCGTTTGCTTCGTCAGTTGACCGACAAGGGTCTCAAGGCTCTCAAGGCTTCGAACGACGACCTCTATGGCAACTTCCTCGCTGAAGATATCGTCAACTACGAGACCGGTGAAATCTATCTCGAGGCCGGTGATGAGCTGGACGAGAAGAGCCTTGCGCTGATCTTGGATTCCGGCTTCGACGAAATCCCGGTCCTCGGCATCGACCATATCAATGTCGGCGCCTACATCCGCAACACGCTCTCGGCGGACAAGAACGAAAACCGCCAGGACGCGCTGTTTGACATCTATCGCGTCATGCGCCCGGGTGAACCACCGACCATGGAGTCGGCGGAAGCTATGTTCAATTCGCTCTTCTTCGATGCGGAGCGTTACGATCTGTCGGCCGTTGGTCGCGTCAAGATGAACATGCGTCTGGACTTGGATTGCCCGGATACCGTCCGCACGCTGCGCAAGGAAGACATTCTGGCCGTTGTCAAGATGCTTGTTGAGCTTCGCGACGGCAAGGGCGAGATCGACGACATCGACAACCTCGGTAACCGTCGAGTTCGCTCGGTCGGCGAGTTGATGGAAAACCAGTATCGTCTCGGCTTGCTGCGCATGGAACGTGCGATCAAGGAGCGCATGTCGTCGATCGAGATCGATACGGTCATGCCGCAGGATCTGATCAACGCGAAGCCTGCTGCCGCTGCCGTTCGCGAATTCTTCGGTTCCTCGCAGCTGTCGCAGTTCATGGACCAGGTAAATCCGCTTTCGGAAATTACCCACAAGCGTCGTCTCTCGGCTCTTGGTCCAGGTGGTCTTACACGTGAACGTGCGGGCTTCGAGGTTCGCGACGTTCATCCGACGCACTACGGCCGTATCTGCCCGATCGAAACGCCGGAAGGTCCGAACATCGGTCTGATCAACTCGCTCGCAACCTTCGCTCGCGTCAACAAGTACGGCTTCATTGAGAGCCCGTACCGCAAGATTGTCGATGGTAAGGTCACGAACGACGTTATCTATCTGTCGGCAATGGAAGAAGCGAAGTACTACGTCGCTCAGGCCAATGCGACACTGACATCGGACGGTGCTTTCTCGGACGAGTTCGTTGTCTGCCGTCACTCCGGTGAAGTTATGCTTGCCCCGCGCGACAACATCAACCTGATGGACGTTTCGCCGAAGCAGCTGGTTTCGGTCGCAGCGGCTCTCATTCCGTTCCTTGAAAACGACGACGCCAACCGTGCTCTCATGGGCTCGAACATGCAGCGTCAGGCCGTGCCGTTGGTACGAGCTGAAGCACCGTTTGTCGGAACCGGTATGGAACCTGTCGTTGCACGCGACTCCGGTGCTGCCATCGCGGCCCGCCGTGGTGGTGTGGTAGATCAGGTCGACGCAACGCGTATCGTTATTCGTGCGACCGAAGATCTGGATGCTGGCAAGTCAGGTGTGGATATCTATCGCCTCCAGAAGTTCCAACGCTCCAACCAGAACACCTGCGTCAACCAGCGTCCGCTGGTAACGGTCGGCGATGTGATCTCTCGCGGTGACATCATTGCGGATGGTCCGTCGACGGATCTTGGCGATCTGGCGTTGGGTCGCAACGCACTCGTCGCGTTCATGCCCTGGAACGGCTATAACTACGAAGACTCGATCCTGATGTCTGAACGCATCGTCTCTGACGACGTGTTCACATCGATCCATATCGAAGAATTCGAAGTCATGGCGCGTGACACGAAGCTCGGCCCGGAAGAAATCACGCGTGACATTCCGAACGTTTCGGAAGAAGCGCTGAAGAACCTCGACGAAGCTGGCATCGTTTACATCGGTGCGGAAGTTCAGCCTGGCGATATTCTCGTCGGCAAGATCACGCCGAAGGGCGAAAGCCCGATGACACCGGAAGAAAAGCTTCTTCGCGCCATCTTCGGTGAAAAGGCTTCCGACGTTCGCGATACTTCGATGCGCATGCCGCCTGGTACGTTCGGTACCGTCGTGGAAGTTCGAGTTTTCAACCGCCACGGCGTTGAAAAGGATGAACGTGCGATGGCGATCGAGCGTGAGGAAATCGAACGCCTCGCGAAGGACCGTGATGACGAGCAGGCGATCCTCGATCGTAACGTCTATGGTCGTTTGATCGACATGCTTCGTGGACAGGTGTCCGTCGCCGGTCCGAAGGGCTTCAAGAAGGGTGTCGAGCTTTCCAACGCGATCGTTTCGGAATATCCGCGTTCGCAGTGGTGGATGTTTGCGGTTGAGGACGAAAAGGTCCAGGCCGAGATCGAAGCTCTGCGTGGTCAGTACGACGAATCCAAGTCTCGCCTTGAACAGCGTTTCATGGATAAGGTCGAAAAGGTTCAGCGCGGCGACGAAATGCCTCCGGGCGTCATGAAGATGGTCAAGGTCTTCGTGGCCGTGAAGCGCAAGATCCAGCCAGGCGACAAGATGGCCGGCCGTCACGGAAACAAGGGTGTTGTATCCCGCATCGTTCCGGTTGAAGACATGCCGTTCCTGGAAGATGGTACGCATGTTGACATCTGCTTGAACCCGCTCGGCGTGCCGTCGCGCATGAACGTTGGTCAGATCCTGGAAACGCATCTGGCCTGGGCTTGCGCGGGCATGGGTAAGAAGATCGGCGAGATGCTCGAAGAGTATCGCAAGACGATGGACATTACCGAGCTTCGCAACGAGTTGACTGAGATCTATGCGAGTGAGTCGCATGACGAAGTCGCTCGTTTCGACGACGACTCGCTCGTCAAGCTCGCTGAAGAAGCCAAGCGCGGTGTTTCCATCGCGACGCCTGTTTTCGACGGCGCTCACGAGCCTGATGTTGCTGCGATGCTGAAGAAGGCGGGTCTCCATGAGTCGGGTCAGTCCGTCCTCTACGATGGACGTACCGGTGAGCCCTTCGACCGCAAGGTGACTGTCGGATACATGTACATGATCAAGTTGAACCACTTGGTCGATGACAAGATCCACGCTCGCTCGATTGGCCCTTACTCGCTTGTCACCCAGCAGCCGCTTGGTGGTAAGGCTCAGTTCGGTGGTCAGCGCTTCGGGGAAATGGAAGTCTGGGCTCTTGAAGCCTACGGCGCTGCCTACACCCTGCAGGAAATGCTGACGGTCAAGTCCGACGACGTTGCCGGCCGTACCAAGGTTTACGAAGCGATTGTCCGTGGTGACGACACCTTCGAAGCCGGTATTCCGGAAAGCTTCAACGTTCTCGTCAAGGAAATGCGTTCGCTCGGTCTGTCAGTGGAGCTTGAAAACTCCAAACTCGACGCGGCGGATGGTTCCGGTCAGCTTCCTGACGCGGCTGAATAATTAAAAACGAGGCGCGCGCCGCTTGCGCGCGCCATCCTCTACCTGCCGAGACGGTAGGAGAGGAAAATCGCCGCATTTTGCGGCTATGACCGTTTTTGGCGATGTGTGGCCGCCCCGGGTTCTACTGGTTGCACAAATCGCATATTGAGGGCTTAGGCCCCATAAGGAGATAGGCATGAACCAAGAGGTCATGAATCTTTTCAATCCGCAGGTTCCTGCGCAGCATTTCGACTCGATCCGTATCTCGATCGCGTCGCCCGAGAAGATTCTCTCCTGGTCCTACGGCGAAATCAAAAAGCCGGAGACCATCAACTATCGTACGTTCAAGCCGGAGCGCGACGGTCTGTTCTGCGCGCGCATCTTTGGTCCGATCAAGGACTATGAATGCCTGTGCGGCAAGTACAAGCGTATGAAGTACAAGGGCATCATCTGCGAAAAGTGCGGCGTCGAAGTCACGTTGTCGCGCGTTCGTCGCGAGCGCATGGGCCATATCGAGCTCGCCGCGCCTGTAGCTCACATCTGGTTCCTCAAGTCCCTGCCGTCACGCATCGCGACGCTGCTGGACATGACGCTGAAGGATGTCGAGCGCGTTCTGTATTTCGAAAACTATATCGTCACCGAGCCGGGTTTGACGGCTCTGAAGGAAAACCAGCTTCTTTCTGAAGAAGAATACATGCTGGCGATCGACGAATATGGCGAAGATCAGTTCACCGCCATGATTGGCGCTGAGGCGATCTACGAAATGCTCGCGTCGATGAACCTTGAGAAGCTGGCCGGCGACCTGCGTTCGGATCTGGCGGACACGACGTCCGATCTGAAGCAGAAGAAGCTTATGAAGCGCCTCAAGATTGTTGAGAACTTCATCGAGTCCGGCAATCGTCCTGAATGGATGATCATGAAGGTCGTACCGGTCATCCCGCCGGACCTGCGTCCGCTGGTTCCGCTGGATGGCGGTCGTTTTGCGACGTCTGATCTGAACGATCTTTATCGCCGCGTGATCAACCGTAATAACCGTCTGAAGCGCCTGATCGAACTGCGCGCACCGGGCATCATTATCCGTAACGAAAAGCGCATGCTGCAGGAATCTGTAGACGCGCTGTTCGACAACGGCCGTCGCGGCCGCGTGATCACTGGTGCGAACAAGCGTCCGTTGAAGTCGCTGTCCGACATGCTGAAGGGCAAGCAGGGCCGCTTCCGTCAGAACCTGCTCGGCAAGCGCGTCGATTACTCCGGCCGTTCTGTTATCGTGACAGGTCCGGAACTGAAGCTGCACCAGTGCGGTCTTCCGAAAAAGATGGCGCTCGAGCTGTTCAAGCCGTTCATCTACGCCCGTCTTGACGCGAAGGGTTATTCCTCCACCGTCAAGCAGGCCAAGAAGCTGGTTGAAAAGGAAAAGCCGGAAGTCTGGGATATCCTTGACGAGGTCATTCGCGAGCATCCGGTTCTCCTGAACCGCGCACCGACGCTTCACCGTCTTGGTATCCAGGCTTTCGAACCGATCCTGGTCGAAGGCAAGGCCATCCAGCTGCATCCGCTCGTCTGCACGGCCTTCAACGCCGACTTCGACGGTGACCAGATGGCTGTTCACGTACCGCTTTCGCTGGAAGCCCAGCTTGAAGCGCGCGTGCTCATGATGTCGACGAACAACATTCTGCATCCGGCAAACGGTGCGCCGATTATCGTTCCGTCACAGGACATGGTTCTCGGTCTGTACTATCTGTCGATCCAGAACCAGAATGAGCCGGGCGAGGGGATGGCCTTCTCCGACATGGGCGAACTGCATCATGCGTTGGAGAACAAGGTTGTAACCCTGCATGCCAAGATCCGGGGTCGGTTCAAGACCGTGGATGCGGATGGCAATCCGGTCTCGAAGATCTACGAAACCACACCCGGTCGCATGATCATCGGCGAACTTCTCCCGAAGAACGTCAACGTTCCTTTCGATATCTGCAATCAGGAAATGACCAAGAAGAACATCTCTAAGATGATCGATACGGTCTATCGCCATTGCGGTCAGAAGGACACGGTCATCTTCTGCGATCGCATCATGCAGCTCGGCTTTACCCATGCTTGCCGCGCAGGTATCTCGTTCGGCAAGGACGACATGATCATCCCGGAAACGAAGGCGAAGATCGTCGGCGATACCGAGACCCTGGTGAAGGAATACGAGCAGCAGTACAACGACGGTCTGATCACCCAGGGTGAGAAGTACAATAAGGTCGTTGATGCCTGGGGCAAGGCAACCGAAAAGGTTGCTGAAGACATGATGGCACGCATCAAGGCGGTGGAATTCGACCCGGAAACGGGCCGTCAGAAGCCGATGAATGCGATCTACATGATGTCGCACTCCGGTGCTCGTGGTTCTCCGAACCAGATGCGTCAGCTTGGCGGGATGCGTGGTCTGATGGCGAAGCCTTCTGGCGAAATCATCGAAACCCCGATCATTTCGAACTTCAAGGAAGGCCTAACCGTTAACGAGTACTTCAACTCGACTCACGGTGCTCGTAAGGGTCTCGCAGATACGGCTCTTAAGACCGCAAACTCCGGTTACCTGACCCGTCGTCTCGTTGACGTGGCACAGGACTGCATTGTCAACCTGGTTGACTGCGGAACCGACAAGGGCCTGACCATGACGGCAATCGTCGACGCCGGTCAGGTTGTTGCATCCCTGGGTGCTCGTATCCTGGGACGTACGGCGCTTGACGATATCGACAATCCGGTCACTGGTGAGAATCTGGTCAAGGCTGGCCAGATGATCCTCGAGCCTGACGTCATCGAAATCGAAAAGGCTGGTATCCAGTCCGTCCGTATCCGCTCTGCTCTGACCTGCGAAGTCCAGACAGGCGTGTGCTCGGTCTGCTACGGTCGAGATCTGGCGCGCGGTACGCCGGTCAACATGGGTGAGGCCGTCGGCGTTATCGCTGCACAGTCCATCGGTGAGCCAGGCACGCAGCTGACCATGCGTACGTTCCACCTTGGTGGTACGGCTAACGTGGTCGACCAGTCGTTCCTGGAAGCGTCCTACGAAGGTACGATCCAGATCAAGAACCGCAATGCTTTGCGCAACTCGGATGGCAACCTCGTTGCCATGGGCCGCAACATGGCAGTCACGATTTTGGACGAGCGTGGCGTGGAGCGTTCTTCGCAGCGCGTTGCCTACGGATCGAAGCTGTTCGTTGATGACGGCGACAAGGTGAAGCGCGGTCAGCGTTTGGCTGAGTGGGATCCATACACACGTCCGATGCTGACGGAAGTGTCTGGTACCATCCAGTTTGAAGATGTCGTTGACTCCATCTCCGTTTCGGAATCGACGGACGAATCCACGGGTATTACCAAGCGTCAGGTTATTGACTGGCGTTCTACCCCGCGTGGTACGGACCTCAAGCCTGCAATCGTTCTCAAGGACGCGAGCGGCAATATCCAGAAGCTATCGCGCGGCGGTGACGCACGCTACATGCTTTCGGTTGATGCCATTCTCTCGGTAGAACCGGGCCAGAAGGTAAGCCAAGGCGATGTTCTCGCTCGCGTACCGATGGAAAGCGCCAAGACAAAAGACATCACCGGTGGTCTGCCGCGTGTTGCCGAACTGTTCGAAGCGCGTCGTCCGAAGGATCATGCCATCATCGCTGAGATTGATGGTACGATCCGCCTCGGCCGCGACTACAAGAACAAGCGTCGCGTCATGATCGAACCTGCTGAGGACGGTGTAGAGCCAGTCGAATATCTGATCCCGAAGGGCAAGCCTTTCCACTTGCAGGACGGCGATTACATCGAGAAGGGCGACTACATCCTCGACGGCAATCCTGCGCCGCACGACATTCTGGCGATCAAGGGCGTGGAAGCTTTGGCTTCTTACCTCGTGAACGAAATCCAGGAAGTTTATCGTCTGCAGGGCGTTGTCATCAACGACAAGCACATCGAAGTGATCGTTCGCCAGATGCTTCAGAAGGTTGAGATCACGGATTCTGGTGACAGCCAGTACATCGTCGGCGACAACGTTGATCGCATCGAGCTTGATGAGGTTAACGAGCGTCTGGCGGAAGAGGGCAAGAAGCCAGCTTACGGCGATCCGGTTCTACTGGGTATCACGAAGGCTTCGCTTCAGACGCCGTCCTTCATCTCCGCGGCATCCTTCCAGGAAACCACAAAGGTTCTCACGGAAGCTGCCATCGCGGGCAAGATGGACACCCTGCAGGGCCTGAAGGAAAACGTTATCGTTGGTCGCCTGATCCCGGCTGGTACCGGCGGCACGATGACGCAGATCCGCCGTATCGCAACATCGCGTGACGAGATGATCCTTGATGAGCGTCGCAAGAGCACTGGTGCGGGTGTAGCAACACCGATGCTGCAGGAATTGTCGGGAGAGAACCTGCCGGCTGGTGAGTAATCAGGTTCGAGCGCCGGCGTTATCCGCCGGCACTCACGCCCATCGCATACATCCATTATCAAAATACAAAAGGCGCCCGGATATTCCAGGCGCCTTTTTTCATGATCGTTATTGTGAGTTCAGTCGAAACGAATGATCGACACTTCGCCTTCCAATGCACCCTGATAGGCAGAGGCGTGTGGCTCCTCGATCGGCTCTTCGGTGATGATACCGATTTGATCGAGATCGGCCTCCATAAATCCTTCTTCGGACAGAGCGTTCAGGGCTTCCCGTACTGCCGTATCATCGTCAGGGGCTCGGAGCAGGATGTGAAGTTCGATTCCTTCACTTTCCTTGGCCTCGTATCCTTTGCCGACAATGATGAAGACCATTGGCTTATCGGAATTGTTGTCGTTATCTGGTTCCGTGATCATGTGGCAAACCTCCAGCACGGGTCAATTGAGCGAGTCGTCTTCGCATTACAGTGATGAGTGGCTGATTACCACGGCCATTCGCATGTGTATTGGTTATTCACCTTAACGAATAAATTATCGGTTCTATTCGGGGATATTGGGCGCTCCAACCCGTGAATCCAGGGGCTTCCGGGGTAAATACCGATTTCGGCCTTGACGTCTACAGGGTAAAACAGTAAACGCCCCGCATCGGAAGCGATGTGAAGCTTACCCGTTGAGGACGACTCGTTCGCAACATGGCTTCAAGCAAGGTTCCATAACGCACGTTGAAGACACGAATTTGCACGCATGACGCAGGTGATGCGTCCTCTGCCTTGGGTGGTCAATCCGGAATTTCGGGTCGGCCACGTTTTGTGCATGTGGAAATGTGCGCGGGGCCGGACACGGTGTGAGATTGGCCCGCGAGGGTCTTGAAACAATTATTGTAAGGGATGGGTATATGCCTACCGTAAACCAGCTGATCCGCAAGCCTCGCCAGGCACAGGTTAAGCGCAACAAGGTTCCTGCTCTGCAGGAAAATCCACAGAAGCGTGGCGTTTGCACTCGCGTTTATACAACGACCCCGAAGAAGCCTAACTCGGCTCTGCGTAAGGTTGCCAAGATCCGTCTGACCAATGGCTTCGAAGTCATCGGCTACATCCCGGGTGAAGGCCATAACCTCCAGGAGCACTCTGTCGTCATGATCCGTGGCGGCCGCGTAAAGGACTTGCCAGGTGTGCGTTACCACATCATCCGCGGTGTTCTCGATACGCAGGGCGTGAAGAACCGCAAGCAGCGTCGCTCCAAGTACGGCGCGAAGCGTCCTAAGTAATCAATTCAGTCAGCGGCGCCACGCGAGGTCCTCCGCGTACTAGGGCGTTCAGCCAGATAAAGAGACAGAAGTATGTCAAGACGTCATAAAGCAGAAAAGCGTGAGATCAATCCGGATCCAAAGTTCGGCGATCTGGTTGTCACGAAGTTCATGAATGCCATCATGTTGCATGGCAAGAAGTCTGTTGCCGAAACCATCGTCTACGGTGCGTTCGATGCAGTCCAGGGAAAGTCGAAGCAGGAGCCCCTGCAGGTTTTCCATCAGGCGCTGGAGAATGTTGCTCCGCACGTAGAAGTTCGTTCGCGCCGCGTTGGTGGTGCAACGTATCAGGTTCCGGTTGACGTACGTCCCGAGCGCCGTCAGGCGCTGGCAATTCGCTGGCTGATCGCTGCTGCGCGCAAGCGCAATGAAACGACCATGGTTGACCGTCTGTCGGGCGAACTGCTCGACGCAGCAAACAACCGTGGTAGCGCCGTTAAGAAGCGTGAAGACACTCACAAGATGGCCGACGCGAACCGCGCGTTCTCGCATTACCGTTGGTAATCTTCATCCGATCGAAGTTCGAAAGGCAGTCCTATGGCTCGCGAGTATAAAATCGAAGACTACCGAAATTTCGGTATTATGGCGCACATCGACGCCGGCAAGACCACGACCACCGAGCGTATCCTGTATTACACCGGTAAGTCGCACAAGATCGGCGAAGTTCACGACGGCGCCGCGACCATGGACTGGATGGAGCAGGAGCAGGAGCGTGGTATCACCATCACGTCTGCAGCGACGACCACCTTCTGGAAGGGTCGTGATGGCAAGATGCGTCGGTTCAACATCATCGACACGCCCGGACACGTTGACTTCACGATCGAAGTAGAACGTTCTCTGCGCGTTCTCGACGGTGCGATCGCTCTCCTCGATGCCAACGCTGGCGTTGAGCCGCAGACGGAAACTGTTTGGCGTCAGGCTGAAAAGTACAACGTCCCGCGGATGATCTTCTGCAACAAGATGGACAAGACCGGCGCTGACTTCTATCGCTCGGTTGAAATGATCAAGACTCGTCTTGGCGCGACGGCAGTTGTCATGCAGCTCCCGATCGGTGCTGAAACCGAGTTCAAGGGCGTTGTCGACCTGATCGAGATGAATGCTCTCGTATGGCGCGACGAATCTCTCGGCGCTCAGTGGGACGTCGTTGAGATTCCGGACGATCTGAAGGACAAGGCTGCTGAATATCGCGAAAAGCTGATCGAGACTGTTGTCGAGATCGACGAAGAAGCGATGGAAGCCTACCTGAACGGCGAGATGCCTGACAACGACAAGATCCGCGAACTCGTTCGTCGCGGTACGATCGACGTCAAGTTCCATCCAATGTTCTGCGGTACCGCGTTCAAGAACAAGGGCGTTCAGCCTCTTCTCGACGCCGTTGTCGACTACCTTCCTTCGCCGCTCGACATTCCGGCGATCAAGGGCATCGACTTCAAGACGGAAGCTGAAATCGAGCGTCATGCAGATGACTCCGAGCCGCTTTCTATGCTTGCGTTCAAGATCATGAACGACCCCTTCGTCGGTTCGCTGACGTTTGCTCGTATTTACTCCGGCAAGCTCGAAAAGGGTTCGTCGGTTATCAACACGGTCAAGGACAAGCGTGAGCGTGTCGGTCGTATGCTCCAGATGCATTCGAACAGCCGCGAAGACATCGAAGAAGCCTTCGCGGGCGACATCGTTGCGCTTGCTGGTCTGAAGGAAACCACAACGGGTGATACGCTTTGCGATCCGTTGAAGCCGGTTATCCTTGAGCGCATGGAATTCCCCGAGCCGGTCATCCAGATCGCGATCGAGCCGAAGTCCAAGGGCGACCAGGAAAAGATGGGCCTGGCCCTGAACCGTCTGGCAGCAGAAGATCCGTCCTTCCGCGTCAAGACAGACCAGGAATCCGGTCAGACCATCATTGCAGGCATGGGCGAACTTCACCTCGACATCATCGTCGACCGTATGCGTCGCGAATTCAAGGTTGAAGCCAACGTTGGCGCTCCGCAGGTTGCTTACCGTGAAACCATCACGCGTCAGCACGAAGAAGATTACACGCACAAGAAGCAGTCCGGTGGTACCGGTCAGTTCGCGCGCGTCAAGATCGTCTTCGAACCGAACCCGGATGGCGAAGACTTCAAGTTCGAGTCGAAGATCGTCGGTGGTGCAGTTCCGAAGGAATACATCCCGGGCGTTCAGAAGGGTATCGAAAGCGTCCTGTCTTCTGGCCCATTGGCTGGCTTCCCGATGTTGGGCGTCAAGGCGACGCTCATCGACGGTGCCTTCCACGACGTTGACTCGTCGGTTCTCGCCTTCGAAATCGCTTCGCGTGCATGCTTCCGTGAAGCTGCCAAGAAGGCTGGTGCTCAGTTGCTTGAGCCGATGATGAAGGTGGAAGTTGTTACGCCTGAGGATTACGTCGGTGACGTTATCGGCGATCTGAACTCGCGTCGTGGTCAGATTCAGGGCCAGGAACAGCGCGGCATTGCGATCGTGATCAACGCGCATGTGCCGCTGGCGAACATGTTCAAGTACGTCGACAACCTGCGCTCCATGTCTCAGGGCCGCGCGCAGTATTCGATGGTCTTCGATCATTACGCACCTGTCCCGAGCAACGTGGCTCAGGAAATTCAGGCAAAGTACTCCGGTCAGAAGTGACCGGGGTAACCCTTTGAACGAAACAACTTAGGTATTACCCCCATATCTTGGGGCTATGATGGAGAGCCTGAAATGGCAAAGAGCAAGTTTGAGCGTACCAAGCCGCATGTGAACATCGGCACGATTGGCCACGTTGACCATGGCAAGACGTCTCTGACGGCAGCGATCACGAAGTACTTCGGCGAGTTCAAGGCGTACGACCAGATCGACGCTGCTCCGGAAGAGAAGGCGCGTGGTATCACGATTTCGACGGCTCACGTTGAGTATGAGACGGCGAACCGTCACTATGCGCACGTTGACTGCCCCGGCCACGCCGACTACGTCAAAAACATGATCACGGGTGCAGCGCAGATGGACGGCGCGATCCTGGTTTGCTCTGCCGCTGACGGCCCGATGCCGCAGACGCGCGAGCACATCCTTCTGGCTCGCCAGGTTGGCGTTCCTGCGATCGTTGTGTTCCTGAACAAGGTCGACCAGGTTGACGACGCTGAACTTCTGGAACTCGTAGAGCTTGAAGTTCGTGAACTTCTGTCGTCCTACGACTTCCCGGGCGATGACATTCCGATCGTCAAGGGCTCTGCTCTTGCTGCTCTGGAAGACTCGAACAAGACGATCGGTGAAGACGCGATCCGCGAGCTGATGGCTCAGGTTGACGCCTACATCCCGACGCCAGAGCGTCCGATCGACCAGCCGTTCCTGATGCCGATCGAAGACGTGTTCTCGATCTCTGGCCGTGGTACGGTTGTGACGGGCCGCGTTGAGCGTGGTATCGTGAAGGTCGGTGAAGAAATCGAAATCGTTGGCATTCGTGCAACGACGAAGACGACCTGCACGGGCGTTGAAATGTTCCGCAAGCTGCTGGACCAGGGCCAGGCTGGCGACAACATCGGTGCTCTTCTGCGTGGCGTGAACCGTGACGGCGTCGAGCGCGGTCAGATCCTGTGCAAGCCTGGCTCTGTCAAGCCGCACAAGAAGTTCAAGGCAGAAGCCTACATCCTGACGAAGGAAGAAGGCGGCCGTCATACGCCGTTCTTCACGAACTACCGTCCGCAGTTCTACTTCCGCACGACGGACGTGACGGGCATCGTCACGCTTCCGGAAGGCACGGAAATGGTTATGCCTGGCGACAACGTAACCGTTGACGTTGAGCTGATCGTTCCGATCGCGATGGAAGAAAAGCTGCGCTTCGCGATCCGCGAAGGCGGCCGTACCGTCGGCGCTGGCATCGTCGCTTCGATCATCGAGTAATCGATGATCCGGGGCAGCGATCCGAAAGCTGCCGACGTTGATAAAGATTGCAAAGTCGCGCAAGCGCGCTTTGCAGGTGGCGCCGGCGTTGTTGCTTCGATCATCGACTAATTCGATCAGCGAGTGATCATACCAGGCGAGGGGACTTGATCTCCTCGCTTGGAGGTTTGAAATAATCGTGTGCAAGCCCTCTTAGGGGCTTGCGTATGACTTTAAAATGTTGCAAATGGCGCGCGAGCGCGATTTCCGACCTGCTTCGTTTTTTGCAGGTCCAATAATCCAAAAGGTGGGCCCTTGGGCCCGAAGAGTGGATGATGATCAGTTTGGTCATCCTCGATCTTTGACACCGGTGGTCCGCCTTTAGATAGAAACGCCCCATGCTGCTTGTCAGTATTGGGTCAAGTTAGAACAAGGATAACGTCGAATGAACGGCCAAAATATCCGCATTCGCCTGAAGGCATTCGATCATCGTATTCTCGACGCTTCTACGCGCGAGATCGTGTCGACGGCGAAGCGCACCGGTGCTAGCGTCCGGGGCCCCGTTCCGCTTCCGACTCGCATCGAGAAGTTTACGGTAAACCGGTCCCCTCACATTGATAAGAAGAGCCGCGAGCAGTTCGAAATGCGCACTCATAAGCGCTTGCTCGATATCGTGGATCCCACCCCGCAGACGGTAGACGCGCTGATGAAGCTCGATCTCGCCGCAGGCGTAGACGTGGAAATCAAGCTCTGAGGTCTGCCCTCGGGCTGAGTGAGAAGGATTGAACCGATGCGTTCAGGTGTAATTGCACAGAAGGTCGGAATGACCCGCGTCTACAATGACGCTGGCGAGCATGTTCCAGTCACGGTTCTCCGTGTCGAGAACTGCCAGGTCGTTGCCCACCGCACAGACGAAAAGAATGGCTACACGGCTGTTCAGCTTGGTGCAGGCCAGGCGAAGGTAAAGAATACAAGCAAGGCTCTTCGTGGCCATTTTGCTGTAGCTCAGGTTGAGCCTAAGCAGAAGGTTGTCGAATTTCGCGTTGATGCAGACAATCTCATCGACGTTGGTGCTACGGTTTCCCCTAGCCACTTCACCGCAGGTCAGCTGGTCGATGTGACTGGTACGACGATCGGTAAGGGTTTTGCCGGTGCCATGAAGCGTCACAACTTCGGTGGTTTGCGCGCGACTCACGGTGTTTCCGTATCGCACCGTTCGCACGGTTCGACCGGTAACAACCAGGATCCGGGCAAGGTCTGGAAGGGCAAGCGCATGGCTGGTCATATGGGCCAGACTCGCGTAACGACCCAGAACCTGGAAGTCGTGTCTACCGATGAAGATCGCGGTCTGATCCTGGTCAAGGGTGCCGTTCCCGGCTCCAAGGGCGCCTGGATTATCGTCCGCGACGCCATCAAGTCGGCTGCGAAGTAAGGGAGCCTAATAACATGGAATTCAACGTCAAGACCCTCGAGGGTACGGACGCTGGCAAGGTCTCCCTTTCTGACGAGATCTTTGGCCTCGATCCGCGCCAGGATATCCTGGCACGTATGGTGCGTTGGCAGCTTGCAAAGAAGCAGCAGGGCACTCACAAGTCCAAGGGCCGTTCCGAGGTCGCTCGCACCGGTTCCAAGATGTACAAGCAGAAGGGTACGGGTCGCGCTCGTCACCATTCCGCTCGTGCTCCGCAGTTCCGTGGCGGTGGTAAGGCTCATGGTCCGGTTGTTCGCAGCCATGAACATGACCTGCCCAAGAAGGTTCGTGCATTGGCACTGCGTCACGCGCTCTCGGCGAAGCTGAAGGCAGAAGACCTGATCATCGTTGATCAGCTCGTTGCTTCTGAAGCTAAGACCAAGATCGTTGCTGGTACGCTGGCTTCTCTCGGCCTGACGAACGCTCTCGTTGTTGGCGGTGCTGAACTGGACAACAACTTCAAGCTCGCTGCTCAGAACATTCCGAACATCGACGTTCTGCCGGTTCAGGGCATCAACGTTTACGATATCCTGCGTCGTGGCAAGCTCGTGCTGTCCAAGGCTGCGGTTGAAGCTCTGGAGGAGCGGTTCAAATGACAGATCTTCGCCACTATGATGTGATCGTATCTCCTTCGATCACGGAAAAGTCGACGCTGCTCTCTGAACAGAACCAGGTCGTCTTCAACGTCGCCAAGGATGCGTCGAAGCCTGAAATCAAGGCTGCTGTCGAAGCTCTCTTTGGCGTCAAGGTTAAGGCCGTCAATACGCTCGTTCGCCTTGGCAAGACCAAGCGGTTCCGCGGCTTTATCGGTAAGCAGAAGGACGTCAAGAAGGCGATCGTCACGCTTGCCGACGGTCAGTCCATCGACGTTTCGACGGGCGTCTGAGGTAGGGAACAAGAACAATGGCATTGAAAAGCTTTAACCCGACGACCCCAAGCCAGCGTCAGCTGGTTATCGTCGACCGCTCTGGCCTCTGGAAGGGCAAGCCGGTCAAGGCGTTGACGGAAGGCCTCTCCAAGAGCGGCGGCCGTAACAACCTTGGTCGTATTACTGCTCGCTTCATCGGCGGCGGTCACAAGCGTACCTACCGTCTGGTAGACTTCAAGCGTCGCAAGTTCGACGTTGAAGGTACTGTCGAGCGTCTTGAGTACGACCCTAACCGCACCGCGTTCATCGCGCTGATCAGCTACGCCGACGGCGAGCAGGCCTACATCATTGCTCCGCAGCGTCTCGCTGTAGGCGATAAGGTCATTGCTTCCGACAAGGCTGTAGACGTGAAGCCCGGCAACACGATGCCGCTTCAGTACATCCCGGTTGGTTCCATTCTCCACAACGTTGAGATGAAGCCAGGCAAGGGCGGTCAGATCGCTCGTTCCGCTGGTACCTACGTCCAGCTCGTTGGTCGTGACCAAGGCATGGCGATCCTTCGCCTGAACTCGGGCGAGCAGCGCTTGGTGCATGGCACTTGCCTTGCGTCTGTTGGCGCGGTTTCCAACCCGGACCACGGCAACATCAACGACGGTAAGGCTGGTCGTACGCGTTGGCGCGGCAAGACCCCGCACAACCGAGGCGTTGTCATGAACCCTGTCGATCACCCGCACGGTGGTGGTGAAGGCCGTACCTCTGGTGGCCGTCATCCGGTTTCGCCTTGGGGCAAGCCGACGAAGGGCAAGCGCACTCGTTCGAACAAGTCCACGGACAAGTTCATCATGCGCTCGCGCCACTTGAAGAAGAAGTAAGAGAGGTAGTCAGGAATGGCTCGTTCAGTTTGGAAAGGCCCGTTTGTTGACGGCTATCTTCTCAAGAAGGCTGAGAAGGTTCGTGAAGGCGGCCGAAGCGAAGTAATCAAGATCTGGAGCCGTCGCTCCACGATTCTTCCTCAGTTCGTCGGTTTGACGTTCGGCGTCTACAACGGCAACAAGCATGTGCCGGTCAGTGTCAACGAAGACATGGTCGGTCACAAGTTTGGTGAATTCTCTCCGACCCGGACCTATTACGGTCACGGTGCGGACAAGAAGGCGAAGAGGAAGTAATCATGGCGAAGGCAAAGACCGAACGCCGGCTGAAGGACAACGAAGCGCAGGCTGTAGCCCGTACGCTTCGCGTCAGCCCGCAGAAGCTCAACCTTGTTGCTGCCATGATCCGTGGTAAGAAGGTCGAGCGCGCCCTGGCAGAACTCGAGTTCTCCCGCAAGCGCATCGCTGGCACCGTGAAGAAGACCCTGGAGTCTGCTATCGCGAACGCAGAAAACAACCACGACCTCGACGTCGACTCGCTCGTCGTTGCTGAGGCCTATGTTGGCAAGTCGATCGTCATGAAGCGTTTCCACGCTCGTGGTCGCGGTCGTGCTTCCCGCATTGAAAAACCCTACGCGCACCTCACGATCGTCGTGCGCGAAGTCGAGGAAAAAGGGGAGGCCGCATAATGGGTCAGAAAATCAATCCAATCGGCTTCCGCCTCGGCATCAACCGTACTTGGGATAGCCGTTGGTTCGCCGACAATGCGGAGTACGGCCAGCTTCTTCATGAAGACCTGAAGATCCGGGCCTACCTCATGTCGGAACTGAAGCAGGCCGGCATTGCAAAGGTGGTCATCGAGCGTCCGCACAAGAAGTGCCGGGTTACGATCCACTCTGCTCGTCCGGGTCTCATCATCGGCAAGAAGGGCGCTGACATCGAAAAGCTTCGCAAGAAGCTTTCCGACATGACATCGTCTGAAACGCACCTCAACATCGTTGAAGTTCGCAAGCCAGAAGTTGACGCAACACTCGTTGCGCAGTCGATTGCTCAGCAGCTTGAACGCCGCGTTGCTTTCCGTCGTGCTATGAAGCGTGCCGTTCAGTCGGCTATGCGTCTGGGCGCGGAAGGCATCAAGATCACCTGCGCAGGTCGTCTTGGTGGCGCTGAAATCGCTCGTACCGAATGGTACCGCGAAGGCCGCGTTCCGCTTCATACGCTGCGCGCAGACATCGACTACGGTACGGCGGAAGCTGAAACCGCGTTCGGTATCTGCGGCATCAAGGTCTGGATCTTCAAGGGCGAAATCCTTGAGCATGATCCGATGGCTTCTGAACGCCGTGCTCTCGAAGGTGATGCTCAGGGTCCGGCAAGCCGTGACCGCGATCGTCGTCGCGAGAACGCTTGATTAGCGCTGGCGAAAGATAAGTTCGAGGAATAAGAAAATGTTGCAGCCAAAGCGTACCAAGTATCGCAAGCAGTTCAAGGGTCGCATCAAGGGCGTTGCCAAGGGCGGTTTCGACCTGGCATTCGGCGAATTCGGCCTTAAGGCTCAGGAGCCTAACCGCGTGAATGCACGTGAGATCGAAGCGGCTCGCCGCGCGATCACTCGCTATATGAAGCGCGCAGGCCGTGTCTGGATCCGCGTTTTCCCTGACACTCCGGTCACTGCCAAGCCGACCGAAGTCCGTATGGGTAAGGGTAAGGGTTCTGTCGAGTACTGGGCTTGCAAGGTCAAGCCTGGGCGAATGATGTTCGAAATCGATGGTGTATCCGAGGATATTGCACGCGAGGCACTTCGTCTCGGCGCTGCCAAGCTCTCGGTTAAGACGCGCTTCGTACAGCGCATCGCAGAGTAAGGGGTTAGGCACATGAAAGCCGAAGAAGTTCGCGGCCTCACGGCCGACCAGCTCAAGGACAAGCTCGCAGACCTGAAGAAGGAGCAGTTCAACTTGCGCTTTCAGAAGGCGACGGGCCAGCTTGAGAAGTCCTCGCGCATCAACGAAGTTCGTAAGGACATCGCTCGCGTAAAAACCATTGCCCGCCAGAAGGCGGCAGAAGCAAAGGCCTAAGGGAAGAATAATATGCCGAAGCGCATTCTGCAGGGCGTCGTGGTCAGCGACAAGAACGAAAAGACCGTTGTGGTCCGGGTTGAGCGTCGTTTCGCTCACCCGCTGCTTCAGAAGACAGTTCGTCGTTCGAAGAAGTACAAGGCCCACGACGAAAACAATCAATACAAGGTCGGCGATGTCGTCTCCATTCAGGAGTGTGCGCCGATTTCCAAGGATAAGTGCTGGACGGTTATCGCCGCCCAGGCTTAATTTGCAGGAAACTACGGCAGGCCCTTGCGTCTGCCGTAGAATTCTGTATGAAGCAGCGCATTGGCGCAGGACGTCCGTACTCGCGGACGTTCTTTTGCTTTGAAGCGCAGGGAAGGTCCTGGTCAGGAAACCACCTTGGCAAGAACCCACCTCGCGCGAAAATAAGTATGTCATTGAGCTGGAATAGGGGGCGCATGCCCAACCGTTTCAGTCATTACGAGAAGGCGACCTGACATGATTCAGATGCAAACAAACCTCGACGTTGCCGATAATTCCGGCGCGCGTCGTGTCATGTGCATCAAGGTGCTGGGCGGCTCAAAGCGTAAGTATGCTTCCGTAGGCGACATTATCGTCGTCTCCATCAAGGAAGCTATTCCGCGCGGCCGCGTGAAGAAGGGCGACGTTATGAAAGCCGTCGTTGTTCGCACCGCAAAGGACATCCGCCGCCCGGACGGCAGCGTGATTCGCTTCGATAACAACGCAGCGGTCCTCATCGACAACAAGAAAGAGCCCATCGGCACCCGTATCTTCGGACCGGTTCCGCGCGAACTTCGCGCCAAGAACCATATGAAGATCATCTCGCTGGCTCCGGAAGTACTCTAAGGGAGCGGATAGCCATGCAGAAGATTCGTAAAGGCGACAACGTTGTCGTTATTGCCGGTAAGGACAAGGGCCGTACCGGTGAAGTAGTCCAGGTGCTGCCGAAGGAAGACCGTGCGGTGGTCCGTGGGATCAATATGGTAAAGCGCCATCAGCGCCAGACCCAGACCCAGGAAGCTGGCATCATCAACAAGGAAGCTTCGATCCATCTGTCGAACATCGCGATCGTCGCGAAGGACGGAAAGCCCACACGTGTTGGCTTTAGCGTTGTCGATGGCAAGAAGGTCCGTGTAGCCAAGCGTACGGGAGATGTGATCGATGGCTGAGAACAAGTACGAGCCCCGTCTGAAGACGGAGTACGTTTCTCGTATCCGTAAGGCGCTTCTGGAGCAGTTCTCCTACGCCAACGAGATGCAGATTCCGAAGATCGACAAGATCGTCATCAACATGGGTGTTGGTGAAGCGACTGCCGATTCGAAGAAGCCCACGATCGCTGCTGCCGATCTGGCTGCGATCGCCGGTCAGAAGCCGGTCATCACGCGTGCCCGCAATTCGATTGCAGGCTTCAAGGTGCGTGAAAACATGCCGATTGGCGCAAAGGTAACTCTGCGCGGCGCTCGCATGTACGAATTCCTGGATCGTCTGGTTAACATCGCGCTTCCGCGCGTTCGCGACTTCCGCGGTCTGAATCCGAAGAGCTTTGACGGCCGTGGCAACTTCGCCATGGGCATCAAAGAGCACATCGTGTTCCCTGAGATTAACTACGATAAGGTTGATCAGATGTGGGGCATGGACATCATCGTTTGCACGACGGCAAACACGGACGACGAAGCACGGGCTCTTCTGAAAGAGTTCAACTTCCCGTTCCGTCAGTAACCGTAACGACGAGCGTAGAAAAGGAACTCGATATGGCGAAGACAAGCGCAATCGAAAAGAACAAGCGCCGCCGCAAGACGGTCGCCAACCAGGCAGCGAAGCGCGCTGCTTTGAAGGCGATCATCATGAAACAGGACCTGCCGATCGAAGAGCGTTTCAAGGCTACCTTGAAGCTCGCTTCGTTGCCGCGCGATGGTTCCAAGACCCGCATCCGCAATCGCTGCGAAGTCACCGGTCGTCCGCGTGCCTTCTACCGGAAGCTCAAGATGTCCCGTATCGCCCTGCGCGAACTCGGTAATCTGGGCAAGGTTCCGGGCGTTGTGAAGTCCAGCTGGTAAGGAGACGGTTAACATGACCATGACTGATCCTCTGGGCGATATGCTCACACGTATCCGCAACGGCGCTGCCCGTCGCAAGTCTTCCGTTACGACGCCGGCTTCGAAGCTGCGCGTTCGCGTTCTCGACGTTCTGCAGGCTGAGGGTTATATCCGCGGCTACACGCAGGTCGATCACGGCGACGGCAAGTCCGAGATTGAAATCGAGCTGAAGTACTACGAAGGTGCTTCCGTAATTCGCGAAATTGGCCGCGTTTCCAAGCCTGGCCGGCGCGTTTACGTTTCGGTTAAGTCTATTCCGCAGGTCGCGAACGGCCTCGGCATCACCATCCTTTCCACTCCGAAGGGCGTGATGGCCGATCATCAGGCGCGCGAACAGAACGTAGGTGGTGAGGTTCTCTGCTCGGTCTTCTAAGGCCAGCAGGATCTCTAACGGACAGACAGGATTGAACTATGTCTCGTATCGGTAAAAAGCCCGTTCAGGTTCCCGCTGGTGTTACGGCCTCTGTCGAAGGACAGACGGTCACGGCAAAGGGTCCGAAGGGCGAGCTGATCTTCGTAGCAAATGACGAAGTAAAGCTTTCTTTCGAAAATAACGCAGTGTCTGTTGCTCCGGTAACCGACACGAAGGATGCTCGCGCAAAGTGGGGCATGTCCCGCACGATGATCGAGAACATCTTCAAGGGTGTGAAGGACGGTTTTGAGCGGAAGCTCGAAATCAACGGCGTTGGTTACCGCGCCGCCATGCAGGGCAAGAACCTGCAGCTCTCGCTCGGCTTCAGCCACGATGTGGTCTATGAGCCGCCGCAGGGTATCACTATTGCCGTGCCGAAGCCGACGGAAATCGTCGTCACTGGCATCAATAAGCAGCAGGTCGGTCAGGTTGCAGCGGAAATCCGCGAATACCGCGGTCCGGAGCCCTACAAGGGCAAGGGCGTCAAGTACGCTGAAGAACGGATCGTCCGCAAGGAAGGCAAGAAGAAGTAAGGTTGACGCGAAATGGCTAGCAGGAAAGAAGCACTTGCAAAGCGCGCGAGCCGTGTTCGTCGCCAGATTAAGGCGGTCGCTAACGGTCGCCCGCGTCTGTCGGTTCATCGCTCGTCGAAGAACATCTATGCCCAGATCATTGATGATGTGGCTGGTCGCACACTTGCTGCGGCTTCCACGCTCGATGGTGGCTTGCGTACGTCTCTGAAGACCGGCGCCGACACTGCTGCAGCTGCAGCAGTCGGTAAGCTCGTTGCCGAGCGTGCGGTTGCCGCGGGCGTCAAGGAAGTCGTATTCGATCGTGGTGCGTTCATCTACCACGGCCGTATCAAGGCTCTTGCGGACGCTGCTCGCGAAGGCGGTCTGGCGTTCTAATAAATGCGACGACCGGTCTTCACGGATCGGTCGTTTTGGCTTAAGAGGCCACTCATCACTGGCCGACCAGATTCCCTGACGGGCGTTTGGTCGGCTTTTCGAAGTCTGCCGTTTGTACCGGAAAAGAAAAAGGAACAGGAAAATGGCACAGGAAAAGAGAGGCTCGCGCGAAGAGCGTCAGAGCCGCGAAGAGCGCGACAGCGAGTTCGTTGATAAGCTGGTAGCTATCAACCGCGTTGCCAAAGTTGTTAAGGGTGGCCGTCGTTTCGGCTTTGCCGCCCTGGTCGTTGTCGGCGATCAGAAGGGCCGGGTTGGCTTTGGTCACGGCAAGGCTCGCGAAGTGCCGGAAGCGATCCGCAAGGCAACGGAAGCTGCCAAGCGCGATCTGATTTTCGTCCCGCTGCGCGACGGCCGTACATTGCATCACGATGTGAATGGTCGCCATGGCGCTGGTAAGGTTCTGCTTCGTTCGGCCAAGGCCGGTACCGGAATCATCGCTGGCGGTCCAATGCGTGCCGTTTTCGAAACGCTGGGCGTTCATGACGTTGTTGCAAAGTCGACTGGTTCGTCGAACCCTTACAACATGGTTCGCGCTACGTTCGACGCCTTGAAGCACCAGGTGCATCCGAAGGACATCGCAGCACAGCGCGGCATCAAGTATGCTACGCTTCAGGCTCGCCGTGCCGCTTCCGGCAATGCAGCGGAAGAATAAGGAGCTGTTTGATGGCTAACGAAACCAAGAAGACGGTTACGGTCGAGCAGATCGGTAGCCCCATTCGCCGGCCTTCCGTTCAGCGTCAGACGCTGATCGGTCTCGGCCTTAACAAGATGCACCGGGTTCGGACTCTGGAAGACACTCCATCAGTTCGTGGCATGATCCGGTCTGTCCAGCATCTCGTTCGCGTCGTCGACGAGAAGTGAGACGGGAGTAGGAACCATGAAACTTAACGAAATCAAAGACAACGAAGGCTCCAGCAAGGACCGTATTCGCGTAGGTCGCGGTATTGGTTCGGGCAAGGGCAAGACTGGTGGACGCGGCGTCAAGGGTCAGAAGGCTCGTTCTGGCGTTGCTATCAACGGTTTCGAAGGCGGTCAGATGCCAATCTACCGTCGTCTGCCGAAGCGTGGCTTCAACAACATCTTCTCGTCTGACTTTGTCATTGTATCGCTTGGCCGGATTCAGGCTGCGATCGATGCGAAGAAGCTGGACGCGTCCGCGACGATCGACGCTGCTTCCTTGAAGGCTGCTGGCGTGATCCGTCGTGAAAAGGATGGCGTTCGTATTCTCGCAGACGGCGAACTGAAGGCGAAGGTTTCGATCGAGGCTGCAGGCGCTTCCAAGGCGGCTGTAGAGAAGATTGAAAAGGCTGGCGGTTCCATCAAGCTTCCAGAAGCTGCTGCTGAATAATATGTCGATGAATCGCCCGGGGTGCTTCACACCGGGCGATTTTGCTCCCATATGTGGGCCTCACGAACCCGGCGGGACGCGGCGTTTAGCCGGGGTGTAACGGAAAATGGGGTGGGGCGTCGAGATTGGTTTCTGCACCTTCCATCTCCCGATTTTCTGAAATTGGAAATGAGACTGCTTTCTGCCTGGAGCCTGTTTGGCCGGCGGAACTGGTCAGGCGGAGATAGGCATGGCATCTGCAGCTGAGCAACTGGCCTCGAATCTGAACTTTTCTACTTTCTCGAAGGCAACGGACCTGAAGAAGCGCCTGTGGTTTACGCTGGCTGCGCTTCTTGTCTATCGTCTTGGGACACATATCCCACTTCCGGGCCTTAATCCGGAAGCCTATGCACAGGCATTCAAAGGACAGGCCGGGGGTATTCTTGGTCTGTTCAACATGTTTGCAGGCGGCGCCGTTCAGCGTATGGCGATCTTTGCCTTGGGCATCATGCCGTACATTTCTGCCTCCATCATAGTACAGCTGATGACGTCGGTTGTTCCGTCGCTCGAGAACCTCAAGAAGGAAGGCGAGCAGGGCCGGAAGATCATCAACCAGTACACGCGCTACGGTACTGTTCTGCTCGGAACGCTTCAAGCTTACGGCATTGCCGTCGGTCTTGAAGGCGGAAACGGTATCGTTCTGGATCCAGGTTGGTTTTTCCGAATTTCGACTGTGGTGACGCTGCTCGGGGGCACCATGTTCCTGATGTGGCTTGGCGAACAGATCACATCACGCGGGATTGGCAACGGCATTTCCTTGATCATCTTCGCCGGCATTGCTGCAGGCTTGCCGACTGCATTGGCGGGCACGCTTGAGCTGGGTCGTACAGGCGCGTTGTCCACAGCATTGATTCTCACTGTGGTGGTCGTCGCAATCGGTGTTATTGCTCTGATCGTGTTTGTGGAGCGTGCGCAGCGCCGCTTGCTTATCCAGTATCCGAAGCGTCAGGTCGGGAACCGCATGTTCCAGGGTGATACGTCGCACCTTCCTCTGAAGCTCAATACCTCTGGCGTCATTCCGGCAATTTTTGCATCGTCCCTGTTGCTTCTGCCTGCGACTGCGGCCGGCTTCGCTGGAAATACAAGCCTCCCGACCTGGGCAACGGCAATCATTGCCTCGCTCCAGCATGGTCAACCATTGTTCATGCTCTTCTATGGCTTGCTGATTGCCTTCTTTGCCTTTTTCTACACGGCAATCGTCTTCAATCCGAAAGACACGGCGGACAACCTCAAGAAGCATGGCGGCTTCATTCCGGGCATTCGTCCTGGCGAGCGGACCGCGGAATACATCGACTACGTCCTGACAAGAATCACGGTCGTCGGCGCGGTGTATCTCGTGTTCGTCTGCATTCTGCCTGAGACATTGATTGCACGGACCGGAATCCCATTAGCCCTTGGTGGTACTTCGCTTTTGATCGTTGTCAGTGTTACCCTTGATACGGTAGCACAGATTCAGGGTCACCTCATTGCTCAGCAATATGAGGGACTGATCAAGAAGTCCAAGTTGCGTGGAGGAAAGAGGGGACGATGAGACTGATCTTTTTGGGACCGCCGGGAGCGGGGAAGGGTACGCAGGCGAAGCGCCTGACGGACAAGTATGGCATCCCGCAGTTGTCCACAGGAGATATGCTTCGCGCAGCCGTTAAGGCTGAGTCGGACATTGGCAAGAAGGCGAAGGCGGTCATGGATGCGGGCGGGCTCGTATCGGATGACATCGTGAACCAGATCGTGTCCGAGCGTATCGAGGCTTCGGATTGCGCCAAGGGTTTCATCCTTGACGGCTATCCGCGCACGGTGCCTCAGGCGAAGGCGTTGGCGGAAAACCTTCGAGCGAAGAATATTTCGCTCGATGCTGTGATCGAACTGAAGGTCGATGAAGAGGCTCTTGTTCGCCGAATCGAATCGAGGGTTGCGGAAACGGTTGCTGCAGGTGGGACTGTGCGTTCCGACGACAATCCCGAGTCATTCCGTAAGCGTCTCGTGGAGTATCGTGAAAAGACTGCCCCGCTATCCGAGTACTATGCAGCTCAAGGGCAGTTGGTGGTCCTGGACGGTATGGCGGATATGGATGTCGTAACGAAGTCTATTGAAGACGTCCTGGAAAAGTCAGCCGCTTGACTGAGTGCAACGCTGTTTGTTGTTAAAGAATCTTGGCGGGGCCGGTTGCTTTTGGGCACCGATTCCGCTAAACACCGCGCCAACTCGCGACATTTGATAGCGATTGGCTCGGACTGCTATTTGGTCCGGTCTTGTCGCTATGACTATATCGGATGAGATTTGAACTGGCGGCCTTTTGAGGCTGCTCTCATGGAAGAAGCACCACTTGCCGGATGGCAACTGGAACGCAAGGAGAATAGGCGTGGCACGTATCGCTGGCGTCAACATCCCGACTGCGAAGCGCGTTGTTATTGCGCTGACCTACATTCACGGGATCGGCCCGAAGTTTGCGCAGGAAATCGTCGAGAAGGTCGGCATTGCTGCTGACCGTCGCGTACATCAGTTGACGGATGCTGAAGTTCTTCAGATCCGTGAAACGA
The DNA here is from genome assembly GCF_011046895.1 of Rhizobium rhizoryzae. Classification (NCBI taxonomy): domain Bacteria; kingdom Pseudomonadati; phylum Pseudomonadota; class Alphaproteobacteria; order Hyphomicrobiales; family Rhizobiaceae; genus Affinirhizobium; species Affinirhizobium rhizoryzae. Next base: position 2,860,661 of record NZ_CP049250.1, on the reverse strand, counting down.
TCGACCGTGATTACCAGGTTGAGGGCGATCTTCGCCGCGAAACCGCTATGAACATCAAGCGTCTTATGGACCTTGGCTGCTATCGCGGTCTTCGTCATCGTCGCGGCCTGCCGGTGCGCGGTCAGCGTACCCATACCAATGCGCGCACGCGTAAAGGTCCGGCCAAGGCTATCGCTGGTAAGAAGAAGTAAGTTCGGTTAGATCCGGATTTTTGGAGGTTGGTGCCAGTGCATCGGCCTCCTTTTTGAGTTTGGGGTGAGTTTCACCCTGGTGGAGCCGCTGGTGTTACGGCGGTGACGAGATCAACGAAAGGAATACCATGGCCAAGGAAGCCACACGCGTCCGCCGTCGCGAACGCAAAAACATCACGTCTGGCGTTGCGCACGTCAACTCGACCTTCAACAACACCATGATCACGATCACGGACGCACAGGGCAATGCAATTGCCTGGTCGTCTGCTGGTGCAAAGGGTTTCAAGGGTTCGCGTAAGTCTACGCCGTTCGCCGCTCAGATTGCTGCCGAAGACTGCGCCAAGAAGGCCCAGGAACACGGCATGAAGTCTTTGGAAGTGGAAGTTTGCGGTCCCGGTTCTGGTCGCGAGTCTGCTCTGCGTGCACTCCAAGCTGCTGGTTTCATGATTACGTCGATCCGCGACGTAACGCCGATCCCGCACAATGGTTGCCGTCCGCGCAAGAAGCGCCGCGTCTAATGCGTGAAGGGAGGTCTGCAATGGTGGGCCTTCGTTAAGTTTGAGTGATGCCGCCTGACTTCGATTTGAGGTCTGGCGGCTTTGCCGTAACGCCGATGAGCTTGTTATCGGTGCTTCTCATGCTCGGTTGCCACGATTGGATAGTGGCAGCGAATGGAAGGTTTGAAACATATGATCCAGAAGAACTGGCAGGAACTGATCAAGCCGAACAAGGTGGAGTTTAGCTCCTCCGGCCGTACCAAGGTTACGCTGGTTGCGGAACCCTTGGAGCGGGGATTCGGTCTGACGCTCGGCAATGCGTTGCGTCGCGTGCTCTTGTCGTCGCTGCGCGGCGCTGCGGTCACCGCAGTCCAGATCGATGGTGTTCTGCACGAGTTTTCGTCTATTCCGGGCGTCCGCGAAGATGTCACGGATATCGTTCTGAACATCAAGGAAATTGCCATCAAGATGGATGGCGATGATTCCAAGCGCATGGTTGTGCGCAAGCAGGGTCCAGGTGTTGTCAAGGCTGGTGATATCCAGACGGTTGGCGATATCGAAATCCTCAATCCGGATCACGTTATCTGCACCCTCGATGACGGTGCGGAGATCCGCATGGAATTCACGGTCAACAACGGTAAGGGCTATGTTCCTGCCGAGCGTAACCGTGCAGAAGACGCGCCGATCGGTCTCATCCCGGTCGACAGTCTCTACTCGCCGGTCAAGAAGGTGTCCTACAAGGTGGAAAACACCCGCGAAGGACAGGTTCTGGACTACGATAAGCTGACGATGACGATTGAGACGAACGGCTCAGTCACGGGTGAAGACGCTGTCGCGTTCGCTGCCCGCATTCTTCAGGACCAGCTGTCTGTCTTCGTCAACTTCGACGAGCCGCAGAAGGAAGCTGAGGAAGAAGCCGTCACTGAACTTGCGTTCAATCCGGCGCTTCTCAAGAAGGTTGACGAATTGGAGCTTTCTGTCCGTTCGGCAAACTGCTTGAAGAACGACAACATCGTCTACATCGGCGATCTCATCCAGAAGACCGAGGCGGAAATGCTGCGCACGCCGAACTTCGGTCGCAAGTCGCTGAACGAGATCAAGGAAGTACTGGCATCCATGGGTCTCCATCTTGGTATGGAAGTTCCTGCCTGGCCGCCGGAAAACATCGAAGATCTCGCAAAGCGCTACGAAGATCAGTACTAACCCGCACGCATTTCCAGGTGGGGCCGATTGGGCGTCACCTGGTTCAATGGAATGCGAATTTAAACTGCAGGCAAATGCTTGCAAGTAAAGGAGACACGAGATGCGTCACCAAAATTCCGGCCGCAAGCTCAACCGCACCGCCAGCCACCGCAAGGCAATGTTTGCCAACATGGCTGCTTCGCTCATCACGCATGAGCAGATCGTAACGACCCTGCCGAAGGCAAAGGACCTTCGTCCGATCGTTGAAAAGCTGGTCACCCTCGGCAAGCGCGGCGACCTGCATGCGCGTCGCCAAGCGATTTCGCAGATCAAGGATCAGGACGCCGTTCGCAAGCTGTTCGACGCGATCGCAACCCGCTACGCTTCGCGCAACGGCGGTTACCTTCGCATCATGAAGGCTGGCTACCGTCAGGGCGACAATGCTCCGCTCGCAGTCATCGAATTCGTCGAGCGTGACGTCGATGCCAAGGGCGCTGCCGACAAGGCTCGCGTTGCCGCCGAAGCAGAAGCTGCTGAAGCCGCTTGATTTGATCCTCATAGGTCAGTCGTTAATTAAAAAACCGGTAGGGCGACCTACCGGTTTTTTCGTTTGGTGGGGTCCACCCTTCTTTATACGGTCTTTGGTTTCTCAACGGTCAGGGCACCGTGGGATCGCCGCTAACTGCCATTGGGCACTGTGCAGTCGCGTCTCGAACCATTTCACTTCGAAAGCGACTTGCACCGGCTCGTTTGTTCAAGTTTGTCGGACCGGTTGATTGTGTCGCTTGGGCCGTCTCCATTTTTGAAGCGGTTTGCGGACAATCCGATAGCCCAGCAGGACTGCCGCGATCGCAATATATGTGGCCGGTTCAAGTGTCAGACTTTTCCGAGCCAGCACGAAATGCAGAACCGCCCCTGCCAGGATGATGTAGCTCAGTTTGTGCAGTGTATTCCATCGTGGGCCCAAACTACGAATTGACCATCCATTCGAAGTGGCGGCTAAAGGTAGCAGCAGGATCAGGCACGCCATGCCGATTGTGATGTAGGGCCTTCGCACGATGTCAGCCCACACGGCATGAATATCAAGCCGAAGATCCAGCACGACATAGACGGTGAAGTGGAAGAGCACATAATAGAAGCCGAGGAGACCAAGCGCCCGCCGGTAGCGAAACCAGTTTATGCCGGTAAGGTCGCGCAAGGGAGTAACGACAAGCGCAGCAATCAAGAAACGCAGCGCCCAGATGCCCAGTAGGTGCTCCAATCCCTTGACCGGGTTGAAACCAAGACCACCGGTCATTGCCTGGTAAACATACCACGCGGCAGGCAATAGGCCCAAGAGGTAAAGGGCCCAGACGCTTGGACCGTGCAAGCGTCGTGGGAGGTCAGGAAAGGAAGGCATCAGTAGTTCGCCTTCAGGTCCATTCCGGCATAGAGGCTGGCAACTTCCTCCGCATAGCCGTTAAACGGCAGCGTTGGCCTGCGGTCAGGAAACAAGCCGCTTCCCTCTCCAATCCGCTGTTCTGTGGCCTGACTCCAGCGTGGATGGTCCACGGCCGGATTGACGTTGGAATAGAAGCCATACTCCTTGGCATTGGCATTCTTCCACGTTGTATCCGGCTGCTTGTCAACGAGCTTGATCTTGACGATCGACTTGATGCTCTTGAATCCATATTTCCATGGCACAACCAGCCGGATAGGGGCGCCATTTTGATTGGGCAAGGTCTCGCCATAAAGGCCCACGGCAAGAATGGTCAATGGATGAGCGGCCTCGTCAAGGCGCAGCCCTTCAATATAAGGCCAGGACAAAGGCTGTAAGAAGCCGCTCTGGCCGGGCATCTCGGAAGGGCGTACAATGGTTTCGAACGCGACGTATTTGGCACTGCCCTGTGGCTCCACCTGATCGAGCAGAGCCTTGAGCGGAAAGCCGATCCACGGAATAACCATCGACCATCCTTCGACGCAGCGCATTCGATAGGTCCGCTCCTCGAGCTGCATTTTCATCAGCTCTTCCAGACCGAAGGTTTTTGGCTTGTTGACAAGACCCTCCACCGCCACAGCCCAAGGTGTCGGCTTGAAGTCTCCCGAATTTTGAGCGGGATCGGACTTGTTGACGCCAAACTCGTAGAAATTGTTATAGGTCGTTACCGCCTCTTTCGGCGTCAATTTTTCATCCAGCTTGTAAGGCCCAGGCTTTGCCTGCAGTGGTGCAGCAGAGGCACTCACCGCCGTGCCGGAAAGCACGAGACCTGCTGCTGCGCCGCCGATAAATGTCCTACGGGACAAATAAACCCGCTGGGGCGTAATTTCGTTCGAGGAGATTTTGGGAGGGTGGTAGACACTCATGGCAGTTCTCTCTCAACACTATGTTGGATCTTTCTATCACTACGTAACGTGTTGGTGGAGAGTTTCAGGCCTCACGCAAATTAAATCGAGGGGAACATTTTCGTGTATGTCGGAGAGCCGGAGGCGTACCGCTTTGACCTGTGCTGATAGTGACAGCAAAATTCCTTTGGAGTAGGGATTAGACATAACAATTGGTCTGGCCGCCGACATGGATGGCAGATTTTGAATCGAGGATAACACCATGCCTGCTTACCGGTCCAGAACGACGACTCACGGCCGCAATATGGCGGGTGCGCGCGGTTTGTGGCGTGCTACCGGCGTGAAAGACAGTGATTTCGGCAAGCCAATCATTGCTGTCGTTAACTCCTTTACCCAGTTTGTGCCCGGCCACGTACACCTGAAGGATCTCGGCCAGCTGGTCGCGCGCGAAATTGAAGCAGCCGGCGGCATTGCCAAGGAATTCAACACGATCGCGGTAGATGACGGAATCGCGATGGGGCACGATGGCATGCTCTATTCACTGCCCTCGCGTGAAATCATTGCCGACAGCGTTGAATACATGGTGAATGCCCATTGTGCTGATGCCATGGTCTGCATTTCGAACTGCGACAAGATCACGCCCGGCATGCTGAATGCTGCAATGCGCCTCAATATCCCGGCCGTGTTTGTTTCCGGCGGTCCGATGGAAGCCGGTAAAGTCGTTCTGCATGGCAAGACAGTCGCGCTCGATCTGGTCGATGCGATGGTCGCTGCTGCAGATGACAAGATTTCGGATGAGGAAGTGGCCGTCATCGAGCGTTCGGCTTGTCCCACCTGCGGTTCCTGCTCCGGCATGTTCACCGCAAATTCCATGAACTGTTTGACTGAGGCCCTTGGTCTTTCGCTTCCCGGAAATGGTTCTACTCTCGCAACCCATTCTGATCGCAAGCGGCTGTTCGTCGAGGCCGGTCACCTGATCGTGGATCTCGCCCGCCGTTATTACGAGCAGGAAGACGAGGGCGTGCTGCCGCGCAACATTGCCACGAAACAGGCATTTGAAAATGCCATGGCACTCGACATCGCGATGGGCGGCTCGACGAACACCGTTCTGCATATCCTTGCCGCAGCCCACGAAGGCGGGGTCGATTTCACGATGGATGACATAGACCGCCTCTCGCGCAAGGTGCCCTGCCTCTCGAAGGTCGCACCCGCGAAGCAGGATGTCCATATGGAGGATGTCCATCGCGCAGGCGGCATCATGCGCATTCTGGGCGAGTTGGAGCGGGGCGGTCTGCTGAACACTGACTGCAAGACCGTCCACGAAGCAACGCTCGGTGACGCCATCAACCGGTGGGATATTACACGCACCAACTCCGAAACAGTTCGAACCTTCTTCAAGGCGGCTCCGGGCGGAGTGCCGACTCAAGTCGCGTTTTCGCAGTCTTCACGCTGGGATGATCTTGATACAGACAGCGAAAAGGGGGTTATCCGCTCGGTTGAAAGCCCATTCTCGAAGGATGGCGGCTTGGCGGTGCTTTACGGAAATATCGCGCTGGACGGCTGCATCGTCAAAACCGCTGGTGTCGATGAATCGATTCTCAAGTTCACCGGACCTGCCAAGGTTTACGAAAGCCAGGATGCGGCTGTTAAGTCGATTCTTGGCAACGAGGTTGTCGCGGGTGATGTCGTCGTCATTCGTTATGAGGGACCGAAGGGTGGACCAGGCATGCAGGAAATGCTGTACCCGACGAGCTACTTGAAGTCGAAAGGCCTGGGCAAGGCCTGCGCGCTCATCACCGATGGCCGCTTTTCGGGCGGTACCTCCGGTCTCTCGATCGGTCATGCTTCACCGGAAGCGGCAAACGGCGGGGCAATTGGGCTGGTGAAGAACGGCGATATGATCGAAATCGATATTCCGAACCGTACAATCAACCTGAAGATCACCGATAGCGAGCTGGCTGCTCGCCGTGCCGAGCAGGATAAACTGGGCTGGAAGCCGGTTGCTCCGCGCAAGCGTAACGTAACAACGGCATTGAAAGCCTATGCTGCTTTCGCATCCAGCGCAGACAAGGGCGCGGTCCGAATTCTTCCTGAATAATGAGGTGCAAGGCTAGCTAATCTTGAGAAAGGCGCTCGCTCAGGGGGCGCCTTTCTTGTTTGAATTTATAGTTGCAGCATAGCCTATAAATTCAGAATATATATCATATTTTGTATTCAGATCGTATTCATGAACTGAAAGTATTGTGTGCCACAGAAGATCAAACGATCTTCAAGTCTTGTTGTCCCCCATCTTCGCTTCTGAGGACTCATCCATGAAAAAGCTCGGCTTGGCACTTTGCCTGGCGTTCGCAGCATCTGCATTTGCAAGCATTTCTGCATCTGCCAGCGATTATGCGTTTCGACTTCACAACAGAGCCAATGGCTACACCATAAATGGCTTCTATACATACCAGAATGGCAAATGGAGCGAGAACTGGCTCGATTCGCGTATTAGGCCGGGCGAATACGCCAACATGGACTGGTTCAGCAATGAAGGAAATTGCGTCGTTCCATTCCGCGTGAGCTGGGATGGATACGGTGCTGACGACTTCAAGGTCGACTGGTGCAAGGGTGTCAGCAACATCTACATGAAAGATAAAGGCTTTAGCTGGGATTGATTCCCGGCCTAGGGCGACCGGGACCGCTGGTGACCGGTCCGCTCTTCCGGCATGAGATCAAACCCCGCTCTAAAGGGGCTTGATCAATCCCTTGTAGGCCTCGTTGAGTTGCTTCAATCGCTCCTCATACGCACTTCGCAAGCAAGCCGCATCGCTTCCACATGTCGTTCGCTTCTTCAGCCAAGTCGCTTGCTCATCCCGCACCAGATCCCGGTTCCCCATAGGCATCAAGCCGGTAAGAATTTCAAAAGTCGTGGCCATTTTGACGTCGAGATCGTTCAGGGCCCTGTCTTCGCAAATCGTCTTTTCGTCTGCCGCAAGCTCGCTCTTTGTGCAATCGAAGCTGGCAGCATGGCTTGTTTCTGGCAGCATGATGTTGCTTGCAAGGGTCGCCAGAACGGCCACCAGAAGCGTTGGTTTGACATGGGTCATCAGGTATCTCCGTCTTGAGCGGAAATTACGGATGAGCTGCAAAATGGTTCCACCGCGTGTCATCGAAAGCGGCTTTCGCATCATCTCTGTCGCAGCTTCTGGCATTTCCCAGCAGTGATCCTAAGTAACCAGCCACGATCATCTTTCACCTTGTTCGGCCATCTTTCATTTCTAACCTATCCAGCTACAAGGTCACCATTGCTTTGTTGAAGAGGAATCACATGCTCCACCTGCCGAAAACCCTATCCAGTATGTTGATAGCCTTGGCATTCCTGCAGCCACTACCCGTCATGGCGCAGGAGAAGACGCTTCCGCAAAGCCAGCAGCAAATGCAGCTATCTTTTGCGCCGCTTGTGAAGCAGACCGCAGGAGCGGTCGTCAACGTCTATGCTGAGCGTGTGGTGCAGCGGCTCAATCCCTTTGCCGGTGATCCGTTCTTCGAACGTTTCTTCAACCAGCGCATGCCGAACCGATCGGAGAAGCAGTCTTCGCTGGGGTCCGGGGTAATCGTTTCTCAGAACGGACTCGTCGTGACGAATACGCACGTCATTGAAGGCGCTGACGATATCAAGATCGCACTTCCGGACGGCCGTGAGTTCCCCTGCGAAGTCCTGCTGAAGGACGAAAGCATCGATCTGGCTGTCCTGAAGATCAAGGCGAATGAACAGTTCCCGGTTCTCGGCATAGGCAATTCGGACGCGGTAGAGGTCGGCGATCTGGTTCTGGCAATCGGAAATCCCTTTGGCGTTGGGCAGACCGTGACGAGCGGCATAGTCTCAGCACTTGCCCGTAATCAGGTGACCGACGGCGACGTCGGCTTCTTCATCCAGACGGATGCCTCGATCAATCCCGGCAATTCCGGGGGCGCCTTGATGAACATGAAAGGCGAACTGATCGGCATCAATACCGCGATCTTCTCCAGGGGCGGCGGTTCGAACGGCATTGGCTTTGCTATTCCCGCCAATCTCGTAAAGGTCTTCCTTCAGGCGGCAGAAGCCGGCAAGAAATCGTTCGAGCGTCCCTATGTTGGTGCAACGTTCCAGCCGGTTACCTCCGAAGTCGCGGAAGCACTCGGGTTGAAGACGGCGCGTGGCGCTTTGGTGGTTAGCGTGACTGAGGGTGGTCCCGCTGACAAGGCCGGCTTGAAGGCTGGCGAAGTGGTAACGGGCGTCAACGGCATCTCTGTCGAACACCCTGATGCGCTTTGGTATCGTCTGACGACAGCTGGCCTTGGCAATGCAACGAAGCTGACCGTGCAGCAGGGTGGCGCACAGCGTGAACTTAGCATGGTCATTGGTGCCGCTCCGGAAAGCGTGCCGCGCGATGTTCGCCTGATTGAGGGCAGAAATCCCTTTGCTGGGTTGCGGGTCGCCAATCTGTCGCCGCGTCTTGCGACGGAAGTGCGTCTGCCGACAGACAAGACGGGGGTTGTCGTCACGGAAGTCGTCAAAAATTCCCCCGGTGCGCGTCTTGGTTTCCAGGTGGGTGATATCATCGTATCAGTGAACGGCGATCCTGTGCCATCCACAAAGGCAATGGCAGCTCTGGTGGAAGACAATCCCGGCTTTTGGCGTGTAGAGATCGAGCGTGGCGGCCAGCGTATCCGTCAATTCTTCAGATGAGCGGCGATCTGTTCGCTCCCAGGATTCCGGAAGCCGTCGCCAATCGTCGGCCGCTCGCGGACAGGCTGCGCCCCACCTCCCTTGCGGAGGTGACGGGCCAGTCGCACCTCACGGGCGAAGATGGCGTCCTACGCCGGATGATCGCGTCGGGTTCGCTCGGATCGATGATCTTCTGGGGACCGCCCGGGACAGGAAAAACGACGGTCGCAAGATTGCTGTCAGGTGAAGCCGGTCTGGCGTTCGAGCAGATATCCGCCATTTTTTCGGGTGTGGCCGATCTCAAGAAAGTGTTCGAAACAGCACGGCTGCGCAGGCATGATGGGCGACAGACATTGCTGTTCGTCGATGAGATTCATCGCTTCAACCGGGCGCAGCAGGACAGCTTCCTGCCGGTCATGGAAGACGGCACGGTGATCCTTGTCGGCGCAACGACAGAAAACCCAAGTTTCGAATTGAACGCCGCTCTCCTGTCCAGGGCGCGGGTGCTGACCTTCCGTTCTCATGACGAGGAGAGCCTGAGCGAACTGCTGCTGCGCGCCGAGCAAGCCGAAGGCAAGCCGCTTCCGCTCGATGATAGCGCGCGCGGCGCACTTCTACGCATGGCGGATGGCGATGGACGTGCAGTCCTCACACTGGCGGAAGAAGTCTGGCGTGCGGCCCGGGCGAACGAGATCTTCGATGTCGACGGCTTGAGCGCCATCGTTCAAAGGCGAGCCCCGGTCTACGACAAAAGCCAGGACGGCCACTACAATCTGATCTCTGCCCTGCATAAATCCGTGCGCGGATCCGATCCCGATGCCGCGCTCTACTATCTTTGCCGAATGTTCGACGCGGGCGAGGATCCTCTTTACATTGGCCGCCGACTGGTTCGCATGGCGGTGGAAGACATCGGGCTGGCCGATCCGCAGGCATTGGTAGTCTGTAATGCGGCCAAGGATGCTTATGACTATCTCGGATCACCAGAGGGTGAGCTGGCTTTGGCACAGGCTTGCGTTTACCTAGCAACCGCTCCCAAGTCGAATGGTGTCTACACGGCCTATAAAGCGGCAATGCGCGCCGCCAAGGAGCACGGCTCTCTCGTGCCGCCAAAGCATATTCTCAATGCACCCACCAAGCTTATGAAGGGTGAGGGCTATGGCGACGGATACCGTTATGATCACGACGAGCCCGATGCCTTTTCCGGTCAGGATTACTTCCCGGAAAAGATGGGCAGAGTGACTTTCTACGATCCACCGGAACGCGGTTTCGAGCGCGAGATCCGCAAGCGGCTCGACTGGTGGGACAAGCTGAGGCGCGAACGAAACCCGCGTTAACCGCGGCTCTGCTTGGGCGCTGGAATGCTATTGGCAGGTGGCGCCACCATTTTCACGGAGGAATCTGCCAGTCCATGGTGGCCTTCCGCATCGACGATGAGATGCCACGTTCCGTCCTCCGGAACGACCAGTCGGATCGGCGATTTTTTCGCAACGCCTCCGATATACTTGAAGTCGAGACGCTCGTTGAAGCGCTGCCAGGCAGTGGCATTCATCAGCCGCACGTTGTTTACCGCACTCATTGTCACTTCGATCGTGGTGCCAGCGCGCTGCTGCTTAAGATCATAATGTGTGAAACGAAAACTCGGGCCTGCCATTTCCAACTCCAGAACAGTCTGCTGCCCGTAGTTAGAACGCAAAGTGTTAAAGTTCGGTAGGTCTGAATTCGTCTCTCCGGACGAGACTGAATATTATAATTTACAGTAAAGATATTATTTAATACGAGAATGAACGTGATAAAGGGACATCTTTTGAATATGATTTGCAATTAAAATACATTCTGTATTGTCAAAAAATTTTAATAAAACTGCAGCAGGTTTTATAGAATGCGAGTGAAAGTTCAAATTTTATGTGTTAGATCGCCGCCAACATCGAAGGCGGAGAGATTAGTCAGCCGCTCTGGCAATCTCAAACCCGGTGTTGAATGTATTACTGAGTAAACGCACTAAGTATCAAATCATAAGAAACGAATATCATGAGGAGAGGACGCAATGACGTCAGGCTCGAATGACAACTTTTATTTTGAAGACGAAAATCAGCAGATCAATGAATATGTAGAAGAAGACTACGGCGGTCCTCGTAAGATCCATCCTGAACAATATATGGAATCGCGCTCTCCCTCCATGTTCCACACCCCTTGGATCCCCATGTGTTACAGGGTCGATGTGCCTGCGCCGAAGAAGAAGGCTGCGTAATTTCATCTCGATCGTCGGTCGGGGGGGCTGTATGGACTTCCCAGTCGTCGCCCTGCGCGCTACTTGGCGAAGCATGCGCCATTCATCATGCTTCCTCCTATGCCTCATGCGTTTCGCTGCCCCCTTTGCGATGTTGGCGATTGCAGGGCAGACGCTTGCCGCCGATTTGCGCCGCGGCGAGCAGATCTTCAAGCAATGCGCGAGCTGCCATACGCTTCAGACGAACAGCAATGGCTTCGGGCCAACCTTGAACGGTGTCATTGGCAGAAATGCCGGCACAGTCCCGAACTTCCGATATTCCCCCGCAATGACGGAAGCGGGCGCGAAGGGTCTTGTCTGGGACGAGGCTGCGCTTTCAGAGTTCCTGCGAAGCCCGAAGAGCAAGGTGCCGGGCACCAGCATGCGCTTCTGGGGGTTCTGGTTTCGATCGGAAATCGATGATGTCGTGGCTTACATCGAGGCAAACCAGTGACGGTTTCGGGGTCTTTTTGTGCGTGGCGGCCTAAAGGCAGGTTTTCCGCAGGCCGCGTCTCCCTGGTTAAGGATGTGTTTATAGATTCGTGAAAAATGGAGAATGTATTGGCAAGGTCTGATGAATGAGGCTGGGGCAAAGGGAGGCCGCTTTCACAGACCGAGGATGTCCCGATGATCGCCCGCGCATCGGCCATACGTGGGCTGTGTATGGAGTTTACGAACATGATCAAGAAGCCGCTTGCCCTGGCCGTCATTGCCAGCCTTACTGCTCCGCTCGCCACGACCGCTTCCGCAGCAGACCTCACTTCATCCTATCAGGAACCGCCTGCCTATAACGAGCCTGCTGCACGCAGCGGCAACTGGGATGGCGCCTATGTTGGTGCGCATGGCGGTTTTGTTTCGCGCCGTTTGAACCCGTTCAAGGGCGGCAAGGGCGTTGCTGCTGGCGTTCAGGGTGGTTATCAGGCGGATGTCGGCGGCGTCGTTGTCGGCGGCGAAGGCGAATTGTCCTACCTCGGCGATGCAGACGTGAAGGTCAATGGTGGCAAGCTGGAAGAGCGTCATCGTCTGGGCCTGAAGGCGAAGGCAGGCGTTCCGCTCGATCAGACGCTCCTGTACGGTACGGCCGGGATGGCCATGACCAACTTCCGCGATAGCGGCGGCGTCTCGGGCCCGGATGGCTGGAAGGCAGGCTACATCGTTGGCGCTGGCATCGAGCAGAAGTTCAACGACAAGATCTCGGCCAAGGTAGAATACAATTACACCGGAACGCCGAATGTTCGCAGCTTTGCGGGTGGTGTTGCCTCCGAGCAGGATGTGCATGATCACACCGTCAAGGCTGGCGTGAACTACAAGTTCTAAGTCGCCCGACTGTCAGGAATTCCAATGGCTCTCTCGCAATTCGGGAGGGCCATTTTGTTTGAACTGCCCATGCAGCTCACTTTAGTGGTATTTCGCCTTGCCAATGCCATGTTTGGCGGGGCACTCGAAATGGGATACGGGCCGGGCCTGTCTGATTCGAGCGCACGTGCAGCTCATCGGATTGCAAAGCGGCACAATCCGGCCCGGCAATGAATGTGAAGACTGAAGGGCTTCGAGAGAAGCCGATGAAATTGAATTGACAAGGAGAGAGCGATGATCGACGCCAGAGGCGGCATTTCCGGTTTGCAGCCGCACATCACAGTTATCGGCGTCGGCGGTGGCGGCGGTAACGCGATCAACAACATGATTGCGGAAGAGCTGGCAGGCGTAGAATTCATCGCCGCCAACACGGATGCGCAGGTGCTGGCCACGTCCAAGGCGCAGCGCCGTATTCAGCTCGGTGCCCATGTGACCGAGGGTCTGGGCGCCGGCTCGCTGCCGGATGTCGGTCGTGCCGCTGCGGAAGAATCCATCGATGAGATCATGGATCATCTCTCCGGCTCCCATATGTGCTTTGTAACGGCAGGCATGGGCGGAGGAACCGGCACGGGTGCAGCTCCGGTCATCGCGCGGGCTGCCCGCTCTGCCGGTATCCTCACGGTCGGTGTCGTCACGAAGCCTTTCACCTTCGAAGGCAATCGCCGCATGAAGACGGCTGAAGCCGGGATCGAGGAACTGCGCCAGGCCGCTGACACGGTGATCGTGATCCCGAACCAGAACCTCTTCCGCATTGCAGACGCCAAGACCACCTTTGCCGATGCCTTCATGACTGCGGACCGCGTTCTCTTCGCAGGCGTGGGCTGCATTACGGATCTCATCGTCAAGGAAGGTCTGATCAACCTCGATTTCGCCGATGTGAAATCTGTCATGCGGGGCATGGGCCGTGCCATGATGGGTACGGGTGAGGCGGAAGGCCAGGGCCGCGCCATGCGCGCTGCGGAAGCCGCCATCGCAAACCCGCTGCTGGACGATATCTCCGTGCGCGGCGCGCGCGGCGTTCTCATCTCCATTTCCGGCGGTATGGATATGACGCTGTTCGAAGTGGATGAGGCCGCCAGCCGTATCCGCGATGAAGTGCAGGATGAGGCCGATATCGTGGTTGGCGCGATTTTCGACCGCAATCTTGATGGCCGTTTCCGCGTTTCCGTCGTGGCAACGGGTCTGGAAGGCCAGCCGCTCGCGGCTGAGTGATCGGCCTGAACCATTTGCCGGAAGTGACAGGCGGCGGGGCTGGAAACGGCTCCGCCGCTTTTTCATGACCGGTGACATGCGCTCTATGCAAACTCCCTCATGGACCTTATCCATTTCTCATCAAGTGGGTTGGGAGGAAGCCATGAGTCGCATTGAGGGGAAAATCGCGGTTATCACCGGTGGCACGCAAGGGCTGGGTGCCGCCATTGCCGAGCGCTTTGCCGCGGCAGGCGCAGGCGGCATCATCATTGTCGGGCGCGATGCGGAAAAGGGCCGGGGAGTGGCAGACCGCATTACCGGTGCGACCGGAGTTGCGGTGGAGGTGGTCGCTGCCGATCTTGCCGATATCGACGCTGTCCGTACTGTCATTTCAGCAGCCGACAAACGCTTCGGCAAGGTTGATATTCTCGTCAATGCGGCGGGGCTGACCGATCGTGGCAATATTCTCAACACGACGCCGGAACTGTTCGACCGCATGTTTGCGATCAATACCCGTGCGCCGTTCTTCCTGCTGCAGGATGCCGCCAGGCTGATGATCCGCGATGGCATCGAGGGCAGGGTGGTGAATATCGGCTCCATGTCCAGCCTCGCCGGTCAGCCCTTTCTTGCGCCCTATTCCGCCTCCAAGGGCGCACTGGCCACGCTGACCCGCAACGCGGCTTACGCGCTCATGCGTCACCGTATCCATGTCAACCAGTTGGATATTGGCTGGATGAACTCGGATCACGAGCGCAAGCTGATCCTCTCTGAAACCGGCGATCCGGATTTCATCGATCGTGCCGCAGCGACCAAACCCTTTGGCCGCATTCTCGACCCGAAGGAGGTGGCCCGCACGGTTCTCTGGATGGCATCCGAGGAAAGCGGCATGATGACTGGCGCTGTTATCCCCTTCGATCAGTCCGTCTATGGCGGCTATGATGATGCACCGGTGCCCAAGGAGAAATTGCAGGGGTAGCGGGCGGAACTGGCGCGACACCCAAGTATCTGCGCATCCACGGAAAATAATCACCACTTCTCGCAATGGATGTAACAACCAGAGTGGCATAGTGTGCTCGCGGGATCGGCTTGAACGGGTCGATTCTGGGGCCTCGAAAACCCCTCACACATCGGCTGGCATCCGCGATACGAGATGCCCCCTCGGCCATTCTTGAGTGGCTGAGTGCTTGTGATTGCCCTATAAGGCTCTCCCACCCTCTATGGCTGGGGAGGCCCCGACGTATGTCCAAGGTGCTTGCACCTAAAGGTCGGGGCGGTCGTATGTGTGCGATTTTTCGAACTCCCCGGCCGCCAGAGGCGCACGTTGCGCCTGCTGGTGTGCCGTTGTCCGTTCGGTTTGAACTCGCAACAGAGCAGGGCGGCTTGCCTCATGCAGGACTATAATGTCTGGGCCGATCTACTGGCCACGTTTCGCGCGTCTCCAGATGCCATCAAAGCCCTGTGGCTGCTTGTGCCGCCGGTATTTGTGCTGGGCTTGCTGGGGTTGGCGATCTGGACCCTGCGTCTTCGGATCAAGCTCACATTACCCACGCCACCCGCACGACAGGATCGCCAGCCGGCGCTCGTTCTCGATCACGCGGATTTCGAAGCGCTCACGCAAGCCCAGGGCCGTGAGCCGCAAATGCTCGCCGTGCCACCTGCCAGACTATCCAGTTTCGGGGACCCATCCTGATCATGCTGAGGCGGACAGTTCAGTTGCAGAACGCAAACTTGTATCCGTGGCTCACCCCCCTCTGTCCTGCCGGACATCTTCCCCTCAAGGGGGGAGATCGGCCAGACGTTACCGCTCGGCAGTCGCGTAAACTGGAGATTGCCTCTTGCGGATAACCAGAAGAGTGCGTTGGGCTTCGCCGCGAATCGATCTCCCCCCTTGAGGGGGAGATGTCCGGCAGGACAGAGGGGGGTGAAGCGGCACGTCGCGTGTCTTGCGGAGCGACTTACACAGCACTCTTAGCCAGCGCCTCTGCAGTACCGACCGGATTTTTCGCGATGACCCTCAAATAGGCCTGCGCCGTCTGGTCTGGCACTGAGCGGCCCTGTTCCCAATCCCGCAATGTGCCCAGCGGGATCTGATAGCGTTCGGCAAATTCTTCCTGGGTAAGCCTCAATGCGCGCCGCATGACTTTCACCTGCGGCCTGCGCTGCGCGGCCCGCAACTCTTCTTGCGTCATCGGCGGATTATCGGGGTCGGCAAGCGCATTGGCTTCCGCTTCCTCGTCGGTCATGGCCGCTAGGTAAGCCCAGTCGGTTTGATCCCGTTTATCGTTAGCCATTTTCGTACTCCCGGCGCTCTGCCCGTGTCGATCGTCGTGCAGAAACAAGGCGTATAATTTCGTCACATTCCGTATAAACGACTGTAAGAAAAATACGGTTGCCAATACCAACAATTCGCCGCCGGACTTCCCCGTAGTTCAGTGACCGCTCTTCCTTTTCAACGGCCCATGGATCGTTGAAATCCTGACATGCATCAGTGAAGCTCACTCTGTGCTTGGCGAGATTGCTTGCGGCTTTTGCATCATCCCATTCAAAATATAGCATTAGTAACTACGGGCTGCCAGTAGAAATTTAAACTGAAAATATGCGCGAGCGAGAAGCTCGATCTTGTTTTTTTACTAAATAAAAACGGCCCGGAGTTGCCTCCGAGCCGCTATTGCTACCGCAACTGAATGCAACTATCAAGAGCAACCGCTCGTGGCGCCGCACGTGTCGCACTTCTCGCAGGTGCCGTTGCGCACCATGGTGAAGTTCTGGCACTCGGTGCACATGTTGCCGGTATAGCCCTGTGCGATGGAGCGCATACGGCGTTCGGCTTCCACCTTCTTCGCTTCCGTTTTGGCTGTTGCCGCGTCGGCGGCTGCCTTGTCGGAGAAGAGGGCGGTCGCAGCCTGCTGGCCTTCATCGGCCACCGCTTCCTCGGCAATCTCTTCCGCCAGTTCCTTGGCGCGCTCTTCATAATCGCGCTTGAAGGAAACGACTTCCGAGGTCGAGATGGCAACCGTTGCTTCCAGCTTGCGGGCGGCAGAGCCTGCAAAGGCGGTTACGTTGCCAGCGCCGGAAGCCTTGGCCGGTGCCGCAGTGGCAGAACCCTTCGGTTCCGAACCAGCGCGGTCCAGGCTGCTGCTGGAAACCAGCGTTGGCTTGTGGCCACGGGTCCAGCCGGTGGAAACGAGGTTGGTCTTGCCTTCCTGAATGCCTTTGCCGAGTGCGGTGTTGGAGAAGTCCGACGTATCGACATGCGCCAGATCGTGACGGCCAAGATAGGACACGGCGAGTTCGCGGAACACGTAGTCGAGGATCGACGTGGCGTTCTTGATCGCGTCGTTGCCGGTCACGATGCCAGCCGGTTCGAACTTGGTGAAGGTGAAGGCCTCCACATATTCTTCCAGCGGCACGCCGTACTGCAGACCCAGCGAGATTGCGATGGCAAAGTTGTTCATCATCGCACGGAAAGCAGCGCCTTCCTTGTGCATATCGATGAAGATTTCGCCGATGCGACCGTCACCGAATTCGCCGGTGCGCAGATACACCTTGTGTCCGCCGACATTGGCCTTCTGGGTGTAACCCTGACGGCGGTTCGGCAGCTTCTCACGCTCGCGGGTGACACGTTCGATAACGCGCTCGATGATCTTCTCGGTCACCTGAACGGCCTGCGCCGCTGCCGGTGCCTGGATGAAGTCTTCGACTGCATCCTCATCATCCTCGTCTTCGATCAGCGAGGCGTTGAGCGGCTGGGACAGCTTGGAACCATCGCGATACAGCGCGTTGGCCTTCAGCGCCAGCTTCCAGGAGAGCATGTAGGCGCTACCGCAATCCTCGACGGTTGCCTCGTTCGGCATGTTGATCGTCTTGGAAATCGCCCCGGAAATGAAGGGCTGTGCAGCCGCCATCATGCGGATGTGGGATTCCACGGAGAGGTAACGCTTGCCGATCTTGCCGCAAGGATTGGCGCAATCGAACACCGGCAGATGCTCTGCCTTCAGGAACGGTGCGCCTTCCAGCGTCATTGCGCCGCAAACATGCACGTTTGCCGCTTCGATGTCCTTCTTCGCAAAGCCGAGATGCTCCAGAAGGTTGAAGCTCATGTCGGAAAGCTGCTCATCGGAAACCTTGAGGGTGTCCTTGAGGAAGTCCGCACCGAGCGTCCACTGGTTGAAGACGAACTTGATGTCGAAGGCAGCCTTCAGCGCACCGTTGACGGCTTCGATCTTCTCATCGGTGAAGCCCTTGGCACGCAGCGTCGAAGGGTTGACGCCCGGCGCCTGGTTGAGGTTGCCGTGGCCAACTGCATAGGCTTCGATTTCGGCAATCTGGCTTTCCGAGTAACCCAGCGTGCGCAGAGCTTCCGGAACGGCACCGTTGATGATCTTGAAGTAGCCGCCACCGGCCAGCTTCTTGAACTTCACCAGAGCAAAGTCCGGCTCGATACCGGTCGTATCGCAATCCATGACGAGGCCAATCGTGCCGGTCGGCGCGATGACGGTCGTCTGGGCATTGCGGTAGCCGTGCTTTTCACCAAGCTCCAGCGCCTTGTCCCAGGCAGCCTTGGCATGGGCAACCAGATCCTGATCCGGATTTTCCGAATGGGTCAGCGGAACCGGGTTGACGGACAGGCCCTCATAGCCGGTTGCTTCGCCATAGGCCGCACGACGATGGTTGCGCATGACGCGCAGCATGTTTTCGCGGTTCGGAGCAAAGCCGGGGAAGGGGCCGAGTTCGGAGGCGATTTCGGCGGACGTCGCATAGGCAACACCGGTCATGATCGCGGTCAGCGAACCGGCAATGGCACGGCCTTCAGCCGAGTCATACGGAATGCCGGAAGACATCAGCAGACCGCCGATGTTTGCGTAACCGAGGCCCAGCGTGCGGTACTGGTAGGAAAGTTCTGCAATCTGACGCGACGGGAACTGCGCCATCATCACGGAGATTTCGAGAACCACCGTCCATAGGCGGCAGGAATGTTCGTAGTCCGCGATGTTGATGCGCTTTGTCTTGGCATCCTTGAACTGCAGCAGGTTCAGAGAGGCGAGGTTGCACGCCGTATCATCCAGGAACATGTATTCCGAGCACGGGTTGGATGCGCGGATCGGGCCAGCCGCCGGGCAGGTGTGCCAGTCGTTCATGGTGGTGTTGAAGTGCAGGCCCGGATCGGCAGACGCCCAAGCCGCGTAGGAAATCTTCTCCCACAGATCACGCGCCTTCAGCGTCTTCATGACCTTGCCGTCCTTGCGGGCGGTGAGGTTCCAGGTGCCGTCGTTTTCAACAGCGCGCAGGAAGTCATCCTTCAGCGAAACGGAGTTGTTGGAGTTCTGGCCCGCAACCGTCAGATAGGCTTCCGAATCCCAGTCCGTGTCATAGGTCTTGAACTCAAGATCCTTGTAACCTTGGCGTGCGAACTGGATGACGCGCTTGACGTAGTTTTCCGGAACCTGATCCTTCTTGGCAGCGCGGATTTCGCGCTTCAGGGCAGGGTTCTTGGTCGGGTCGAAGCAATCGTCGCCGTCAGCCTCACAATTCACGCAGGCCTTCATGATGGCCTTCAGGTGCTTGGAGACGACCTTGGAGCCGGTCACGAGCGCCGCAACCTTCTGCTCTTCCTTCACCTTCCAGTCGATGTATTCCTCGATATCCGGATGATCGATGTCAACAACCACCATCTTGGCCGCGCGGCGTGTCGTGCCGCCGGACTTGATGGCACCCGCCGCACGGTCACCGATCTTAAGGAAGCTCATGAGGCCGGACGAGCGGCCGCCGCCCGAAAGCTTTTCGCCTTCGCCACGCAGATAGGAGAAGTTGGAACCGGTGCCGGAGCCATACTTGAACAGGCGTGCTTCACGAACCCACAGGTCCATGATGCCGCCTTCGTTGACGAGATCGTCCTCAACGGACTGGATGAAGCAGGCATGCGGCTGCGGGTGTTCGTAGGACGACTTCGACTTCGTCAGCTTGCCTGTGAAGGGATCGACATAAAAGTGGCCTTGACCCGGACCATCGATGCCATAGGCCCAGTGCAGGCCGGTGTTGAACCATTGCGGGGAGTTGGGGGCGACGCGCTGCGTGGCCAGCATGTAGGCCAGTTCATCACGGAATGCCGCTGCATCTTCTTCAGACGAGAAATAGCCGCCCTTCCAGCCCCAGTAAGTCCAGGTGCCTGCAAGGCGGTCGAAGACTTGGCGCGCATCGACTTCAGAACCGTAACGTTCGCCTTCCGGCAGTTCCTTCAGCGCCTTTTCGTCCGCCACCGAACGCCAAAGGAAGGAAGGAACGTCATTCTCTTCAACCTTCTTGAGGATCTTCGGCACGCCGGCCTTGCGGAAATACTTCTGCGCCAGAACGTCTGTCGCAACCTGGCTGAACTGTGCGGGCACATCAATATCCGCAAGACGGAACACGATGGAACCGTCCGGATTGCGGATCTCACTCGTGGCCTTGCGGAATTCGATTTCCGCATAGGCGCCAACGCCTGGCTTCGTGAAACGACGTTCAATGCGCATGTCTCTCGTCCTTGTTATGCGCCCCGCTCAGGCGCAGAAAGTCCCTGCGGCAGCCGTTGGGTCAACACCGGCAGCCGTGCCCTATCTCAGTCCGAATGGTAAATCATCCGTAGATGGTCGACCTGTATCTTGTGGCGAGTTTGGCTGCAAACACTAAATATAGCGTAAAAGCAGTTTTCCACCACCCCATGTCACGGAAGAAATCAGACGAAACGGCACAAAAATCCTGCCGGGGAAAACAGTGATGTTTTGCCCGTTTCATGCCTGCAGGATACAGGGTTTCGTTCTGTTAGAACCGGCCTCGTCATGCCCGGTTCAGTCGCCGCCGCAACATAGACGCTATCTTGTTCGAATGTGTGATTCCGTCAAGGTCTCGTTCGCAATGGATTTTTAACCACAAGATATTGTGGTGCTTGCCTGTGGAAACTGGGGACAAGCGAATCACTTAGTGAAGTCAACAACTTGCAGGCGGAAGTGCAAAAGCTGCACCGTAAGGCGAAAAATCACTTGACCGATACATGCCCTTGAAAATGGCGGGAAAACTGACAACCGCACAATTTTAACTTTCCTGGATTAGATTTTCGGAAAATTCGAATAGACGCGCCTGCTGACGCGTCTGTCTGCCGTCGGGGGTCTCTCGTGAATATCAAGAATTTCTCAATCCTGAAAAAGGTTGGCGTCGTCATGACGCTGATGAGCCTGTCTGCTGTCGTGATTGCTGGTGTGGGTGCGCAGGGGCTGAGCGTGCTGGGGTCTTCGCTGAAAAACACAGGCGCCCGTGAAGAGGTTGCGCGCGAGGCAATGGATCTGCGTGTTGATATCATCGCCATCAGCCGCATGACCTATCAGCTCGCCATGGCGCCGGAAAAGGCAGCGGATTTCGCAGCCGAGACTGAAAAGCGCGCAAAGGAAATGCTGGACCGTCTGCCGAAGATTGCAGCGACCGCAGACGCGGAAGAGCAGAAGCAGCTGGCAGATGTTCGCACATCACTCGCCTCTTATTTCGACAGCATCCGCGCGATGGTGAAGATCGCGGGCTCGGAGCAAGGCAAGAACCCCGCCGTGCTGCGCGCGGCTCTCGACAAGGCTCTCGACGGGCAAAAGGCCGTGACTGCGGCAGTAAAGGTCTACAGCACCTATTCCTCCAACACTCTGGCAACGGCACGCGCCGATGCGCTGGCGGACTCACGCATGACCATGACGATCCTGCTGGCGACTGCGCTCGTCTGCATTGGTCTCGGTATCGCCATCAGCTTCCTGGTGGCTCGACGCGGCATCTCGGCGCCAATCCGCAGCTTGACGGCGGTCATGACCGAAATGGCCAACGGCAATGTCCGCAATGTGGTGATTGATACGGACCGCGCAGACGAAATCGGCGAAATGGCGAGAGCGCTGGAGATCTTCCGGGCCAACGAATTGCACATGCGCGAAATGGAGGCGCAGGAGCAGGCGCTCAATCGCCAGAGCAAGGATTTGCAGCAATCGATCAGCGGCATTGTTGCCGCCGCCGCCGCTGGCGACTTCAGCCAGCGAATTACCAAGACCTACGAAGATGCCGACCTCACGCGCTTCGCCTCTGGTGTCAACGAACTGGTCGAGAATGTTGACCGTGGCATCAACGAGGTCCGTCGCGTTATCGCTGCCCTTGCCGATCAGGATCTGACCCAGGACATGCAGGGGCATTTCCAGGGTGCCTTTGCCGAACTCCAATCGAACGTCAATGCGACGATGGCCTCGCTGAGGTCGACCATGGACAATGTTCGTGCGGCAGCCGGGACGATCACCGATAGCTCTGGCGAGCTTTCCGCCGCATCGAACCAGCTAGCCCGCAGAACGGAACAGCAGGCCGCAGCTCTCGAAGAAACCGCCGCAGCGCTTGAGGAAATCACGACCACGGTCAAGACCTCTACCCAGCGCGCAAACGAGGCAACCCGAATGGTGGCCGCGACGAAGGAAAGCGCAGGTCGTTCCGGCGGCATCGTTCGCGACGCAATCGACGCGATGGAGCGTATCGAGCAGTCATCGCAGAAGATCAGCCAGATCATCTCGGTTATCGACGAGATCGCCTTCCAGACGAACCTGCTCGCGCTGAATGCCGGTGTGGAAGCAGCCCGTGCCGGTGAGGCGGGGCGCGGTTTTGCCGTTGTTGCTCAGGAGGTCCGTGAACTCGCGCAACGTTCGGCGAACGCCGCGAAGGAAATCAAATCCCTGATCAACAACTCTGCTCAGGAAGTGCAGGGCGGGGTGAAGCTGGTGCTCTCTACTGGCGAAGCGCTGAAGGAAATCGAGGATCTCGTTCATCACGTCAACGAACAGGTTTCCATGATCGCTCGTGCAGCGACGGAACAGTCGGCGGCCCTGGGAGAGATCAATACTTCCGTCAATCACATGGACCAGATGACCCAGCAGAACGCTGCCATGGTCGAGGAGACGACTGCCTCCAGTCAGGTACTCGCCAACGAAAGCAGGCAATTGACTGATCTGCTGTCGCACTTCCGTGTCAGCGGTTCGGCACAAGCCTATCGTTCCGCTGCGTGAGATACAAATACTGACGTAACGTGAGGTGCCGATACTTCTCGGCACCTCATTCACTATCTTTGGACCGGTTGTTCGGTAGCGGGTGCAATCTGGGTCTGGGCCGGAGGGTTGGTGATGGAGCCGGCTGCTGCTGGCGCCTGCTGGGATGACGCCGTTGATCCGGTAGGCATCTGGTCTGTCCCGAGCGGTTGGTCCGTCTTGGCACCGTTGGAAGCTGCTACACGCCATACCGTGTTACCCGCATCATCGGCGACCAGAAGCGCTCCGGTCCCGTCTATCCCCACGCCCACCGGCCTGCCTTTTGCATTATCCCCTGACAGAAACCCGGTGAGGAAGTCCTGGGCTTTGCCATTCGGTTTCCCGTTTTCGAACGGTACGTACACGACTTTATAGCCGTTGAAATGATCGCGGTTCCAGCTTCCGTGCTCTCCCACGAATGCTCCAGTGGTGTACGGAGGAGGCAAAGCAGAACCCATGGAGAATGTCAGGCCAAGAGCCGCCACGTGGCTGGAGAGGGCGTAATCCGGTGCTATGGCTTGCTTCACCATGTCCGGGCGCGGCGGGTGAACCCGTTTGTCGACGTGCTGTCCGTAGTAACTCCAAGGCCAGCCATAGAATCCGCCATCCTTGACGGACGTCATGTAGTCCGGAACCAGATTGGGCCCCAGTTCATCCCGCTCGTTGACAACGGTCCATAACTCGCCATTGGCCGGATTGATGCTCAGCCCATTGGGGTTGCGCAGGCCCGATGCAAAAACACGCGCTGCTCCGGTTAGACGGTCCACCTGCCAGATCGCGGCGCGGCCCTTCTCGGCTTCGATGCCGTTTTCAACAATGTTCGAATTGGACCCGACCGACACATAGAGCCATTTTCCGTCCGGGGAGGCGGCTAGATCCTTAGTCCAGTGATGATCAATCGGACCACCCGGCAGCGGCGTCAGCACGCGCGGCGTAGTACTGATTTGCGTATCGCCCGGTCGGTAAGGATAGGCGAGGATTGCATCTGTCGTCGCAACATAGAGGGTGTTGTCGAACCATGCCACGCCGAACGGGGAGTTGAGATCGGTCAGGAGATCGATCCGCTCGTCCACTTGGCCGTCGCGATTGGTATCGCGCAGGAGCGTGATCAGATTGCTCTTCTTCTTTGGCCCACCCGTGTCGCCATGGGCGATCGACATGATGAAGCCGCGTATGAAGTCTTTCGGTCTCGAGGTTGGCTCACCCGGTGGCGCTTTGCTCTGAACTACCAGTACATCGCCATTGGGGAGAGTATGCACGGTGCGCGGGTTCGCAAGGTCCTTGGCATAGGCGGTGACAGTGAAGCCATCTGGTGCCTTCGGCGCTTCTCCGTCCTTCCAGCCGATGACGGATGCAACTTTCAAATCCGGCAGAAGATATTGGCTCGGTTCCGGCAGGACAGGATTCGGCCCGATTTGCTGTGATACGTCAAAACTTGCATCGTCACCGTCGCTACAGGCAGCAAGCGCAAGCAAGGCCGTAGCAGCAAGGAGCGTCTTGGAAAATGGCGGGCGCATCATGCGATCACCTTCCATTCCCTGCGGCTGTGATGAGCCGTTGCAAGCCCGAACGTGATCAGGGCCACGACAGCCGTGACCGCTGAGAGAATGATTCCCATTGGGAACACGGCTGTCCAGCCATCGCCAGCATGGACGAAATTATTGAGGATGCCGAGGCTCCACATGATAAGAAATCCCACCGCCGCGGCGCCTCCGCCCATTTGATAGCGCGTGGAGGGACGAAGAAAATCGATCAGACCCAGAACGATGGCGATGCCACCAAACATCGCCCCCGCCAGAAGCAACCACGCGGAAAAATTCTGCCACATCAGGTTGCCGGTGCGCCAGAACAAGACGTCGGTAAAGAGCGTCAGAACGAAGCTGACAAACGGAAAGGGAAGAAAAAGACTGGATAGTCGGGTGCCTCTCCGAGGCAAACGCTGGGACGTGGTCATGGGGCGCACTCGTTCTGGGACTCGCATGCCCACTACGCACCAGTCACGAATTCGTTCCCTAAGAAAAAGACGACCCGGTCTATGCCGGGTCGCAAAGTCTGTCGATTTTCAGCCCTTGTGCCCCTTGGCAATCGGCTCCTGATAAGTGAAGCCCATGTCCCAAGGGAAGTAAATCCACGTGTCCTGGCTGACTTCGGTGATGAAGGTATCGACGGTCGGCACTCCCTTCGGCTTTGCATAAACGCAGGCGAAGTGTGCATTCGGCATCAGGGTGCGGACCTCCGAGGCAGTCTTGCCGGTATCCGTCAGGTCGTCCACGACGAGAACGCCTTTGCCGCCATCGACCATCAGGCTGGCATCAATACCTTTCAGCAGGTTCATTTCGCCCTGATTGACATAGTCATGGTAGGAGGCGACGCAAACGGTATCAATCAGGCGGATGTTCAGTTCGCGCGAAATGATCGCTGCGGGCACGAGGCCACCACGTGTGATGCAGACGATTGCGCGGAACTCCTGTCCTGATCCTGCCAGACGCCATGCAAGCGCGCGGGCATCACGGTGGAACTGGTCCCAGGAAACGGGGAAGGCTTTATCAGGAAGAGACATATGGTTCGCTCCGGGCGCGCTTGAGTTTGACAGGCGCCGAATGGGAACGGGCAGCCTGCGGAGCAACCGATAAAAGCTGCTCCGTTGGCCGTTGCTATTAGCTTTAATTCCTACAATTAGGCAAGATGGATGGAAGACGAGTTTATGTGGATCGAGTTCATCGCGAAAGAAGCGTAAACGCGGTCATCGAGGTCAGAAGAGAGCGCGTGACGCCGCCAAACAACATCTCCCACCAACGGGAATGTCCATAGCCCCCCATGATCAGCAGGTCGACGCTCTCGTCTGCAAGACGGGCCGTGATGGCTTCAGACGTGGAGGTTTGGCAGTTCTCTTCGGTGCGAATGCTCACCTTGACGCCATGCCGTGCAAGCGCAGTGGCGAGGTCGGCACCGGCCAGTTCCGGATTCTGACGTGGCATATCCGGCGGATCGACGGAAAAGATCTCAACGCTTTCCGCTTGTTGAAGAAACGGCAATGCATCGAATGCGGCACGAGCCGCCTCCTTCGATCCGTTCCAGGCGATGAGCGCGCGGCGGACGGGAAGCGAGCGGTTTGAACCATGCGGAAGAAGCAGAACAGGACGCCCACTTTCAAGGATGAAGGTCTCGAGGTCGGAGCTATTGTCTGCTTCCGCTTTGGCGTCATTCTGTCGAGCAACGATCAGGTCACAGGTGCGGGCAAGTTCGAGAACTGCTTCGGAGGAAGTTCCACCTGTCGAGACGTAAGATCTGAATTCGAAGGGGACGCCGGAGGATTCGGCGCGCTGGCGAAATGCCGCCTCAATCTTCCGGGTCTCTTCCTGCGCCGCTCGCTGCAAGGTCTCAATCGCTGTCGGATCCGGAATTTCCATCGGCGCGATCAGAGGGATTGTCGCGAGAGTCTCGGCTCGAAGTGCCATGATGTGCGCGGAAAACTGGCGCGCCAGCTGAATGGCAAACTCGGTGACGGGAGCGACGTTATGCTCGCTGTCCAGAACTGCAAGAATGGTCCGATAGCTCATTGTCTGATCTCCTCGGCAGGGTGGGATAGATGTATCCCACCATCATCAAAGGAGATGGTCCTTGCATTGAGATGGGTCAAGAAGCCTTTTGGGGGAGGTTCGACCTTGGGTCAGGCTTCGGGCCCTGGATTGCTGCCTGCACGTGCCGCATCGAGCCCGCGGATCATGTCAGAAATCGCGTTCGCGGCAGCGTCGAGCTTTGCTTCATCTCGCGCTCTGACAACGAGTTCCGTGGAGAAGCGCTGACCGTCATACTTGGGATAGGAGCCGATGCTCGTTTCTGGATGAGCCTTCTGGATTGCGCCAAGCAGTGTGCCGATATCTCCCTCTCCATAGGGGCACGGCAGCGAGCGCGTCAGCAAGTGCGACCCTTTTTGAAGCTCTGGCAGGATGTTATCCACCATGGCCTGAAATACCTGCGGCACCCCTGCCATCACATAGACGTTGTCCACGATGAAGCCCGGTGCGGTGGAGACGGGGTTCGCGATGTGACGCGCCCCCTTCGGCATACGCGCCATCCGCTGACGCGCCTCGGTGAACTCCATCTCCCGCCGCTTGTACATTTCCGCCAGCAGGCGCATTGCTTCAGCATCGTGTTCGCAAGTCAAACCGAATGCTGCCGACACGGCATCTGCCGTGATGTCGTCATGTGTCGGGCCAATGCCACCGGAGGTGAAGACATAGGTGTAACGCTTGCGCAGCGCATTGAGCGCTTCGACGATGGCGTCCTGCTCGTCTGCCACGATTCGCACTTCCTTGAGGTCAATGCCGGAAAGGAGAAGGACATCGGCAAGGTGACCAATGTTCTTGTCCTTCGTCCGCCCTGAAAGAAGCTCGTCGCCTATGGCCAGAATGGCCGCGGTTACGATCGTCGATGTCATTTTAGCCCTCGTGAAGTCTGCGACTGAATCATGATGTATGCGGATTCCCCTCGCGACAGAAGACGAATTCCAGCTTCCATTGTTACGAAATTATGATCACAACAGATCTTCCGTATTCGATTATTGAACAGTGCGTACCGCGCCTGGAGGCTGGAAGTTAGTATTTGCGCGGATAAGTATGCAGCTACCAGACGCGCTCCAATTGTTGGAGCCGAAACAGGAGGAATGAATGGCTAAGGTTCTCGTACTCTACCACTCGACGTATGGTCATATCGAAACCATGGCATATGCCGTTGCAGAGGGCGCAAGATCGGCCGGCGCCGAGGTGACCGTCCTGCGCGTGCCGGAACTGGTTCCGGAAGACGTCGCCAAGGCTTCTCACTACAAGATGGACCAACCAGCAGCAGTCGCCAAGGTTGACGATCTCACAGAGTACGACGCCATCATCGTTGGCGCAGGCACGCGTTTCGGCACGGTAGCTTCGCAGATGCGCAACTTCTGGGACCAGACCGGTGGTCTGTGGTTCCAGGGCAAGCTGGTAGGCAAGGTCGGATCGGTCTTCACATCCACAGCCACGCAGCATGGTGGCCAGGAGTCAACGATCCTGTCGTTCATCCCGACCTTTCTGCACCATGGCATGGTCGTCGCAGGGCTTCCCTATGCATTCCAGGGCCAGATGGGCGTCGAACAGGTCAAGGGTGGCTCACCTTATGGCGCATCCACGATTACGGATGGCGACGGTTCCCGTCAGCCCTCGGAAATCGAGCTGGAAGGCGCACGCTACCAAGGGGCGCATGTGGCCAAGATTGCGACGAAGCTCGCTGGCTGATTGACCGAGCAGTTCATGTGCAAGAGGGGCGCGGGATCATTAGTCCGCGCCCTTTGCCGTCTCAGGCGGCAGGAGAAAACGGGCGAAACAGCCTCAGGCGTGCGGGAGGTCTTCTTTGTTTCCCGCCTTTCCAGTCGACGACGAACTGAATGACATCCGCCGCAGCCTGCTGTGTGAGCGGTTTGGCGATGACGCCCAGAGCCCCGGCATCGCGCCCTTCGACAAGCATCGGATTTCCGGTTACGAAAATGACCGTCAGGCCGCGTCCGGTCAGCAGCCGGGCAAGCTCGGGGCCGGTCTCGCCATCGGCAAGCCGTACATCGACAAATGCTATGTCCGCTTCTCGGGCATAATTGAGCGCGACGGTCATATCTGGCGCGATGCCGATGACCTCGTGCCCGCTGCGCGAAATGGCCTCTTCCAGATCCATCGCGATCAGAAGGCTGTCCTCTACGATCAGAAAACGATGCTTCACTACTAAAACCTCTGTGATCCCGATAAGATAGGGTTGATCCCCACATCGGCAAGAAAGTATTTTAGTGGTGACTAAATAAATTGAAGACGTCGGAACCGATCAGTCTGGAAATATCGACCGGTACTCTCTGCGAACGATCTTGAGGCTACGGTCTGGCTGTATCTGGTAGGTTTCTTCCACGACACGCGTACCGTCGTAGAAGTCGTGGGAAAACGTGCTGCCAATCGGGGATCGCGTCAGTTTGGTTTGCGGCTGACCGTTGTAAGTTATGCTTCCCGGTATGGGCGCGATCTCTGTGCTTGCGCAGCCAGCAAGAAACAGGCTTCCAAGAATGGCGGCAGAAAGTGCTTTCATGGTCGTTGGGCTCCGGTCGCTCTTTCAACGGATATGGGACGCGACCAGCCAGTTGGGAAGCATATGCATCAATAGAAGTTCAACGCACGTCTTCAAATTTGCCCACGGATGGACTTGCATTTTTTGGCGAACGCCTTGATGAAGGCTGTGCACGCGGACGTGGCGAAACTGGTAGACGCAAGAGACTTAAAATCTCTCGGAGCAATCTGTGCGGGTTCGATCCCCGCCGTCCGCACCAAAATTATCGGTCATATTGATCCTTTTTGCTCCATCTCGCGTTGTTAATGAGGGAGGAGCCACAATGTCTTTTGCTTCGAAATGGATCATGGCGACGATGACTGTGTTGGGAACGGCGACCATGGCTCATTCTACCGCTGACCAATTGAACCAGTTCCGTTGGAACCACCGGATCCTGGTCATTTTCAGCGACCGATCTGACGATGCTAACTATGTGCAGCAGATGGGTGCTCTGAAAGGCACACAGAAATCGGTGGCAGAGCGAGATATGCTGATCATTTCAGTGGTCGCAGACGTCGCAGCCATCATCGACAAACCACAGTTGAAGCTCGACGCCGACAGTCTGAGAAAGCGGTTTGGCGCAGAGGGACGAGGCTTCCGCGCCGTCCTGATCGGGAAGGATGGCAGAGCGAAGTTGTCCAGCAACAGACCTATCACGCCTGCGGAACTGTCTTCCACGATTGACGCAATGCCGATGCGGCAGTCGGAAATGCGTTGACCTAGTTTTTCCAGAAAATGGGCAAAAACAGGACGAGAACCGTTAGCACCTCAAGACGTCCGAGCAGCATAAGGACAGAAAGGACGTTCAAAGCCGGGTCCGAGATCGTGGAGAAGTTTCCAGCCGGGCCGATCACGTGTCCGATCCCGGGTCCAACATTCGACAGGCAGGTGATAGACGCTGAAATCGCTGTCAGCAGGTCATACCCCAGAAGAGTCAGGATCAGCGAACCTGCAACCCATATCGCCATATAAAGACTGACGAAAAGAAAGATACCCTTTACGATATCGGGATCGACGGATTTCCGCCCGTAGCGAACTGGGTATATCGCATTCGGGTAAAGCAGTTTCTTCAAGCCGGTGTTGATCACGCTCATTATGATCAGCACTCTGTATGCCTTTATTCCGCCGGCAGTTGAACCGGAGCACCCGCCCAGGAATGTTGCAAATAAAGCCAGAGCAACAGCGAAAGGGCCCCACAATGTGTAGTCCTCGCTGGCGAATCCGGTTGTGGATAGTATTGACGAGATGTTGAAGAAAGAATGGGTCAACGCGACCGGTAAGGTCACGTCGTTGTGGACGTGATGGTAGACGCCCAGCAAGCCTGAAAAGACGCAAAGATAGCCAAGGAAGAAGCCCACCTGCGGATCGAAGAGCGTGTCTGTGCGGCGACGAACCGCAAAAAGAATCATAATGGAAAAGGGAAGGCTGCACACTGTCATGAAAACCGTGCCAACCCACATGAGTGGAAGACTCTGAAAATAGCCAAAAGAGGCGTCATGGGTTGAGAAGCCTCCAGTCGCAACTGTCGCCATAGCATGGTTCAAGGCGTCGAAATGCCCCATTCCTGTCATGTCGTAGGCAATGGTGCATGCCAGGGTCAGCCCGACATACACCGCCAAAAATGCGCGGGTAAACGTCGCCAGCTTGGCAAATGGCTTGTCACCGGTGTCGGACGATTCGAGTTTGAAAAAAGACATTCCGCCCACTCGGAGGAATGGGAGCACGAAAAGCCCGAGCGCAACAATCCCTATGCCGCCCATCCAATGCAGCAGGGAACGCCAGAAAAGGATGCCCGGAGCCGCGTTGTCCAGACCAGCGATAACGGTCGATCCGGTGGTAGTGATCGCCGATATCGATTCAAAAAGTGACTGGGAGAAGGTCAGCCCCAAAGGTGACAGATAAAGGGGAAGTGCGCCTACGAGAGAAAAAAGTGCCCAAAGCACGTTCACGATAAAAAATGCGAGGCGCTTGCTAACGACTGGTGTGGAGCCACGTGTTGCGAGCGTACATGCCAGGGAGAATGATCCGACCATGAAGCCACATGCTGCAAACAGCTGCCAGTCCCTGTTGCCATAATAAAGGTCGATGGCAGCAGGGAGAAACATCGCGGCGGCGAGATAAATGCCACATAGGCCAGCGATATACAGGGAAGCGCGAAGTTGGGTTGCGTTCAAGCGCCGGATCCTGCTGATTTGCCGTTGAAAAGAAGCTTTTGTGTCTCTGTCCAAGCTATGGCATAGCGGGGCCTTTCAGGAATTTCAACGGATGGATTGCAATGTTGAACGTGCATGTGGATGAAGCGATGGAGGCGATGCGGCAGATTTTTGCCGAGACGCCGCTCCAGATGAACGAGCATCTCAGCCGACGCTACAACGCAACCATTCTGTTGAAACGGGAAGATCTGTCGCCTGTCCGCTCCTATAAGATCAGGGGTGCCTTCAACTTTTTCAGGAAAGCGATTGCTACCGGGGGCACCGACAAGGTTTTCGTCTGCGCGTCCGCAGGCAATCACGCTCAGGGTTTTGCCTTCGTCTGCAGGCATTTCGGGGTCAAGGGCGTGGTCTTCATGCCGATTACAACTCCCCAGCAGAAGATAGACAAGACGCGAATGTTCGGCGGGGAGTTCATCACGATCAGGCTTATCGGCGATATCTTCGACCAATGTTATGCGGCAGCCAAGACCTATGTCGAAGAGATTGATGGAGCCATGGTTCCGCCGTTCGATCATTCCGACATTATCGAAGGCCAGGCGAGTGTTGCAGCGGAAATTGCGCAGCAGATGCCCGAAGGAATGAAACCAGATCTGATGGTTATGCCGGTCGGTGGCGGCGGACTATCGTCCGGCATAACCCAATACTTCGCGGGAGAACTGGCCGATGATGCCTTCATCATGGTCGAACCCGCAGGTGCGCCAAGCCTCAAGCGAAGCCTTGCGGCCGGGGAGGCGATCACCCTCTCGAAGGTCGATAACTTTGTGGATGGTGCAGCTGTCGCCCGCATCGGAGACCTGAACTTCGAAGCTCTCAAGAAGTTTCCGGCAGAGCAGGTCATCGTCGTTCCGGAAAACGCGATCTGCGTGACTATGATCGATATGCTGAACATCGAGGGCGTTGTTCTGGAACCGGCAGGCGCTCTTTCTCTGGCCGCTCTTGCTGCGATGGATCCGACACAGCTCGAAGGAAAAACGGTCGTTGCGATCGTTTCCGGCGGCAACTTCGACTTCGAACGCCTTCCGGATGTGAAAGAGCGCGCAATGCGTTACGCCGGACTAAAGAAATACTTCATCCTACGGCTTCCTCAGCGTCCGGGCGCACTGCGCGATTTCCTGAATCTACTAGGCCCCGACGATGATATCGCGCGCTTCGAATACCTGAAAAAGTCCGCGCGCAACTTTGGTTCCATCCTGATCGGCATCGAGACGACCGCATCTGAGAACTTTGTCGGTTTGATCGAGCGATTTGACGGTGCAGGGCTTGGCTTCGAAGACATCACAGAGAATGAAATTCTCGCAAACCTCATTATATGATGACAACGGCGCCTCGCAAACGGTGCCAACCTCGAAACGATACAAAGACTTGAGCAACGAAGGAAACACGGATGGCCTCAATCTTCTCAAAAATCGCAGGCATTTTTTCTGGCGGAGGTGAGGGGAGCAAGACGGCGTCCGTTGCAGCCGATCCGCAGGAGCACGCCGGTTGCACCATCTATGCGGAGCCGATCCGTGAAGGGTCGCAACTGCGCCTTGCCGGGAGAATTGAGAAGCAGGTTGAAGGCAGGACCCTCGTCAGAACCTTCGTGCGCGCGGACATGTTCACATCTCAGGAAGACGCTCTGGAATGCACCTTCCGGAAAGCACGCCAGATTATCGATCAGAACGGACCGTCCCTGTTTGCTGACGGAGCCGAGTCACGCACAACCTGAAATCGGCAAAACTCTTTGAATGCAGAAAAGGCCCGGACTGTCGGGCCTTTTCCGTTTGATCTATCGGGACGCGCGTATCAGGCTGCGACGGCCAGTTCCTTGGTGCGGCTTTCAGCAGCAGCCAGAGCCTTGGCAACAGCGTCTGGACCGAACGCGAGACCTTCGACATTCAGAACTTCCACATCCGTGATGCCAAGGAAGCCAAGAACCGTCTTCAGGTAAGGTACGGCGTGATTGAGCGGTGCTGCCGGACCTTCGGAATATACACCAGCCGAAGCCAGAACGATGTATGCCTTCTTGCCGGTCAGGTGGCCCTTCGGGCCTTCGGCAGAATAGCTGAAGGTGACACCGGCGCGAGCGACGTTGTCGATCCAGCTCTTCAGTCCGGAATAGATGTTGAAATTGATCAGCCCGGTTCCGATGACGATCTTGTCTGCAGCTTGAAGCTCGGCAACCAGCTCATCGGAAATCTTGATGGCAGCAGCTTCTTCGGCATTGCGGTCGGCTGGAGCCTTGCGGATGGCATTGGTTGTCACCGTGTCGAGGTGCGCAATCGGGGAGGCTGCGAGGTCACGGGTCACGATCTGCGCGCCTGAGTTCGCCGCCAAGGCAGAAGCAAGGTCTGTTGCCACCTTGGACGAGACGGATTCTGCGCCGCGGGGGCTCGAAGTAATGAGAAGTACGTTCGACATTGTTTAAATCCTGTTTGGATAGGCCAGCTTGGGTCCGGCTTTCGAGGCAACATACGGATGGACGCCCATCGAAAAAATGGCGATAATATCGAAGTCTTCTATCGATGAAATGGATGGGAAAATGGATGCTAATCCAACACTGGACCAGTTGCAGGTTTTTCTGACAGTCGCGCAGACTGGCAGCTTCTCTGCCGCATCCAAGCAACTCAACCGGGCCCAATCCGTCGTTAGCTACACGATCGCCAATCTTGAAAGCCAACTTGAGGTGAGCCTGTTCGAGCGAAACGGCTCCCGTCAGACCCGGTTGACGAAGGCTGGAGAAGCGTTGCTGACCGACGCCCGCAGGATCGTGTCGGATCTGAATGTGATGCGCTCTCGTGCCAAAACCCTGAAGGAGGGGCTGGAAGCTGAGGTCTCGCTTGCCATCAGCAATATGGTGCCCATCGAAGCTGTGGTGGATGCTCTTTCCGAATTTGGGCGGCGCTTTCCGTCCGTATCGATGAAGCTGACATCCGGTGAGCTGGGCATGGTCATGGATCTGGTCTCGACAAGCCGCGCGAGCCTCGGCGTTGGCGGGGCCTTGCTGAAGCAGGATGACAGCCTCGCAGTCGAAAAGATCGGCCATTCATTCATGGTTCCGGTCGCCTCTTCGCAGCACAAACTGGCGCAACTGGGACGAAGGCTCGACAGGCGTGATGTGCGCGAGGAAACCCAGCTCGTTGTGACCGATGCATCAGGCATTACACAGGGGCGCGACTTCAATGTCCTCTCCTACAAGACCTGGAGAGTGGGAGACATCGCCACAAAGCACCAACTCATTCGGGGTGGGCTTGGCTGGGGGGGGCTGCCTGCTTCGCTCATTCGCGAGGATCTCGCGACAGGTCGACTGATTCCTCTTCAAATTGATGCTTACGAGACGACAGAGTATCCGCTTTATGCCGTACACCGTCTGGCAGATCCGCCTGGACCGGCCGGAACCTGGCTCAAGGCAGCCTTGGCGGAACGTCTGGGGCGATGCCCCAATCGTAAGGATTTCGACGATCTCCTGCTGAGACCGCCAACTGAAAAGCTCTCCGTTGCGGCGGAATGACGGCTGATCTCTAAGATAGTGTTGGTAACGTCTCTGGAACTGACAGAAATACTGATCTGCCTCCTTTGTGGTCTCGTACTGAGATGATTGACCCAATGCCAAAGGAGGCACTTAGCGTGCCGTTTGAGATTATCGTTGTCGCCGGTCCGGACTTCATATCTGACGCCGCACGACAGGCGTGGGAGGATGCGCAGCTGAAGCTGATCGGGCCGCTAGGTGCAGAAGAGCTTGATGATACAGCAGCAGCACGATGCGGCGGTGTGTTGTTAGATCTTGGCCTCGATGCTGGCGTCCTTTACGCGCTTTCTGAAAGGCTGCTGCGGCTTTCCACGCCATTCCTGTTCGTGATCAATTCCAAGAATACTCCGAGCCGGGTGCAGCCATTTCTTCTGAACGAATGCGAAGAAGACATGCGAAACATTGTCGATGCGCTCGCGCTGGATGGAGTAGACGTCAGCACGCGCCCCTTGCACTGAGTTCAGTGCCAGAGGGCTCATGTTGAGCTCAATCTGTTTCTGATCATCTGATCTTCCTGGGTTTCGATTTATAGATTTTTCGTTCCCCTAATGAACCTTCGCCCTGATTGCGTGTTTCCTTCAAGAAGTGGTCGGCGATGGAAGACGATAGGATGCACGTCCCCGTTCGTTGCATGAAATTCATAGTCGTCCGAGTGACCACATCACTCGGTTAGAGACGCATACGCTACAAGGATTAGACAAGCCGGAAGTTCGTCGTCGGTCTGATGAAGAGGAGATAGATAATGCTACATCTGAAGCCGGAGCTCTCCCCGAATCTCATTCTCTCAAGCCTTCCTGCTGACGAACTTGAAGGACTTCTCGATGAGATGGAGCTCGTCGATCTACCGCATGGCGAAAAAGTTGCGCATGTGAATGAGCCGACGGATTACGTCTACTTTCCTGTTTCCGGGATAGGCTCCGTAGTCGTTGTCTCGCCAAGCGGCAAGCGGGTCGAAGCAGGCCTGATCGGGCGAGAAGGTTTTTTCCCGACCTGGGTTCTAGGCGGGGTAAAGGAAAACATCCACGAAATCACGATCCAGGTTCCCAGCAGAAGTTGGCGACTGGACCTGAAGAGCTTTGAACGCCTCATGAGCAAGTCCGAGGCGTTGAACCAGCTTGTGCATTCGTCCGCGATAGGTTTCCAGTTTCAGGTTTCGGCCACAGCATTGTCCAATGCCATCCATTCTGTCGAGGAGCGCCTGACGCGGTGGCTTCTCATGTGCCACGACCGGGTTGATGGCGACGAGCTGACCCTGACTCACGAGTTCATTGCCATCATGCTCGCCGTGCGCAGGCCAAGCGTAACAACATCCCTACATATGCTGGAGGGGCGCGGGTTCATCCGGTCCCAACGAGGGTTGATTACGATTCGTAACCGCGCTGCGATGGAGAAATTTGCTGCAGATGCGTACGGCATGGCGGAGCAGCATTTCGAGAGAATGGGGCAGTCCGTCCGCACGAAGAGCATTCGCACCCTCGTGCCGGGATGAGGATAGACAAATCAGATTGCCATATCTCTCTTGCTGGGTAGCTCTCCGATGAGACGCCGATATTCCTGTTCGGGCTTTCCGTAAGCGTCACCGGCAAAGCGCTCGAGTGCATTGCGATCTCGCACCGATATTCGGCCGCGCTCTGCGCGGATCAGTTTCTGTCCTTCCAGAATGTGGAGAGCGGTCGTGACGCTCGGTCTCCTGACGGCCAACATCAGGGATATGAATTCGTGTGTAAGGGAGATTTCGTTCCCATCGACCCTGTCGTGGCACATGAGCAGCCATCGTGCCAGCCGCTCATCAACGCTATGAACCGCGTTCGAAAGAGCCGTGAATGAAATCTGCGAGCTGAAGGCGTGGATGAAACGCGCGAGCAGGTTGGAAAAGACCGGGCAGATCGGCAGTAATTCCCCGAGCCGGAGCGAAGAGATGCGGACACCTTCACCGCCTACCTGCATGAGTACTTCGTGGATACTGATTGTCCCGCCAACCGCAGCCGTTGTTGGTGCAAAACCTTCACGACCAAACATTCCAGCTTCAGCCTGATGACCCTCAGGTGAAATGGTCACAACCGATCCGATACCCGAAAAGGGAAAATAGATGTAATCGACCACAGCATCCGTGTGCACAATCACATGACCTTTTTGCATCACGACTGGCTCAAGGAACGGCTTTATAAGATCGAGTTCCTGGCTCGGGAGAAGGTCGAGCAAACGATTGCGTAGCGGCTGATGCGAATATTCGGACATGGCTCTCGCGGCCTGCCTGAAGCGGAAGCTTCGACTGATCGCGCCCTTTGATTTCAGATGGTTACTCCCTATAGCACCCTCTGATTGCTGTGGTTTTTGGGTACGCTGGCAGACGGATCCGCAATAAGAAAGAGCCGCCGAACGCTGTCCGGCGGCTTCAAGGCTGTAAGCTGAGCTTCAGATCAGAGAATCAGTCTGAATTTTGCAAAACCTTCAGCGCCGTCGCCTGCATCTTCGATTTTTGCTCCTTTGACGGCGGCAGCATACTGCCGTCCCTTGGGACCGCTTTCGAAAACCGCACTCGTGCCAGGCAATGCCTTGAAGGTCCAGTTTGCATCCGCTGACGGATTGATGGATCCCTGCTCGATGATGTAGCGAACAATGACATCGCGATTGGTATCGGGTGCAACCAGAATGACCTTGTCGGCGGCAATTTCGGGAAACTTTCCGCCGCCGCCTGCACGGTAATTGTTGGTTGCGACCACGAACTTCTGCTTGGGATCGATCGGCTTGCCATCGAACTTCAGATCCACGATTCGTTGTGCATCTGGATTGACGAGCTTTCCGTCGCCGTCATAGCGCTGGGGCTGCGACAGGTCGATTTGGTAGGTTACGCCGTCGATGATGTCATAGTTGTAGCTCGGGAATTTGGGATTGAGCAGCGGCGCATCTTTGGTGCCGACCGGGATCTGGTTGAACATTCCGGCGCTCATTTCGAGCCAGTTCTTGACCTGCTCTCCGGTGATCAGGACCGCCTGAACAGTGTTTGGATAGAGATAGAGGTCGGCAACATTCTTGATGGCAATATCGCCAGCCGGAACGTCAGTGAAATAGTCCGGACCGCCGCGCCCACCTGCCTTGAACGGCGCCGCCGCAGAGAGGACCGGATAATCTTTGTACTGACCATCCTTCAGAAGGTTCTTCACATACCAGGTCTGGGCGATTGATACGATCTGGACCGAAGGATCGTCCGCAACGAGGGCGAAATACGAATAGAGTGGCGCCGAGGTCTTGCCGACGGGCCGGCGAACATAGGCAAGCGTAGCCTCATGTTCCGACTTCACGGCCGCGACGATCTCTGGCTTATCCGTTGCGTCCGCGATCACCTTGCGGTTCTCGTCGCGATGATAGATCGGGCGAGCCTCGGTTGTGAAATCGACCACCTTCCACTTGTTGCCGTCTCTTTCCAGCAAAAGGTCGATCAGGCCCATGTGGGAACCCCAGAAACCCGCCATGACGGCAGGCTTGCCCTGCAACGTTCCCTTCTTGATATCCGCACCCGGAACGCCTTCAAAATCTTTGGGACCCGGGAAGACGAGGTGCTGGTGGCCCGTGAAGATTGCGTCAATGCCCTCAACGCCTGCAAGATAGAGCGACGCGTTTTCCATCCGTTCGGACTGTCCGGTGCCGTCGATGCCGGAGTGCGAAAGAGCGATGATCACGTCCGCTCCCGCTTCTTTCATGACAGGCACCCAGGCCTTGGCCGCTTGTACGATGTCGCGTGTCTGGGCCTTGCCTTCCAGGTTCTTCGCGTCCCAGACCATGATCTGCGGAGGCACGAAACCGATAAAGCCAACCTTGACCGGGCTTGAATTGCCGGAGCCGTCCTTTATCTGCTTCTCAATGATGACATAGGGTTTGAAGAACAGATCGTCCTTCTTCGGGTCGGAGGCGAGCTGCCCCTTGGTGAGATTGGCGCAGACGATGGGAAATTTGGCGCCATTCAAGGTATTGAAAAGGAATTCAAGCCCGTAATTGAATTCATGATTACCGAGCGTTCCGCAATCATAGCCCAGGGCGTTCATCGCCTTCATGACAGGGTGCAGATCGCCTGCTTTCATCCCCTTTTCATAGGCCATGTAGTCGCCCATCGGGTTGCCTTGCAGCAAATCACCGTTGTCGATCAGCATTGAGTTGGATGCTTCGGCACGGACCTTGTCGATGAAGGTTGCTGTACGGGTCAGACCCAGCGTGTCGTTTGGCTTATCGGCATAATAATCGTAGGGCATGATATTCACGTGAATATCAGTGGTCTCCATGATGCGTAGATGCGCCTGATTGGCCTGCGCGCGCGCTGCGAAGGGATGCAGCATCACGAGTGCAGAACCAGCGGCGATGCCGCCCAGAAGCGATCGTCGCGTCACATTGGTTTGGGTG
The DNA here is from genome assembly GCF_011046895.1 of Rhizobium rhizoryzae. NCBI lineage: Bacteria > Pseudomonadati > Pseudomonadota > Alphaproteobacteria > Hyphomicrobiales > Rhizobiaceae > Affinirhizobium > Affinirhizobium rhizoryzae. The sequence goes on along the minus strand of NZ_CP049250.1, from coordinate 2,821,668 downwards.
AACAGGAATGACATGGAGCTCTCCCTCAGTCGTTTGGCGGTGCGAGTGTAGGGTCAATGTCATGGCAACGCATCAGGAAAATGACGGATGTTTTCGCAATCCTTATCTTTCGAATATTCGTTAGGCTTGAGAGGACAAGCTGTCAGACTGGAGGCAACTGGCAATGTGGCCGCACTGCCTATCCTCGTCTGCGACCCAGTTGTCCCGCTGCATCCGGCATGGCTGATTTATGGAAATGCCTAAAATACGAAGCCACCTGCGCAGCGGTGTTCGACGTTTCCGCAAGATGAACCCCCATGCGACCAGAGCGATACCAGCGCACGGTCCCCTCGACCATACCCAACTCGCTGGTCCGAAGGCGAACTGTCGCGCCCGGTGTAGCGGAAACCCAGCTCTTGAGCGTCAGACAGAGGCCAGTGCGGGAAATATCCGCGACGCGTACCTCGACCACTTCATTGATGAAGTAGAGAAAGCCATTGAACTGGTATTTGAGGCGCTCATTTTTGCGATTATCATAATTTTTCTTTTCCATATCTTTTGATTTTCTTTTGAAAATGAAAGGTCTATGGAAGTAGGAACCGGCAATTTTTATTAAAAATCCCTCAATATTGTGCGATATATTAACGTATATAAGCGCAATGAAGCCATTTTAAACTTTCGATTTTGATAGATCTGCGAAATATAATATCGAAAGTTGTTATGATTTAGTGTTTTGTTGGTTAGTAAGATTTGGATATGCATCCGGCTGCTCGCCCTGTCACCACGCGGCAATCCTTGAGTCGATGTCGGGCGGGGGTAGGAGGCAACATCTGATCGGAAGCATGGTCTCAGGAGTGCGTTTACTGCAACACACTCGGAATCAGGGATCAAGCGCAGTCTGGAGCGCACAGCGAGATCCTAAAAAGCATGTCGCGCAAAAGTGTGCCGCGGTTTTGCGATAACGACATGCGATAACACAAAGACTTTAAGCGTCAGGGGCGAATCTGAAAGATTTCGCCACGCTTTAAGCATCAGCCATCTTGCAGGGATGCTGTGTCTCGCATGGTTTGAAGTCAGCGCTTGGGCCGGGCCGGCGTATGATAGAAGCGGAAGTAGGATGCCACTTTTGCCCAGGCATTGGATGACCGGTCGAACTGTACGCCGATGCGTACACCCTCTGACCAGGTCACGCTGCCTTCCAGCATTCCAAGCGCATCACAGGTAACGCGTATGCGAGACCCAGCGGAAGCGAAAAGCGGTCGATCCAGCTGAATTGCGAGGCCGGATGCCGAGAGGTTGATGACCTGACCCGAACGATCATGCCCGCCATAGCGTATCGTGGCGATGATACGGGTGCGATGACGCGCAGTGTGCCGTGCCTTGATAGCCTGATGAAGCAACATGAAACTGTCTCGTGGCGGGTCGATATTGGCACAATGTCAGACCAAGTCTTACCTCTTTGTTAGCGAGGTGATCGACCAATTAGGTATTTCTCGTGGACATGCATTAGAGGCCGACATTGGGTCGGTCGATGACCTCGCGAAGGGCGAAACTCGAATTGATCTTTACCACATGCGGTAGCGCCGAAAGCCAATCGCGGTGAATGCGTTCGTAGTCTTCCAGATCCTTCGCCGCAACCCGCAGAATGTAGTCGCAATCTCCGGACATCAGATAACAGACGAGCACATTCGGACAGAGTTTCACCGCTGCTTCGAACTCGTTCAGGGTTTTCGCGCCTTGGCCGGACAGTGATATGTGCACGATTGCCATCATCTTGTAATCCAACGCCTTGTTGGAGAGGCGGGCATGGTAGCCGCTGATGATGCCGTTCTTTTCCAGCAGATCCAGACGCCTGGAACAGGCCGACGCCGACAGCCCAACCTTCTGCGATAGTTCTGCATTCGACATGCGCCCGTTGGCCTGAAGAGCCTTGACGATGGCAAGATCTATTGCGTCCAACGCACTCATGTGAAGAATCCACGAAAAATGTGCTTAATCACGCACGAACCTACGACAACGGTAGGATTTTGAACTCATCTTCGCAAGGACATTGCGTGGTTTCTTTGTTGAAATTCCACCATCGCAGTCGGGAGCTGTGATGAATGGGAGCGAGATCAGATGCGTGTCGGTTGTCCGAAAGAAATCAAAAATCATGAGTACCGGGTTGGCCTTACGCCCGGCGCGGTCCGCGAATACATCGCCCATGGCCACGAGGTCATTATCGAGACCCAGGCAGGATCCGGAATTGGTGCGGATGATGGCCAATACATCGCTGCTGGTGCGCGGATCGCTGCAACCGCGCAGGAAGTATTCGAAAGATCGGATATGGTGGTGAAGGTCAAGGAGCCGCAGCCTAGCGAGTGGGCTCAACTGCGCGAGGGGCAGATCCTTTATACCTATCTCCATCTTGCACCGGATCCGGAACAGACGAAGGGCCTCGTGAATTCGGGTGTGACGGCCGTTGCCTATGAAACGGTGACAGATGATCGTGGCGGACTGCCGCTTCTCGCCCCGATGTCCGAGGTGGCAGGCCGCCTCGCAATTCAGGCCGGTGCGACCGCTCTACAGAAAGCCAACGGTGGACGGGGCGTTCTGCTGGGCGGCGTTCCGGGTGTTCTGCCGGGCAAGGTCGCGGTAATAGGTGGCGGGGTTGTTGGTCTGCATGCGGCGAGGATGGCTGTTGGCCTCGGCGCCGACGTAACAATTCTCGACCGTTCACTGGCTCGTTTGCGTCAGCTTGACGATCTGTTCTCTGGACGCATTCATACCCGTTACTCGACGATCGATGCTCTGGAGGAAGAGGTTTTTGCAGCTGACCTCGTCATCGGCGCTGTCCTTATTCCGGGTGCAGCGGCACCCAAACTTGTGACCCGTGAGATGCTGACGGGCATGAAGAAGGGGGCGGTTATCGTGGATGTGGCTATCGACCAGGGTGGCTGCTTCGAAAGCTCCCATGCGACCACCCATTCCGATCCCACCTACGAAGTCGACGGAATAGTCCATTACTGCGTCGCCAATATGCCTGGTGCTGTTCCGGTAACTTCTGCACACGCGCTTAACAATGCCACTCTCCACTACGGTCTCGCACTGGCGGATCGCGGCCTGAGAGCGATCGCAGAAGATCGGCACCTTCGAAACGGGCTGAATGTTCATCGAGGACGCGTGACTAACAAACCGGTGGCTGACGCACTTGGTTATGACGTGGCCTCGGCTGAGACCATCCTCAACGTAGCATAAAATAAACAAGCTACGTTTCAGCCGCCATGGTCAGGGGGAAAGCCATGGCGGCTGTTGATTTCATACCGTCTCAAACCATCAATGTTCTGACCTCACACCGGTCAAAGCGGACGAGATGGGTTCAGTCGCGTTTGCCGAATGCAAGCAATTCCGCATCCGACAGCGGTTCAACCCAGGCGTCACTGGTGGCAACAGGCGTAAAGCCCATCATCTGATAAAGAGGCAATGCGCGCGGGTGATCGAGCGTATTGGTGGTCACAGTCACCTTCCGCGGGCTGGTCTGCCACGCCGAATAGAGCGCTTGTAACAGAAACCATTTGCCGATCCCCAAGCCCAGCGCATGTTCGAACAGACCGAAGTAGGACAATTCGACGACATCGCCGTCGAGTTGGTTCAGTTCGTACATGCCTGCCGGTGCACCATTGACGTAAAGAACCGTAACGGAAACCTTCGGGTCACGCAGGATTGCCGACAGATCGGCGTCGCTCATGCGCAACCGCTTGTACCAGTGCCATCGCTTGCCGATCTGCCGATAAAGATAGCGGTAGTAATGGAGCGGGATATCCTGGGTACGGATCAGGGCCGTTTGCAGGTTGACCGGCATCGGCAGGCTTTGGCGCGGCGGGGCCGTCATCTCCAACCGCGTCACGTGAGCCCGAAGCGGACCGTGGACAGGCTTCTCCAGCGGCTCGGCGGGGCCGGTGACTACAGGCGTGTCATCGCGACCGCCCCATTCGGACCAGGAACCATCATAAAGCGCATTGTTGGTATGACCGAGTGATTCGAGTGCCAGGGTCACTACAGCGGCGGTCACGCCAGACCCGCAACTGGTCACAGCCGGCTTGGAAAGATCGACGCCTGCCTCCTCCATCATGGCGCGGAGCGTATCGAGATCCTTCAGATGGCCTTTATCGGAGAGGCTCGCAGCAGGAAGACTGCGCGCACCCGGCATGTGGCCTGATCGCATTCCCGCTCTTGGTTCTGCTTCCTCACCCGTGAAGCGTCCTGCGCCGCGCGCATCGATGATCTGGGCAGATCCATTGTCGACGATAGCTCGCATTTCGTCGAAAGTCGTGACGCGGCGTCCACGGAAGCGTGGTGTGAATGTCGCTGAAGCCGGATCCGGCGTCCCGCTCTCCAGAGGACGCCCGTCGACCTTCCAGCCGTCCAGTCCGCCATCGAGAACATAGACTTTTTCCACGCCCATAGCGCGCAGCATCCACCACACGCGCGGTGCCGAGAAGAAGCCCGGACCATCATAGACGACGATCACGTCCGTGTCGCTAATACCCAGGTTGCCGACTTCCTTTGCAAAAAACTCAGGTGAGGGCAGGGAGTGCGGCAGGCCGGTCGAGTGATCGGCAATAGCATCCTGATCAAAGAAAACACTGCCCGGGATATGACCCTGTACGAATTCTTCGGCACCATTGCGCTTGTGCATCGGCAGATACCAGGACGCGTCAATGGTCTTGAAGCCGGGAGATCCCAGCTGTTGCTCAACCCAATCGCCCGAAACCACGAAACGGCTTTTCTCGACACCCATGCTCAGTCTCCTCATTCATGCAAGGAGATGCTTATGCGCTTTGCTCCGGAACTCCGAAACGAATGCGGAAGCGTCTGTTCTCCTTACCCTTCTTCTCGATCTTGGCGATGTGAATTGCTCCGACCTCCTGGGTCTCGGAGACATGTGTGCCGCCGCAGGGTTGGCTGTCAACGCTGGAGTCTTTACCGATGCAAATCAGGCTTACCCGTCCCAGTCCGACCGGCGGCCGAACGTTCTTGGACTTCACTATACCGGGATTGGCCAGAAGTTCATCGTCCGTAATCCACCGCGTGAATACCGGGTGATTCTCTGTCACCAGGGTCATCAGTCTGGCTGTGATTTCGTCCTTGTCGATTGTTTCACTCATATCGAAATCGACACGGGATTCCTCTTCGCCAACCGCTGCCCCCGTAATCGGGTACTCACATACCACGGAAAGGAGGTGGCAGGCCGTATGCATGCGCATGAGCTTGTAGCGGCGCGCCCAATCAACATGCAGAACGAGGGTTTCTCCAACCTCCGGGCGCGGCTGTTCCTCCAGTGGGACATGCAGGATGATATCTTTTGTTTCACCATGCCGTGTCTGGCCGAGTTGGATTCGCGATCCATCCGCTCGTTCAAGGAAGCCTGTATCCCCCGGCTGGCCGCCGGAGGTTGCATAGAAGCAGGTCTGGTCCAGTTCGATCGCGCCATCCGGATGAATGGCTGTCACCGTTCCCTCTGCCGTGGCCAAATAGAAATCGTCACGGAAAAGGGCTTTGGTTGTCATGCTGCAGTCTCACTCATGCCTGTTCGAAGGGAACATTGATCTCGCGTTTTTGTACCAGCCACTGCGGTATCGGCAAGCCTTTCGACCGGAGAAAGTCCGGATTGAACAGCTTCGATTGATAGCGATTTCCGTAATCGCAGAGAATGGTCACAATGGTGTGGCCCGGGCCAAGCTCTTTCGCAAGGCGCACCGCTCCAGCGATATTGATGCCCGACGAACCGCCGAGGCAAAGGCCTTCCTGCTCCACGAGATCGAACACATAGGGCAGGGCTTCAGCATCACTGATCTGGTAGGAGAAGTCAGGCCGGAACCCTTCGAGATTGGCGGTGATGCGACCTTGGCCAATGCCTTCCGTGATGGAAGAGCCTTCTGATTTCAGTTCGCCTTCCGTGTAGAACTTGTAGAGAGCCGCACCATCCGGATCAGCGAGACCAATCTTGATGGAGGCATTCTTCTCCTTCAGGCCAATTCCGGTTCCGGCAAGTGTGCCGCCCGAACCGACCGCGCAGATGAAGCCGTCGACCTTTCCATCCGTCTGCTGCCAGATCTCCTGCGCAGTGGTGGCGATATGCGCTTCGCGATTTGCGACATTGTCGAACTGATTTGCCCAGATTGCGCCATTGGGCTCGGTTTTGGCCAGTTCAGCGGCCAAACGCCCGGATACCTTTACGTAGTTGTTCGGGTTCTTATAGGGAACAGCCGGCACTTCAACGAGCTCCGCCCCGAGAAGCTTCAAGGCGTCTTTCTTTTCCTGGCTTTGCGTCTCAGGGATGACAATGACTGTCCGATACCCGAGAGCCTTCGCTACAACCGTCAAACCGATACCGGTGTTGCCAGCAGTTCCCTCCACGATGACGCCGCCTGGACGAAGCAGGCCCTTCTTCTCGGCATCGCGAATGATGAACAACGCGGCCCTGTCCTTGACCGACTGCCCGGGATTGAGGAACTCCGCCTTCCCCAGGATCTCGCAACCGGTCGCGTCTGAAACGCCCTTGAGACGGATCAAAGGCGTGTTGCCGATTACACTGAGCACGGAAGGGTGGACGGTCATTACGGATCTCCAAAATGGGCTGGAATAAGGTGCTTTTTTCCATTGCCACCAAATTTCAGCAAGCAATACATTCCCGCAATTTGCATGTTTGGTGAAATTTCACACCCAAGTTTCATGGTGCGCGTTCTTTCACAACGAAAAAGGGGCGGCCAAGGCCACCCCTTTGTCATCTCGGGAAAAACTTATTAGCACTGAGTGCGGTTTACCGGGCTCGTGCTCGAACCTTCGGTTGGCGTGGCAGAAGGCGCTGCGCATGGGCTGTCCTGAACGGTCAGTTCGCCTGCAGGCTTTGTGCCGCTATCGCGATTAGTGCTGTAGGTCATGCCGGGGTCTACCACGGTGCCTGTGGCGCTGTTGGAGCCGTAGGTTCCAGCACGGGTGTTGTTGTCTGTGTTCATCATGGTCTGGTCATTGGGAGTGACCGCCGTCTGTGCAATCGCGCCAGTGGCAAGACCAAGGGAAATAACGGATACGCTAAGCAGTTTCGAAAGCATGAGCTTCCTCCTCGTTTTTTTGTTTCAGGCTTTTCCGTCGCCCGACAAAAGAACATTCGACCAGCAAACCCGTTCCCAAAAAAATTAACTAAGTTTTTGCGAATGCGAAGATGCCTGCTCGGTCAGATCCAGTCTCAACTGCACACCACGGGGAATGTAGAGCGGCTTTTGGCTCGCAAGCTGGATGCGCTGAAAGGTCTTTCGTCTCTCGTCTGCATCGCGCTGGCGAAGCGCCCTGGCGGTCGCAACAGCAGCCAACGCATTTTTGACGGCCTGTTCTGCACTGTTCATGCTCATCTCCATCAATGTTCTTCTTTTGTTCTAATTCAAGCGAACGCTGATGTCAACGAATCATCCTGAAGGCGGGACTTGGAGGAACGTTGCCCGAATTGGGATGTTTGAAGATCATTATGATCGAAAGGAGTACCTGACATGGCCTATAGCCCGAATGATCAAGGACCAGAACTGCCACGAACAACAGGTCGAAACAGACGAGCAGGCTTATGGCTAGGGTTCGTTGCCCTGCTTCTGATAGCGGGCATCATCTGGTCTCAGTCAAGCAGCGGCCCCGGAACCGACCCGTCAACAACGGCCTCTACGACGCAGACGACAATCCCGGCGCCCCAACCCGGAACCTCTGACAATGCAGGCCAGACGCCGACGCAAACCGCGCCAACTAGACAGTAAGAATAACTTCTGGAGAAAACGAAAATGCCCGCTTTTGAGGAGCGGGCATTTTGTTCAGCATAGCTGAGAAACTGGCTCCCCGGGCCGGATTCGAACCGGCGACCTATCGATTAACAGTCGAGTGCTCTACCGCTGAGCTACCAGGGAATACCGCGTTGCGGTGTGAGCGGCGTCATAACGAAGGTTGATGGTTTTGCCAAGCACGATTTCATGTGGCCGTCATAAATATTGCCACGCCACAGGCAATTCGTTTGGTTTAGGGATGAAATCGACACTGGAAGGCTTTAAACATGAAAATGCCCGCCGTTGAGGGGCGGGCATTTTGCATTCAGCTTGGCTGAGAAACTGGCTCCCCGGGCCGGATTCGAACCGGCGACCTATCGATTAACAGTCGAGTGCTCTACCGCTGAGCTACCAGGGAACACCGCTCGTCGCGGCGTGAGCGGGGTATTACCGATGACTGCACGATTTGCCAAGCGCTTTTTTAAAAAAAATGGATCTCGCTTGTCTTATCCACACCGGGTCACCATCTGCGGCCAGCAATGATAACGCAAAACAGACATGGGATTCGGAGCTTTCTTCGGTCGAATACGTTCAAAGGCGGCAAAGCACGGATACGCGCGGCCCCAAAAAGACGAGAACGCGAACCGAATGCCAACTGGTGAAGATTTGAAACAAGAAAACGCAGAAAGCAGATTTGGGATAGACCCGAGAACCGGCCGGCTTCATCTCGGTCGTTTCCACATGCCAATGCCGCGGTCGCGTGCAGGCCGCGTCTCAATTGGCGCCGGCCTTGTTGCGGGTGGCTGCCTGGGATTCCTGCCAATCCTGGGGTTCTGGATGGTGCCCCTTGGTCTCGTGGTCCTGTCGCACGATCTGGCCTTTGTGCGCCGCAGGAGACGTAGGTTTGCGGTCTGGTGGAGCCGGCGACGTCGAAACTAACGCCAGCCGGCCCACGGGCGCGTTGATTAACCGAGCATTGAGGCGAGGCCATTTCCGGCACGAAGGGCAAAGAATCCCAAAGCGCCGAAATAGAGTGTCGTGAAAGCAAGGAAGATGTAGCCGCCCAGGACAACCGCGCCGTCGCGCTGGATCATGCCAAGGGCCGTCAGCAGGATCGCAATGCCGGGCAGTGTGTTCGAAAAGGGAATGAGACCCAAGGGAAACATCAGCAGGAGACCCCCGGCGGCAATCGCCAGCGCGTTGATGCGGTTTGCAAATGCGGATCCCGTGAACGAGGCGAAGCGAGGCTTGATGTAGTTATCCAGTCTGGAAACGATTCTAACGCCTTTTCTCAGTGTCGGTACGAGTCGCGCTGTCTCCAGTTGCTTGTCCAGGATTCGCGCTGGAAGCCAAGGCAGGCGATTGAGGAAGACAGCAATGCCGATCAGGATGATAGCGGCTCCGAAAACGGTACTGACACCCGGAATGGAAACCGGGATCAGAAAGGGGAGAGAGGCGAGGGCACAGATGAGCAGAAGCCCTTGCTCGCCAACAGCATGCATCAATTGACGAAGCGTTACGGTCTCGCCCTCAATGCCATTTATGAGGGTCTCCAGTGTCAATGTCAGAGGCTGGTTCGTGTCGTTGAAGGCAGAATCAGTACGCAAAGTTCACTCCGGGCAGGTCCTGATGCAAAACCTGTCATAACAAACTTGTCGCCAGTCCCGAAGTGGGCGCAGACGCGCCTTCTTTCACGCTTCAGTGTGTATGGCGCCACCAGTCAACGGCACCGCATATCAGCACCATTCCCAAGGCCGCCAGAACATATGGATTTATGGCTGTTACGAATGTCAGGTAATGCATGACGATCTCCTCCAACGCATGCAGTCGTCCCGCCTTTGCTCCTCCAAAAGCCGAACACAGATATGCTATCAGAGTTGCATGCATTGTGCACGGGAAACCGCGCCGGGATCATCCGCGAGCCGAATTCAGGACTTGATGTCGATACCGGCCTCGATCGCAGCGGCAATAAAAGCGAGACGCGCGGCCTCCGCCGTCTTTTTACCCTTCATCGCCGCTTCGAAAACTATCAGAGCCTTGTCCAAAGCCTCACCGTCTTCGAGCGGCCAATCCTCGATCAGCGCCCAGGAGGCTTCCTGCAAAGTGGTGATTGTGCGGTACTGCCCAGGTCCATCAAGCGCAAGGGTAACGCCTTTGTTCCATTCCATCGTCTAATCGCCTTCGGGAAATTCGTCTCGATATGAGTATTCACCACGGGGTGCCTACGCAACCGCGGTCGTCAACTATGAATACTCTGAAGTTTGGAATGGAGGCCTCGCCCGGAATTGAACCGGGGTACAAGGATTTGCAGTCCTCTGCGTCACCACTCCGCCACGAGGCCATTCCGATGTGTTTTCTGAAGTGGTGACGGGCGTTTAGAACGGATTTAGATGGAGCGCAAGAGGGATACACCTCTGCATTGGCTTTTTTCACACATCATACGATAGGCGAGCGCCCCATAATGAACGGGACACCCGCCGATCAATCACCGGCATTGGCGGCGGGGACCATTGAGCGGCTGATAGGTATTGTCGGATGCGCGATAAGAGCGGTACTTGGACGCGCAGTATTCTACGTGCGAACCTCCATACGACCGCGCGGCAGGCTGCGAGGCGATAAGGCCCCCAATCAGTGCGCCAGCGGCCAAGCCACCAATGACCGCCCCTGCGTTACCGTGTCTGCGATCTCGGTAGTAGCCGTCCCGATAGTGACGGCGATCATCCCAATTCCGATAATGGCGACGCCCTTCCCAGCGGTCACCACCGCGATAATGGTGGCCGTTACCCCAGCGAGGATTGATTTGCGGGCAGTTGGTTCCATTGTTGCAACCGACCTTTACGATGCCTTCCGCGTTCTCCGCCTGAACTGCAGGTAAGGAAACCGGACCTGTCGGTCCGGCGAAAGCAGGAACTCCACTGAAGGCAGTCGTAAGAGAGATTGCAATGACCATCAGTTTTTTCATCTTAATCACCTCAAAATTCTGATCCTGTAAAGTAACGCTTCCGGTGTATTTCGGTTCCGCTTTGTGCTTCCAAAAAAGAAGACCCGCATGTTCTGCGGGTCGAGGAAAGGGAAGGGTGTTTTTTACTTTGTTAGGCGGCTCCTGCCGGATCACCGATCGGCAATAAAGCTGGGTTGAGCGGCGGATCGTTTGGATTTTTTGTATCGGCCGGATCTTGGGCCGGTGTCAGTGGCGGCTTTTCCTGAACACGATCAGGCACGCCCGGCGCCGGGGTAGGGCCTCTCGGAGAATCGACGGGATTGTCTGTCGGCAATGTCGTGGGCATCCTGGCCTCCTCTGTCTTTGTCGGTTGGGAAAATAACCCGTCGATAAAAGCTTTGTTCCCCCGAATTCGGCTGGTAAGTCGGTGGAATTGCGAGAGAGGGGCGCCAACGGTCTTGAAAGCTGTGCTGCTCGCCAGTAATACGGGGCCAGATATACGCTTTCACGAGGCGAGCCCGATGATTGATTTTGAAGCAGCGCGGACCAAGATGGTGGAAAACCAGATACGGACCACCGACGTCACGTCGCACTCCGTGTTGCGCGCATTTTACAATGTTCCGCGCGAAACCTTCGTGCCGGAAAAGTCGAGGGCGCTGGCCTATATTGATAACGACATCCAGATCGCGAATGGTCGTTACCTGATGGAGGCGTCTCCACTCGCCAAGCTCTTGCAGCTTGCAAAGGTCACCAAGGATGATGTCGTTCTGGAAATCGGCTGCGGGACAGGCTACGCGACCGCAATCCTCTCGCATATCGCTGGCACCGTCGTTGCGATCGAGAGCGATACGGAATTGAGCGCTGCGGCCACTGCAAACCTCGCGGCGTTGGGTTGCGATAATGCTGCGGTGGTGACAGGCGAGCTCGAAAAGGGTTACGCAGCCGAAGCGCCGTATGATCTCATCTTTATCAACGGCTCCGTTGAAGACGTTCCTGAAGCCTTGTTCTCCCAACTGCGGGATGGTGGTCGTCTTGTTGCAGTTCTCGGATACGGGAACGCCTCCACTGCAAGGGTTTTCCTCAAGGAGCATGGCGTCATTTCCGAAGCTTCGCATTTTAACACGTCGGTGAAGCCGTTGCCGGGCTTTCGAAAGTCCAAGGAATTTGTGTTCTGATCAGAATGGGCGGCCCTCGGGTCGCCCTTTTTGTTTCGGTCATGCCCTTACGGGGTGTGGCGGCTGACCAGCAGCTCCTCTGCCCGCTGATGTTGAGAGTCTTTAGCTTCTTCTGAACTGAAGCTCCTGTGTTTCCTTGAGAAACCTGTGCATCCGGTTGACCAATCGGTCTCCGGTAATTGTGACGCAGCATCCCCTCGCGTAGAATCAACCATGATTCGTTGCCTGCTAGCATATGTGTGATGCGGGGCTCGACTTTCAGATCGGGGATAAAAATGGCTCAGCCAAACGTCGCGCGTGAACCCTCCATGGAAGAGATCCTGGCATCCATCCGCCGGATCATCGAAAGCAATGATCCGATCAGCGAAAGCCAGTCGGTCAGGGGCGCGCAAGCTTCTTCTTATTTAGAAGATAGCGAAGAGTTCGATGTCGAGTCGGACTATGACGATGGCTACATGCCCCAGGTCCCTGCGAATGACCCGGGCATGTCCTATGCGGAACCTGTTCACGCCGAGCATTCGAGAGCGGTTATGGAAATGAGAGAAGTTGCGGCAGATCCGCCGCATGTTAGCGAAAAGTCACTATCTCTGGCAGATGTCGCAGCCAGGGTTCGTGCCGGGGCAGCACGACCCGCCGAGGCTGGAGCGGCAGTTCATTCAGCAGCCCCTCAACCCGAAATGCACCGTCCAGTTCCACAACCCGTGCAGCATCCCCCCTATGTGAATGCAGAGCGGGCGCGCCCCGTCCAGGTGCAGCCGATCGAGCAGCCTTCTGCTCAACGGGATCAGGTATACCGCGACGCTGCGAATGCTCAATCGCACGAAAATCGCGAGCAGACATTGCCGGCTCGCATCGAACAGGCCACCTCGCTGTTGTCTGAAGAGGCGGGTGCGCAGATTGCGCGGTCTTTCAACGATCTTGCTCAGGTTGTGAATGGTATCGAGCGCGAGACCGTTGAAGACATGGCGAAGGACATGCTGCGTCCCATGCTGCGTGAGTGGTTGGACGATAATTTGCCGACCTTGGTCGAGCGGCTTGTGCGCGAGGAAATCGAGCGCGTAGCGCGCGGCCCGCGGCGGTGAACGGATCCTGTCACCCTCAATAGCCGCCCTTGAGGCGGCTTTTTTATTGACTCGCATCTGGCAGTCCTATTTACAGCCAGCAACGAGAACTCCAGGTTTTGGTCCCAAAATGCTCGAAAAAACTTATGATTCCGCCTCTGTTGAACCGAAGATCGCAGCCGCATGGGATGATGCCGATGCGTTTCGCGCCGGTGCGAATGCAAAGCCGAATGCGGAAACCTTCACGATTGTCATTCCTCCGCCGAACGTGACGGGTTCCCTGCATATGGGCCATGCCCTGAACAACACGCTTCAGGATATCATGGTCCGTTTCGAGCGGATGCGCGGAAAAGACGTGCTTTGGCAGCCGGGGATGGACCATGCGGGTATCGCGACCCAGATGGTAGTGGAGCGTAAGCTTGCGGAAGCGCAGCAACCCGGTCGTCGGGCTCTTGGTCGCGAGGCCTTCATCGACAAGGTCTGGGAATGGAAGGCTGAATCGGGCGGATTGATCTTCAACCAGTTGAAGCGGCTTGGTGCGTCCTGCGATTGGTCACGCGAGCGGTTCACGATGGACGAGGGCTTGTCGAAGGCTGTGCTCGAGGTCTTTGTGACTCTCTACAAGCAGGGGCTAATCTATCGTGGCAAGCGCTTGGTCAACTGGGACCCGCAATTCGAAACCGCGATATCGGACATCGAAGTCGAGAACCGCGAAGTCGATGGCCATATGTGGCATTTCAAATATCCACTGGCCGGTGGGGAAACCTACACCTATGTGGAAAAGGATGCCGACGGCAATGTAACCTTCCAGGAAGAGCGCAATTACATCGCGATCGCGACAACGCGTCCGGAAACCATGCTTGGCGATGGTGCGGTGGCCGTTAATCCGTCAGATGAGCGTTACGCGCCAATCATCGGAAAACTCTGCGAAATTCCTGTTGGCCCCAAAGAGCATCGTCGCCTTATTCCAATCATCGCGGACGAATATCCGGATCCAGCCTTCGGGTCGGGCGCGGTCAAGATCACCGGGGCGCACGACTTCAACGACTACCAAGTCGCTCGCCGCAACAACATTCCGCTGTATCGTCTGATGGATACGCAGGCGCAGATGCGGCAGGACGGCGAGCCCTATGCTCGTTGCGCGGAGCAGGCGCTGGCGATCACGCGTTCTGGCCAGCTTCCGAGCGAGGCGGAGGTCGACGACATCAATCTTGTTCCGGAAGAATATCGTGGGCTGGATCGCTACGAGGCGCGCAAGCGGATCGTTGCTGCCATCAATGCGGACGGTCTTGCCGTCACGACCAAGGACGCAGAGGGCAACGATGTGCCCTATGTCGAGAACAAGAAGATCATGCAGCCATTCGGCGACCGCTCGAACGTCGTTATCGAGCCTATGCTGACGGACCAGTGGTTCGTGGATGCCAAGACCCTTGCCGAGCCCGCCATCGCTTCGGTTCGCGAAGGACGCACGAACTTCGTTCCGAAGAATTGGGACAAGACCTATTACGAGTGGATGGAGAACATTCAGCCCTGGTGCATTTCGCGCCAGCTCTGGTGGGGTCATCAGATCCCGGCCTGGTATGGACCGGATGGGCAGGTCTTCGTCGAGAAGACGGAAGAGGAAGCTCTGGACGCAGCCGTCCAGCACTATCTGGCGCATGAAGGACCGTGGAAGGCCTGGGTTCAGGAAAAGCTCGAAAACTTCGAACCTGGCGCGATCCTGACGCGTGACGAAGACGTTCTCGATACGTGGTTCTCGTCGGCGCTCTGGCCGTTCTCGACGCTCGGCTGGCCAGACCAGACTCCTGAGCTTGCGCGCTATTATCCCACCAGCGTGCTCGTCACCGGCTTTGACATCATCTTCTTCTGGGTCGCCCGCATGATGATGATGGGCCTGCACTTCATGAAGGATGAGGATGGCAATCCCGTCGAGCCGTTCCACACCGTCTATGTGCACGCGCTTGTGCGTGACAAGAACGGACAGAAGATGTCGAAGTCGAAGGGCAACGTCATCGATCCGCTTGAACTGATTGATGAATACGGAGCCGATGCGCTGCGTTTCACGCTGGCGATCATGGCGGCGCAGGGGCGCGACGTGAAGTTGGACCCGGCTCGCATAGCAGGATATCGCAACTTCGGCACCAAGCTGTGGAACGCAACCCGTTTCGCGGAAATGAACGGCGTCAAGCGCGATCCGAAATTCCTTCCGGAAGCCGCGACGCTGACGGTCAATCGTTGGATCCTGACGGAGCTTTCCTCCACGATCGCGGATGTAACGACTGCAGTCGAGACACAGCGCTTCAACGATGCTGCAGGCAGTCTTTACCGATTTGTCTGGAATCAGGTTTGCGACTGGTATCTCGAACTGCTGAAGCCAATTTTCTCTGGAACGGATGAGGCAGCCAAGCTCGAAGCCCAGGCTTGCGTGGCCTATGTGCTGGAAGAAACTTACAAGCTTCTGCATCCGTTCATGCCATTCATGACGGAAGAACTTTGGGCTCACACCAGCGAGCGTGACGGTCTGTTGTGTCACGCTGACTGGCCTGCTCCAAATTTCGCCGACGACGCGGCAGCTTCGGAAATCAACTGGCTGGTCGATCTTGTCACGGGTATCCGCTCGGCTCGTTCTGAGATGAACGTGCCACCATCGGCCAAGGCTCCCCTGATCGTGGTTGGTGCCTCTGCCTTGACGCAGGGCCGCTTGCAGAGGCATCAGGCAGCAATCGAGCGCCTGGCCCGTGTCGAAACCATTGAGCTTTCCGATACGGCACCGCGTGGAGCGGCGCAGGTCGTGATCGGCGAGGCAACGGCGTGTCTTCCGCTTGGAAGCCTGATTGATCTTGGAGCCGAGAAAACACGGATCGAGAAGGCGCTTGGGAAGGTGCAGGCCGATATTGATCGCGCTGAAAAGAAACTCGCCAATGAGAAGTTTGTCGCCAATGCCGATCCGGAAGTTGTGGCGGCCGAGCGCGAACGGTTGAGCGAAATGCAGTTGCAGCAGGCAAGCCTGAAGACAGCACTTCAGCGGATTGCCGAAGCAGGCTGATTCTTTTCAATATTGCTAAACTAAGGCCTCGGCGTTTCGCGCCGGGGCCTTTTGTTATCATTTCGACCAAACTGCCTGAAATTCGATCTGTTTTTGCGCCGTTTGCGCGAATTCACGTAATGTTGCTCGCGGGCAACATTCAGCTCATCGTGAGAACATTAGACTACAGAGATACGGAAATACATTCATTCATTAGAAAAATAATGCGACTGAGTAGGCGTTTTTGACTGCCCATTGCGAGCTTACGTAAATTTTTCTGCACATTCTTCACAATGGCCGGAATGTGTCGAAGTTGTGTTTTAATCTGCGACAATTAGGCTGTGTGATGGTCACTTACCTGGGAGTGGGAGAATTATGGTAAGAACTCATCTTGCAAAGGGCCTTCTGGCTGCGGCGGCGGTCAGTGCTCTTAACACGAGCGCTTTGGCGGGCGGCCTCGAGCGCGGCGGCTATAATATCGACCTGCTATACGATCGTTCATCCGTAGCAATCGAGTCGTCCGCAACTTATGTTGCTCCTCAGCGCAAGCTGAAAAATGTTCAGGACGTCGATCGCACAGATGGTCTCGGTTCGAATGGTTTGAACGGTGGCACAACCACTGCTGACGACTCGGAAAACTATTGGATCCCGCGCGTTGGCATCAAGGCCGCAATCGGCGATGCAGCAGACTGCATGTTCGATTATTCGCAGCCATGGGGTGCACATACGAAGCCAGGTCGCAACTGGCGCGGTGCCAACGAGAACATCGAAACAAAGGTCGAAAGCGATAATTACGCAGTTACCTGCTCGTACCGGTTCGATGCTGGTCCGGGTCAGTTGCGTGTCATCGGCGGCACGTTCTATCAGGAAGTCAGCGGCTTCAAGGAAAGACTCGTTGCGCCTGCCGGTTTCCCCGGCGTGGTCGGCAACGGTATCGGTCGTCTTGAGCTGAAAGATAGCGCGTGGGGCTGGCGCGCTGGTGTTGCCTACGAGATTCCCGAATACGCATTCCGGGCAAGCCTCGTTTACAACAGCGAAGTCAATCTCAACGACATTTCCGGGACCTTGAACCTGTCGCAGGTCAATGGCCGTATCCTGAACGTCTATGGCGCCCAGAAGATGCCAGACAGCCTTGAGCTCAAGGTGCAGTCCGGTATAGCCCCGGATTGGCTCGCCTTCGGTTCTGTGAAATGGACTGACTGGAGCCAGTTGCAGACAATCCCGTTCTGCGTCGTCGGCGTGCCGGTTTGCAACGGTGCAACGCAGATCACATCGCTTGAGCTTGGCTATCGTGATGGCTGGACCATCAGCGGTGGTGTTGGCCACAAGTTCAATGATCAGTGGAGCGGTGCAGTCAGCCTCACATGGGATCGCGGCACGAGCCAGGGCTTCGGGACGCAGACGGATACTTGGTCTGTTGGTGCCGCCGTTTCCTACGCGCCGACGCAGAATGTCGAACTCCGCCTCGCCGGTCTTCTTGGAGTCCTGACGTCCGGTTCATCCGGCCCGACAACCATCAACGGTGTCCGTTATGGCACCGATGCAGCCTACACTTTCGGCAACGACCTGGTTGCCGCCATCTCGACATCGGTCAAGGTCAAGTTCTGATCTGATCTGATGTGAGCTTCATGATGACGCCTCGGCTTTCGCAAGCCGGGGCGTTTTTTATTGGCTCCTCGGTTTATCCCTAACGTTAACGGTACAAGATCCTGAAAACGTCTCGGTAACGATGTTTCGACTGTCCGATTTTGTGACGATTCAGCAACAGATTTTTACGACGTTCGATTGTACATTCTTGAGCATCAACTTCTGTCCATTTCCCGCCACAAACGAGGCGCAGCGAGATAGGCAGAAAGAAAGCGGACCTGCGGGGGCGGGGCGCGTATCGGAGTAACATGGGCGATTTCTCGAAGGAAAATCCAAGTTTTCCAGCGAAGCGGGCGTTGTGCTCGACTTCAGGAGGGAATGGAATTCGGAGTTCGGCGGAAGCCGCAGTCTTGCCGAAAACGCATCTTATGCTTTCGATCGTTGCCCGTTTGCAAGGCAGGCGAGCTGATCCGGTCCAAGTGTCTTTGATGAGTGCACCGGAGCAAGTGTTCGGAGTAGGTGCATGACAATGGTGAGCAGCCGCGATTCTCTTCGTCATCGAGAAACATGTTCGTCGATCTTTGCCATGTCAGCTTCAATCATCGGCATGGTTAAGGAAGCGTAAAGATGCTGATGTTCTCCAAAGCTTCTTTTGGGCTGATGACGCTCGGGCTGGTTATGGCGTTCGCGCCTGCCCGCACTGCTGCCGCTTTCGATATCAGTTCCGGTGTGACCAAAGAGTCAGGTCCGTTTGACCTTTTCAAGTTCGGCTTCAAGGCCTACAAGAACGGCCAGAAAAAGGATGCTGTCGAAGCCTATCGCTATGCTGCGGAAAAGGGGCATACCGGATCACGATGGGCGCTCGCCAACATGTATGCCTTCGGCGACGGCGTTGCGAAGAACGATTATGAGGCCTTCAAGATCTACAACGAGATCGCCAGCCAGGGCATCGAGCCCGGCTCGGAAGATACCGGCTTTTTTGTCAACGCCCTGCTGGCTCTGGCGGACTACTATCGCCACGGTATTCCGGGGTCTCCGATCCGCACAGATCTGTCTCAGGCGCGTCAGCTTTATTTCCAGGTTGCTTCGACCTTTGGCGTGGCAGAGGCGCAGTTTCAGCTCGCCCAGATGATGCTGACGGGTGAGGGCGGCGCTCGCAACGTTCTGCAGGCAAAGAAGTGGCTGAATCAGGCGCGTAAAGGCGGGCATGCCGGCGCCATGTCTGTATTCGGCAACCTTCTGTTCCAGGAAGGTCAGTCGGTGCGCGGTCTCGCTTACATGACCGCCGCACTGGATCGTTGCGCCAAGAACGAATGTTCCTGGATGCAGCGATTGCAGGAAGATGCGTTTTCTCTGACAACCGAACAGGACCGCCGCAGCGCCATCGTGCTGGCCCAGCAGTTCGACGTGGAAGACGGCGGCGACTGAATTTTCGCCGCCCAACAGCCTGTTCTGTATCAGGCGAAGTTGAACGTCCCGACGACCGGCACGTGATCTGAAGGCTTTTCCCAAGCCCTGACCTGTTTCTCGATTGAGGTACTGACCAGTCGGTCGGCCGCTTCCGGTGAGAGAAGCAGATGATCGATGCGGATGCCGTTATTCTTCTGCCAGGCACCGGCCTGATAATCCCAGAACGTATAAAGTTTGGTCTGGTCTGTCGTTGCTCTGACAGCGTCGAGAAGCCCCAGATTCTCCAGCCGGCGAAACGAAGCGCGGGTTGCAGGCAGGAACAGCGCATCCGTTGCCCAGGCGGCGGGGTCGTAGCAATCGTGAGGCTCTGGAATCACGTTGTAGTCGCCGGCGAGAACCAGCGGCTCTTCCAGAAGCAGTCGGTTTGCCGCATGTAGCCGCAACCGCTCCATCCAGGCCAGCTTATAAGGATACTTGACCGGATCATCAGAAGGGTTGCCATTGGGAAGATAGATGGATGCAATCCGCACAACGCCGGACGGTACAGAAAACACAGCTTCGATGTAGCGAGACTGTTCGTCGCTATCGTCGCCCGGCAGGCCGCGAATCACATCTTCCGGCCTCAGCTTTGACAGAATGGCGACGCCGTTGAAGCCCTTTTGTCCATGAGTTTCGACGTGATAGCCGAGCGATTCGATGTCTGCTCTCGGGAACCCTTCATCGACCGACTTTATCTCCTGCAGGCAAACGATGTCGGGTGAGAAATCACTCAGCCACTGGCGCAGGTTTTCGATGCGGGCTTTGATCCCGTTTATGTTCCAGGTGGCGATCTTCATTATGGCTTTCCCGATTGCCCTGCTGTTTTAACCCAAGGAGCAATCAATGAAAGTAGAAATCGACGATCAATCTCAGATCGAGAAGCTCGTTCCACAGCCGCAACTCGCCACGGCATTAGGATTTTTGATCTGGAACGATTGACCCAGCAGGTTATCGACAAAGTCGATTTCCGATCCCGTCATGTAGACCAGCGAAAGACTGTCGATCAGCACTGTGGCGCCGTCTTTCGAAATCACGAGATCGTCTTCTCCCTGGGCGTCCACGACGTCAAATTTATAGGAGAAGCCGGAACAGCCGCCTCCTTCTACGGAGACACGCAATGCTTTCTTGCCGGCATCGGCAGATACGATCTCGGCAATGCGCCGGGCAGCGGATTGGGAAACGGTTACTGGGGCATCTGTCATGGTCTATTCTTGCCTTCTGGCCGGGTTCAAGGCCCGGAGATTGCTGCAATCGCTTTGCGTTGCTTCGCTGTATAGGTATGAAGGGTTGAAGGGCGCGTCAATGGTGCTTCGCGTCTGTATGTTATGCGCAAAACGGATGGATCATGTCAGTCGATACACGCATTCTTGGTTTTGGCAGCGGCGAACGGGCTATTTTCGCTTCCGATCCGTGGCAGAGCCGGGGGCGTCTCGTACCGGAGAATTCCAGTCTGACGCGGTCGGAATTCCAGCGGGACCGTGACCGTATCGTCCATACCACTGCCTTTCGCCGCCTGAAGCACAAGACGCAGGTCTTTATCGGGGTGGACGGCGATCACTACAGAACGCGGCTGACCCATACGATCGAAGTAGCGCAGATCGCGCGCGCACTCGCCAGGGCCTTGAAGATCGACGAGGATCTGGCTGAGGGCGTGGCGTTGGTTCACGATTTCGGTCATACGCCCTTTGGACACACTGGCGAGGACGCTCTGCACGAGGTTCTGCTGCCCTACGGCGGTTTTGATCACAATGCGCAATCGCTTCGCATCGTTACCAAGCTTGAAAGGCGCTACGCTGAATTCGACGGCATAAACCTGACGTGGGAAAGCCTCGAAGGCCTGGTGAAACACAACGGTCCCCTGATGGATCGTTCAGGAGCAGGTACACGCGGTCCCGTTCCGCAGCCCATTCTCGACTATTGCGAGATCAATGATCTCGAACTCGCAAGTTTCGCCAGTCTCGAGGCGCAGGTTGCGGCGATTGCCGACGACATTGCCTACAACACGCATGATATCGATGACGGACTGCGATCCGGCTATCTGACTTTCGACATGCTGGAGGATGTGCCCTTCCTTGCGGCGATGATGCGCGAGGTCAGGGCGAAGTATCCGAGCCTGGAGCCTGCCCGCTTCGCAAACGAAATCATGCGCCGACAGATCACGCACATGGTCGAAGACGTGATCGGTGTTGCGCAGCGGCGCCTTGAGGATCTGAAACCGCAAAGCGTACTCGACATCCGTGCCGCGGATCATGCCATTGCGACCTTCTCGGATGAAATGGCGGAAACGGACAAATCCATCAAGAAGCTGTTGTTCTCGCGCATATACCGGCATCCCGAAATCATGCGGATCCGGGCCGGGGCGGCGCAGATCGTCACAGATCTCTTCGGAGCCTACATGCAAGACCCATCAGAGATGCAGAGCCACTATTGGGTCAGTCATATAGCCGGGCTCAGCGAAGCAGCGCGCGCACGCCATGTGGGCGACTATCTGGCGGGGATGACCGACACTTATGCTGTGAAGGCCCATATGCGCCTGTTTGACCGCACCCCTGATTTGCGTTAGGCACCCCACCGAAACCAATTGATTGGCGGCCTTTCCGCCCTTTTTGCTGGGATGCAGCACCATGAACCTGTTCGCCGATTTTGAAGTTCGGATCAAAGAGGCACTTGAATCCATCGATCTCATTCGTGAAAAGCGCGAAAGTGTCGATTTCAATCGTCTGACTGTCGAGCCGCCGCGCGATCCAAGCCATGGCGATGTTGCGACGAATGCTGCCATGGTGCTCGCAAAGCCGCTGGGTACCAATCCTCGCGCGCTGGCAGATGTCATTGCAGAGCGCCTGAAGCAGGATGCTGATATCGTAGACGTAACGGTGGCCGGTCCCGGCTTCATCAATATTCGCTTGTCCTCCGCCTACTGGCAGCGACTGCTCGCCAGCATCATCCGTGATGGCGAAGGCTACGGGCGTTCGGCGGTCGGGGCAGGGCGCAAGGTCAACGTCGAATTCGTTTCGGCAAATCCTACCGGACCGATGCATGTGGGCCATTGCCGCGGCGCTGTCGTCGGTGATGCGCTGGCCAACCTCATGGCATTTGCAGGCTACGAGGTTACCAAGGAATACTACATCAACGATGCCGGCTCCCAGATTGATGTGCTGGCAAGGTCGGTCTTCCTTCGTTACCGCGAAGCATTGGGTGAAACGGTCGGTGAAATCCCTTCTGGCCTCTATCCCGGAGACTATCTTGTGCCGGTCGGCCAGGCGCTCGCCAAGGAATTTGGCACGAAGCTGCACAACATGCCGCAGGACGAGTGGATGCCGATCGTCAAGGATCGTGCCATCGACGCGATGATGGCGATGATCCGGGAGGATCTGGATGCTCTCAACGTCCATCATGACATCTTCTATTCGGAACGCGGTCTCCATGCCGATGGCGCGGCCCGTATCCGTCAGGCGATCAATGATCTGACATTCAAAGGGCATGTCTATCGTGGCACGCTTCCGCCGCCGAAGGGCCAGTTGCCGGAAGACTGGGAAGACCGCGAGCAGACGCTGTTCCGTTCGACGGATGTCGGCGATGATATCGACCGTCCGCTGATCAAGTCTGACGGAAGCTATACCTATTTCGCGGCGGACGTGGCCTATTTCAAAGACAAGTTCGACCGTGGCTACAACGAGATGATCTACGTGCTCGGTGCCGATCACGGTGGCTATGTAAAGCGTCTGGAAGCGCTGGCCCGTGCTGTGTCCGGCGGCTCGGCGAAGCTGACGGTTCTGCTGTGCCAGCTCGTGAAGCTCTTCCGCGACGGCGAGCCGGTAAAGATGTCCAAACGTTCGGGAGACTTCGTAACGCTACGTGAGGTGGTGGATGAAGTCGGCCGTGATCCTGTTCGCTTCATGATGTTGTACCGGAAGAACTCCGAGCCGCTGGATTTCGATTTCGCCAAGGTGACTGAGCAGTCCAAGGACAATCCGGTCTTCTACGTCCAGTACGCGCATGCTCGCTGCATGTCGGTTTTCCGCCAGGCCAGGGAAGCTTTTCCGGACCTCGACACCGAATCACTTGACCTCGCAGCCGCTGTTTCAGGGGTGTCTGACCCGGCCGAAATGCAGCTGATTGCCAAATTGGCGGAGTTTCCGCGCATAATTGAGGCTGCAGCGCTGGCTCAGGAGCCCCACCGGCTTGCTTTTTACCTCTATGATCTGGCAAGTTCCTTTCATGCGCACTGGAATAAGGGCAAAGATAACCCCGACTTACGGTTTGTTAAGGATAACGACCGAGAATCCAGTATCGCCAGACTTGGGTTGGTGCGCGCTGTCGCGTCCGTATTGAAGTCCGGGCTTGCCATTACTGGCACTGCTGCACCGGACGAAATGCGATAGTCACGCCACCATTTACCCATATTGCGCTGGCATGAGCATTGGTTAGCGTAGGTAAGTGGACAAGGGTATGGCAAACAATAACGTGGCTTATGGCCGTAGCGGCGCGCCTGACGTATTTGCGGATGATGATCCGCTTGCGGAATTGGCGCGCATTGCGGGCTATGATGAGCGGTCCCCCTTGCGACCTGTGGCGGAGCAACCGCCACGGCGAGAGCCGGCGTTCAATCTCGAAGATGAATTGCTTCGCGAGCTCGAGGATTATCAGGATACGCGTCCGTCGGTTTCTGCGGAGCCGGTTCTGTCGCGCCCGGCCGAGGCGCCTGTCGCTCGTTCCGAGCCACCCATGACGCCTTCCGCGGGCGCGGTTTCGGCGCGTGTGAGCGCGCCGGTGGCTGACCCGTTCAACGACGAGGAATTCGATACGCTCGATCGTCGCGATCCTATGTCGCGAGCTCATGTGGTCGATCAATTCGGAATGGCGCCAAGGCGTTCCGAGGCTTCGTCCTTGCGTGCGTTCGAGCCAGAGACTGTGCCGCGACCGGTTGCAGATATGGCTCCTGCTGTTGCTGCGCCTATGGATGTTGCAGGTCTAGATAACGATCTGATTTCCGAGCTTGAGACATCATTGACGCCGGTCGAGACGCGTCCGATCAAAGCGACGCGGCCCCCGGCACGGGCTTATGAGCCCGGCTTCCGGATGCCTTTGGCAAACTTCAATCCGGCCTCTGTGCCGCGTCACGAGCCTGCACCGGCAAGTGCTTTGCCCGATCTAGCGGAAGGATCGATTTCCGCTTCTGCTTCAACACCGGTCGACAGTTCGGTGTGGGAAGAAGAGCTGGCTCGTGTTGCTGCCTTCGCGATGGCGCCGCCGCAGGTCCCACGTCAGGCAGCCGTCGCGGAACTGCCGCAGGTTGAGGCTTTCCGCAACGAGGATCGTGCGGCCCAGGCACGTCTTTCCGCCGACCTGCCTCCCGTAAGCTCTATAGCGCCGCTCCCGGACTTTGCGGTCCTCGATGAACGCTTTTCCGACCAAGGTCGTGTGGGCAATCAGCAGAAAGAGCCTGCGCTCGGTTCTGATCTGGATGATGACTTCGAACTGGCCCTCGATGAGATCGAATTCGATCTTTCGGATCTGATGGATGAGCCGGATACTGCCGCAACTCCAGCTCGGCCGGTCCAGCCTGCCCCTGCGGTTCAACCGCGTGCGGAAGCGGTCGGCGCAACTCAGAATTCAGCGCCGAAACCTGAGCCGCAAGTGCCGTTTGCCGCTGCATTCGAACCGCGTCAGGAATTCCGTCCAGTGCCGTCCAGCGTTGCTGCGGTTCCAGCTTTCCTGGCAAACTCACGTTCTGCGGCTGCCATGGGTGTAGGTGCACCGGTTCAGAGCCAGCCGGTCTCGATTGATGCAGTGCAGCCGAATGGTCCCGTCCGTTCTGCTCCGCAGGCGGTTATCGATGAAGCGACTGGTGATGGAGAGGCTTTCGATCCCGCGCTGCTGGCCGATACGGATGAAATGCCGGAGACGGTTCCGGATCTCAACGTACCCGAGCTTCCAGTCCATGAACCGGAACAGCAGCCCGTTCAGCATTCGGAATTCGACATTGATCTTGATGCGGAGCTCGCTTCATTCCTGACGCAGGCAAATGCTGGACCGCAGCCGGTCTCCGTAGCGGCGCAGCGTGCGCGCAACGCCAGCTCCAGCATTTCAGTCGCAGCTACTCCTGACCCGAAATCCACGGCACGTCCTTCCGATGGTCTCGACGACTTTGAGCGTGCTTTGGAGGAAGATTTCCGTCGCAGCCTCCAGACACCTTTCCCGGCGCGGGCTGTGCGGGAGGAGGAGATGGATGATGATGCCATCTATATGGCACCCCGCAAACGGCTGAACTGGATGCTGCCGGCGTCAGCGGCAGGCTTCGTTGCGATCCTTGGTTTGTCCGGCTACGCGTTTTACGCAAGCCAAGGTGCGAAACTGACAGGTGACGGCGGGCCGGTGGTCATTGCTGCCGATACGCAACCGGTCAAGGTTGCGCCTGAAAATCCGGGTGGAAAGATCGTTCCGAACCAGGACAAGGCTGTCTATGACCGCGTCGCAACGGGTACGCTGGATGCGCCGAAGCAGCCTTCGCTGATTTCTTCCGACGAGCAGCCGGTAGATGTCGTTCAGAAGACTTTGGAAACCTTGCCAATGGAAGCCGAGGGCGAGGGCATTGAGTCCGCTTCGACGCCGGTCGGTGAAACAGAAGATGCACGTCTGCTGCCGCAGCAGGTAGCTGCTGCCACAGCCGGTCAGGATCAGCTGGCGGTGATGCCGCGCAAGGTCAAGACGATGGTTGTTCGTCCGGACGGCACACTTGTCGAGCAGATCAAGGAAGTGCCTGCAAAAGCGGGACAGGTTCCGGTGACGGCCGTCAAGACCGAGAAAGTTCCAGCGGCGCCGGCATTGGCTGAGCCGACCAAGACGGCGGCGACGTCTGCAAGCCAGCCTGTAGTTGCGCCGGTGTCAGCCGCCGCTACCACGCCTGCAGGTGCTGTTCCGACGACGACCGCGTCGACCCAGACCAACAAGACGCAGGCACCTATCCCGGGCGCGCGTCCTGCGGAGCAGCCGGTCAAGGTTGTTGCAGCTGTCACCGATCAGGGTGCAATCCGTGCCGCTGCTTCTCCTGCAGCCACGGCTGCTGCCGCTATTCCGCCAGCTGCTGCCCAGACAGGCGGCGCGGGTGGGTACTACCTTCAGGTCGCTTCGCTTCCGTCTGAAGCGGACGCCCAGAAGTCCTACAAGAACCTTTCGGCCAAGTTCGGCAATATTATTGCAGGTCGCGGCGTTGATATCGCCAAGGCCGAGATCGCAGGAAAGGGCACCTTCTATCGTGTTCGGATCCCTGCAGGCAGCTCCAAGGACGAAGCTGCCGCTCTGTGCGAAAAGCTTCGTGCTGCCGGTGGTAGCTGCCTGATTGCACGCTGATTACCCTCATCTTTCAAAGATTGAACGGGGCGGAAACGCCCCGTTTTCCGTCGGGGCATTGCCCGCTAACGTATTACATCCAGAACGGTCTCGAAAAGGAAAGAAGATGAGCAACTGCAAGGCAATGATCCTTGGATGCGCCGGCACGGAATTGTCTGCCGAGGAAATCGCGCTGTATCGCGATCAGCAGCCTTGGGGTTTCATTCTGTTTGCTCGCAATCTCAAGGACGAGGCTCAGATCCGCAATCTTGTCCAGTCAATGCGGGATGCAGTTGGACGTCAGGATGCCCCTGTGCTGATCGATCAGGAAGGCGGGCGCGTTCAGCGTATCCGCGCGCCGATGGCTGAAAACTATCCGTCGGGCTCGGTTCTCGGTGCGCTTTATGAGCAAGATAAGGCGCGGGGATTGCGCGCTGCATGGCTGATGTCGCGTCTCCATGCGTTCGATCTGACCAAGCTTGGCATCAACATCAACTGCCTGCCCGTTCTCGATGTTGTTGTGCCCGGAGGGACGCCCGCCATCGGGAATCGTTCTTACGGAGAAAACACGGCGACGGTGGCGGCTGTTGGTAAAGCCGCAGCCGACGGTCTGAAGGCTGGCGGCATGTTGCCGGTGATGAAGCACATGCCAGGCCATGGCCGTGCGATGGTAGACTCCCATCACGACCTGCCGGTGGTATCGGCATCTATCGATGAACTCGATGCGCACGATTTTCTGCCGTTTCGTCAGATGAAAGATGAGCTTATGGGCATGAGTGCTCATATTGTTTTCACGGCGATCGACCCCGAAAACCCCGCAACGACATCGCGCAAGGTCATTGATGAAGTTATTCGTGGGCGTATCGGCTTCGATGGTCTTCTTCTCTCGGACGATAGTTCGATGAACGCGCTGAAAGGCACACTGGGCGAGCGTGCTGCCAACATTATTTCCGGCGGCTGTGATATTGTCCTTCATTGCAACGGCGTCATGGAGGAAATGAAGCAGGTCGTCCGCGAGGTCCCGCTTCTATCCGGCAAGAGCTTGAAGAGGGCCGAAGCTGCACTGGCAGGTTTTTCCCCGGCAGACACATCCAGCGAGGCCGATTTGCGTGCCGAGTTCTGGTCGCTTATACCAGCAGCGTAAACCGTTCCGCTTTTCTGCTAGCATCGGCCAGCGGGAGGAGGGGCTTCTCCCACAGGCGCGAGTATAGCGATGGCCGTCGATAAGCATACCTCCATTCCGATGGACAAGCTTTGGCAGGATAGTGAGGCGCGAGGCGTCAGCGAGGCGGCGCTCGTAATCGACGTGGGCGGCTTCGAGGGGCCGCTCGACCTTCTGCTGCACCTGGCGCGCAATCAGAAGGTCGATCTTGCGCGCATTTCCGTCCTTGCGCTGGCAGAGCAATATCTGGAATTCGTCGAGAGTGCCCGTCGTGTTCGGATCGAACTTGCCGCGGACTATCTGGTGATGGCTGCCTGGCTCGCCTATCTCAAATCGAAACTGTTGATTCCCCAGCAGTCGAGGCAGGAGGATGGTCCTTCAGGGGAAGAGATGGCAGCGGTGCTCGCATTTCGTCTCAAGCGGCTGGAGGCCATGCGCGAGGCTGCAAGTCACCTCGTCAACCGGAACCGGCTGGGCAGAGATGTTTTTGCTCGCGGTGCGCCGGAGCATCTGCCGGACAGGGCAGGCAAGACGTTCGAGGCCGAACTTTACGATCTCCTTCATGCCTATGCCAATTTGCGACAACGCCAGGCAATCACGCAAGTCACAATAGAACGTCGCAAAGTCTGGTCGCTGGTGGAGGCGAGGGAACTGCTCACCTCAATGTTGGGTGAAATCGGCGACTGGACATCGCTTCAGGCTCATCTTGTTGAGTTCCTTCCCCCCAACGATCGCGTGACTGCGACTGCAAGTGCCTTCGCTGCATCGCTTGAACTGGTGCGTGAGGGGAAGCTGGAGATGAGGCAGGATTCGGTGTTCGGCAGTCTGTATCTGAGAAGTCCCCTTAACGCACGTCTCAAGGCTCAAATGAGGGAGAAGCCTGATGTCGATAACTGACGTCGAGATGGCCGGGAACGGATACGATAACGCAGAGGAAATCTCACGCCTTGAGCTGGAAGCGGAACGCACGGCTGAAGCGTTGATTTTCGCGTCGGCCGAGCCCGTCTCGGAAGCATACCTGCTCGAGCGGCTTCCCGGCACTGTTGATTTGCGCAGGGTGATGGCGAGATTGGTCCATCTCTACGCTGGCAGGGGCGTCAACCTCATTCGCGTCGAAGACCGTTGGGCATTTCGCACGGCTGCGGATCTGTCTTTCGTGATTCGCCGGGACGATACGGAATCGCGCAAACTCTCTCGTGCAGCGCTCGAGGTTTTGGCGATCATCGCCTATCATCAACCGGTCACTCGCGCTGAGATCGAGGAGATCCGTGGCGTGCAAACCTCTCGCGGAACCCTGGATGTTCTGATGGAAGCGGGATGGGTACGCTTTCGCGGTCGGCGTAGAACGCCCGGTCGTCCCGTCACCCTGGGCACCACGCCACGTTTTCTCGATCACTTTGGACTGGAAGAAATCCGCGATTTGCCAGGTATCGAGGAGTTGAAGGGCGCGGGGCTCTTGCAAGGAAGAATTCCGCCTGATTTTCGTGTACCGCTGCCATCGTCTGCTGATGAGTTGGCCGAGGACGAAGACCCGATTACCCAGCTGGATCTGGAGGAGCTCGGTCTCTTGACACCCGGTGGCACACCGGACGATTAGCGATTGAGAGAGCTGAGGTCACGGAAGGCATGCTGTTAAATACAGATGTAAAGCAACGAGGTGGCGGGGCTGCTCTGCGCAGGACTGCCGGGGTCACGTTTGCCGCAAGCCTGACCTTCGAAGAAATCCACCACCACTATAACGGCAAAGAAACGATTCGCGGCATAAGCCTCGAGGCGCGCCCGGGCGAGGTGCTGTGCCTGTTGGGACCATCAGGATCTGGCAAGACGACACTGCTGCGGATCGCGGCCGGTATCGAGTCGCAGACGCGCGGGCGTGTGTGCATCGACGGTCGCGAAATGGCAGGTCCTCAATGCTTTGTTCCGCCAGAAAAGCGCGGCGTTGGCCTGATGTTTCAGGACTACGCACTCTTCCCGCACCTTTCAGTGCTCGATAATGTCAAATTCGGGTTGACCGCGCTTCCTTCGTCGGAGGCATCAGCCGAGGCGATGGTGGCGCTTGAGCGGGTGGGTCTTGCGCACTATGCGCAAAAGTTTCCGCACGCGCTCTCTGGCGGCGAGCAGCAACGGGTCGCGTTGGCCCGTGCGCTCGCTCCCCGTCCTGGTGTTCTATTGATGGACGAACCTTTTAGCGGGCTTGATTCGCGGCTGAAGGATTCGATTCGGGCTGATACGCTTGATGTCCTGCGACAAAGCCGCGCAACAGCCATCGTCGTGACCCACGATGCGGAGGAAGCCATGAGAATGGCAGACCGCATTGCCCTGCTCAGTAACGGTCAGCTGGTCCAGCTCGGCAAGTCGCAGGATCTATACAGGAAACCACGATCACTGTTTGCGGCCGGTTTCTTCTCCGAGATCAATATTTTGACGGGACGAGTAACATCGGGTCGCGTTCAAACTCCGCTCGGAGCCTGTGATTCCGGTACAATTGCCGATGGTCAGGAGGTGGAGATCGCGGTGAGGATATCGTCGGTTTTCGTTCGCGCCGATGGACCCGGTGTGCCCGCTCGGATCATCACGCGCCGCTTTCTCGGGGTGGTCGAACTGTTGACGCTGGCCGTGGAGGGGCTTGATGAGCCGCTTCGCGCACGTATCCGTGCCGATCAACTTTCGGAAGGTCTGACTGACGTGGTTGTGAACGTTGCGCCAGAAGACATTTTGGTGTTTGAAAAACATTCCTAAACATCTTACATCGTTTAGACGCGCAATTACGGGAGTGAGTTATGGGTTCTTTTAGTGTGTGGCACTGGCTGATCGTTCTGGTCATCGTGCTGATCTTCTTCGGGCGCGGCAAGATTCCGGAATTGATGGGCGACGTCGCCAAGGGCATCAAGAGCTTCAAGCAGGGCATGTCCGAAGACGAGAACAAGGACGCGACGCCGACTGCGACGCCTGCCAAGACTGTCGATCACCAGCGCGAAGAAACAAAGTAAGTCGCCGGAACGCGTTCGCGTTCCGTGGCGGGAGTATAGCCCATGCTGGACATCGGCTGGACAGAACTGCTTGTCATTGCAGTTGTCTTGATCGTCGTGGTTGGCCCCAAGGATCTACCGCCTATGCTTAGGGCATTTGGCAAGATGACGTCCAACTTGCGAAAGATGGCCGGAGATTTTCGCACCCAGTTCGATGAAGCCTTGCGAGAGGCGGACATGGACGGTGTGCGGCAGACGATTGATGATGCCAAGCGGTTTCATCCCGCGAACGCAATACGCGAGGCGATCAATCCTCTGCGTGAAATGGGCAACGAGATTCGCAACGATCTGCAGAAAGCGACCGAGCTCCCTGGGGCGAACACGTCCGATGCTGCCACAGACTCTGTCGCGACGACGTCCGTCGATGATCTGATTCCGCCGCCTGCGTTTTCCCTGCCGGAAACCCCACCTCTCACGCCGCCGCCAGCCGCCTCTGTTACGTCTGCTCAGGCTTCCCCTGCAGTCGTTACGCCACAGCCGCAGGCCTCGGGTGGTGCTGCTGCGTCACCATCGACGCCGCCCGTGGCGTCTGCCTCGGGGACAGGCAATTCACCTGCGGTTTCTGGCGCAGGGCTGACAAAGGCACCGGCTGAAACGTCGTCCACGTCTTCGGTTCCTGCGCCAGAAGTTGCCAAGGCCCCAAGGTCGCGGAAACCATCGACACCAAAGCTGGTCGCACCAGCGGTACCCGCCGTCGTTTCCGGAGCCGGGGCGGATGAGGTGGCAGTCAAACGAACACGCACGCGAAAACCTGCTGCGGATGTGAGTGAGATTTCCTCCGAAAACTCGGTCACGACAAGAAAAACCGCATCGAAGAAATCTGTGGCTGTCGAAGGTGCGTCTGACGTCAAAACCGTCGCGCCTGGTGCACGCAAGAAAAAGACGTCTGCCTCCAAGGATCAAGCATGAGCGGCGATTACAACGATAAGCCTCAGCCGTTGATCGAGCATCTGATGGAGTTGCGCACGCGACTCATCTGGTCGCTCGCCGCCTTTTTCGTGGCGTTCCTGGTCTGCTTCTTCTTTGCAAAGCAACTCTTCAACCTGCTGGTCGTACCCTACAAGTGGGCGGTCCTCTGGGCTGGCCTCGATCTTTCCAAATCAGAGCTGATCTATACGGCGCCGCAAGAGTTCTTCTTCACGCAGGTGAAGGTGGCGATGTTCGGCGCACTGGTGATCGCGTTCCCGATCATTGCCTCGCAGTTGTACAAGTTTGTCGCACCTGGCCTCTACAAGAACGAGCGGGCGGCGTTCCTGCCGTTTCTCGTGGCTTCACCGCTCCTGTTCCTGCTTGGCGGTGCGCTCGTCTACTTCTTCTTCACGCCCATGGTCATGTGGTTCTTCCTGGCCATGCAGCAGGCGCCAGGCGAGGGGGATGTGGCCATCTCGCTGATGCCCAAGGTTTCGGAGTATCTCTCGCTGATCATGACGCTGGTCATGTCATTCGGACTTGTTTTCCAGCTGCCGGTTGTCACAACGCTGTTGGCTCGGGTCGGTTTGTTGACGAGCGATTGGCTGCGCGAGAAACGCAAGTTCGCAATCGTCATCGCGTTTGTTGTTGCGGCAGTTCTGACACCCCCGGATCCGCTGTCTCAGATCGGCCTTGCACTGCCGACGATCCTTCTCTACGAGATTTCCATCTATGCTGCTCGACTCGTCGAGAGGAAGCGCGAGGAGGAAACGGCCTTGGCTGATACCGAATCTGCTTCATCCGTCGCGACGTCCGAGAAGGCTTGAGGACAAGTTCCGGCATCGCAGCATTCTCGGCCGGATTGGAAACAGAACGGCCGGGACCGACGTCGCGGCCATAACCCGCAGATGATCTGGAACGACCATGCTCGATATCAAGTGGATTCGCGAAAACCCGGCAGCCCTCGATGAGGCGCTTCAAAAGCGGAGCGCCGAGCCGCAGGCGCAGGCAATATTAGCGCTTGACGAGACGCGCCGATCCGCGATCCAGAAGCTGCAGGATATGCAATCCCGACGCAACGCCGCCTCCAAGGAAATCGGCGCAGCGATGGCGCAGAAAAACACTGAGCTTGCCGAGCAGTTGAAGCAGGAGGTGGCCTCGCTCAAGGATACGATGCCGCTCGTCGAGCAGGAAGAGCGTGCAGCTGTTGCTGCGCTGGATGACGTGCTCTCCCGCATCCCGAACATTCCACTGGACGATGTGCCTGTCGGCAAGGATGAGTCCGATAACGTGGTAACACGGGTCGTCGGCCAGAAGCCGGGTTGGAACCATCCTGCACTGGAGCATTTCGAAATCGGCGAAGCTTTGGGCTACATGGATTTCGACCGTGCTGCCAAGCTTTCTGGCTCGCGATTTACGGTACTCACGAGCCAGTTGGCCCGTCTCGAACGCGCGCTCGGCCAGTTCATGCTGGATCTGCATACGCGCGAACACGGATATACCGAGGTTTCGTCCCCGCTGATGGTGCGGGATGAAGCCATGTACGGCACCGGCCAGCTGCCGAAATTCTCCGAGGATCTGTTCCGCACGACTGACGGGCGCTGGCTTATTCCCACAGCCGAAGTAACGCTGACAAATCTGGTCTCGGGCGAAATTCTTGATCAGGAAAAGCTTCCACTTCGGTTCACGGCATTGACGCCGTCGTTCCGCTCTGAGGCTGGATCTGCCGGACGTGACACGCGTGGCATGCTGCGCCAGCACCAGTTCTGGAAGTGCGAACTGGTTTCGATTACCGATGCCGAAAGCTCGATTGCCGAACATGAGCGGATGACCGCTTGTGCGGAAGAGGTGCTGAAGCGCCTCGGGCTGCATTTCCGCACGATTACGCTTTGCACGGGTGACATGGGCTTTGGCGCGCGCAAGACCTATGATCTGGAAGTCTGGTTGCCGGGCCAAGACACGTATCGTGAAATCTCGTCCTGCTCGGTCTGCGGTGATTTCCAGGCCCGTCGCATGAATTCCCGTTATCGCAGCAAGGATGACAAGAACCCCAAGTTTGTTCATACGCTGAATGGATCCGGCACGGCGGTTGGTCGCTGCCTCATCGCTGTTCTCGAGAACTATCTGAATGAAGATGGCTCCGTATCAATCCCGGACGTTCTTCTGCCTTACATGGGTGGGTTGACCCGTATCGAAAAGGGCGCCTGATCAATGAGGATCCTGCTCACCAATGATGACGGGATTCACGCAGAAGGACTGCGGGTGCTTGAGGGCATCGCCCGCAGTCTCTCGGACGATGTCTGGATCGTAGCGCCTGAGACTGATCAGAGCGGCCTTGCCCACTCGCTCACACTGTCCGACCCATTGCGTCTGCGGAAGATCTCCGACAAGCACTTTGCAGTCCGTGGAACGCCGACCGATTGCGTCATCATGGGCATCCGGCACGTGCTCAAGGGCAAGCCCGACCTCATTCTATCTGGCGTCAATGCTGGTTCGAATCTTGCGGATGATGTGACCTATTCCGGCACGATTGCAGCCGCAATCGAGGGAACGATCCAGGGTGTCCGTTCCATTGCGCTCAGTCAGGCCTACAGGCATGACGCAGAAGGGCGGTTCATTCCCTGGTCGGTGGCCGCGCATCACGGTGCGGATCTGGTGCGCAAGATTCTCCCGATTGCTTTGCCGGAGGGAACCTTCCTGAATGTCAATTTCCCCGCCTGCGCGGAAGGTGAAGTTGAGGGACTTGATGTGACGACCCAGGGCAAAACGGATTTCGCGCTGATTGTGGATGAGCGTCAGGATGGCCGCGGAAATCCTTACTTCTGGCTGCGATTCAGCGACCGGAAGGGCCGTTTCATGGAAGGGACCGACATCGCTGCAGTGCGTGCCAACCGTATTTCCGTTACGCCTTTGCAGCTTGATCTGACAGATCATGCCGCATTGAAGAATCTGTCCGCCGCTTTGGGAGTTTCTCGTTGAAGACAGCGATGATCGAGAGGGAAGGTTTTGCCTCTCTGGTCCTTCGCCTGAGGGCGCAAGGCGTAACAGACCTCGATCTTCTCACAGCCTGCGAACAGACGCCGCGCACCCAGTTTGTTCCCTCGCAATTCGTAAGCGAAGCCTATTCAAGCCGCTCCATTCCGATTGACTGCGGCTCCTTCATGGAGGGCGCTGATCAGGCGGTTCGCATTCTGTCCAAACTGCAGTTGAAGCCGGGTCATCGTGTCCTGGAGATTGGCACAGGCAGTGGCTATCTGACGGCGGTCATGGCGCGCATAGCCGAGCGTGTGTTCTCTGTGGATCGCTTCCGAACCTTGATCTCCGGCGCCCAGGAGCGGGTCGATTCGCTGGGTCTGCGCAACGCTATCGTGCGGCAGGCGGATGGCATGAATGGGATGCAGGGTGAAGGTACCTTCGATCGAATTATCGCAACCGCCGCCTTTAGCGCTGTACCCCGTTTTTATGCCGATCAGTTGGTTCATGGGGGATCAATGATTGCCCCTATGGTCATTGATGAAGAGAACTGCATGATGGTGCGCCTGACGAAAACCGGCAGCCGTTTTGAACGTGAAGACCTTTTTCCAGTCAGCTATCTCCCGCTGGTCCCGCATATCGCGTCATATCTGTAAGCTTCAGCTAATAAAATTTCCGCGTCAGGTAGGCCCTGCGAAACGATTGCTTATTCATGGTTAGCAAATTGCGAAAAAAGTGAATCGTTCGGACGCGCCTTAACCGGTCAGTAAGACTAACGCGCTTTAATGATACCTACATTTAGTACTGTCGTTGTGTAGGTCGGGTCATGCGTTTGAAGAGTTCGTCGAACATGAGAAAGTCAGCCGTACGCGTTGCCGTAGCGGCCTTTCTGGCGAGTGCAGCAACGGGATGCAGTTCCGACGCGTCTCGCTTTACGGGTATCTTTGATAAGGATAACCTGACAACGGCATCTATCCCGCAGCGTCAGGGCGGCGGTGCCTATGGTGCTCCTCCAATTCCTGCTGAGGATGTTGGTACAGGTGGCCGATATCAGTCCGCTGCTGTCGCGCCGGCGCGGGCGCCCGTTGCCAATCAGGGCTATCAAAACTCTGGGGCGTATCCGGTCGCGAGCGCATCTCCGGTCCGCGCTGTTTCTTCGGCGCCAATCCAGCGTGCGCAACTTGCCCCGCCGACGGCACAGCCTCTGCCGCCCGCTCGTGACATGCAGACCCGTCAGGAAGCCATGGCGCAGCCAATGCCGCCGCGGGTTTCGTCTGCTCCTGCAATGAAGGCGCAGGCTCCGGCTGTGATGAGCGATGCTGTGACAACTGGCTCCACGCCAGCAGCGAATGGCTGGTCTGTCGGCAACGCTCCGAAGGTCACACTTCGTCCGGGTGAAACTGCGGCGACGCTTTCCAAGCGTTACGGTGTTCCGGAGCAGGAAATCCTGAAGGCCAACAATGGCCGCCTGGTCCCTGGTCAGATCGTCGTAATCCCTACCTACGCCAATCGTAGCAACCCGGCAAAGATGGCGGCTGGCGCTATTGATCTGCCAAAGAACAGCCCGCAGCCAGGTCCTGCCGATCAGAGCCAGAAGGTTGCTGTGGTGCCTGGTGCCCCGCCGCTGCGTGACAAGGCTCAGGCCGAGGCAGGCAAGTTGACGCCGCCCGCATCGGGTGGTCAGCCAGGCGCCGGCTCCTACACCGTAAAAGCAGGAGACAGCCTCGCGAAGATCGCACGCGCCACCAATACGCCGATCGACCAGTTGAAGGCCATGAACGGCATTACGGATGGCAATCTCAAAGTTGGCCAGACGCTTAAGGTTGGTGGTTCCGGAGATGCGGTCAAGACTGCCTCCATCCCGAGTAAGCCAGCCGACAAGCCCATGGCGGCTGTTGCTGACAAGGCGGAAGCTGCTGCTGCAAAGGCCGAAGCTGCCCAGCCAAAGGCACAGGAAAAGCCCGCGGCTGCACAGACCGCCAGCCTGAGCGATGTTCAGAACAAGATGGACAATACGACGCCTGCGCCAAGCTCCACCGGTATCGGAAAATATCGTTGGCCGGTCACTGGTGCGGTGATCGCTTCATTCGGCCAGAACGTTAACGGTAGCCGCAATGACGGTATCGATATCTCGGTTCCGGAAGGCACGCCGATCAAGGCTGCGGAAAATGGCGTCGTTATCTACGCAGGTAACGGTCTCAAGCAGCTTGGTAATACAGTCCTGATCCGCCATGACGATGGCAAGGTGACGGTCTACGGTCACGCGTCGAACATCTCGGTGTCTCGTGGCCAGAAAATCCAGCGCGGCCAGACGATTGCAACGTCCGGCATGAGTGGTGATGCGAAGCGCCCGCAAGTCCACTTCGAAGTCCGGAAGGACGCAAGCCCCGTGAACCCTTCGACTTATCTCGAATAGAGTAGTGCGTTTCGAGAGCTTGGAAGCCCGGCCGTCCTGAGGGACAGGCCGGGTTTTCTGCGTTCAGGCGCGGTCGAGAGGCTTGCGCAGTCGCCCGGCGAGGTCCTGAATATATTGCCAGGCGACGCGACCGGAGCGCCCACCTCGTGTCGTTGCCCATTCCAGCGCTTCGGCGTGAAGAACATCCTGCGTGATGCCCAGTTCGAAATGCTCGGCATAGGCATCGATCATCGCGAGATAGTCGGTCTGGTTGCACTTGTGGAAGCCAAGCCAGAGACCGAACCGATCCGACAGTGAGACTTTTTCTTCGACTGCTTCGGATGGATTGATCGCCGTCGACTGCTCGTTCTCCATCATGTGGCGTGGCAGGAGGTGGCGTCGGTTCGATGTCGCATAGAACAGAACATTGTCGGGACGTCCTTCAATTCCCCCGTCAAGTGCTGCCTTCAGCGACTTGTAGGCGGTATCATCGTGGTCGAAGGACAGGTCGTCGCAGAAAACGATCACACGTTTTCCGCTTTCTTTCAGAAGATCGAGGAGAGCAGGCAGTGAGGCGATATCCTCGCGATGAACTTCGATCAGCTTCAAATCCGGGTCGATGCTTGCATTGATGTCGGCATGCACGGATTTTACCAGCGACGATTTGCCCATGCCACGTGCGCCCCAGAGAAGGACATTGTTCGCCGGGAAGCCCTCCGCGAAGCGTTGTGTGTTTTCGTGAAGAATATCCCGGACGTGATCAACGCCGCGTATGAGCTTGAGGGAAACCCGGTTCGGCTTGCGCACCGGATGAAGCCGCTGATTGACAGGCTGCCAGACGAAGCAATCCGCAGCCGACCAGTCATTGATAGCCGGAGGAGGTCCCGCAAGTCTTTCCAGCGCGTTTGCCAGTCGCGTGATTTCCGCGAGCAGAGCAGCAGCATTATCCACGGACATTTGATCCTCCAGGCGCGTTTTCTGGTCTTACAGAGCATGTTTTGCAGCGGGTTAGCATGGCGTTTTGCAGGCCGAAAGGGTATTAGCCCTGAATTCGGTACTCTGCGTGTCGGTCGATCTGTTGCTTTTGTGCCAAGGGTAACTATAGTCCGGCCGCTCGAAACGGGGTGCCTCGTTCCGAATTTCTGGGAGTCATAGATGTTCATTACTGAAGCATTCGCCCAAGCCCAGGGCGCTGCGCCCGCTGGATCCGCCTTCGGTTCCGGCCTCGAAATGCTTTTCCTTTTCGCACCCCTGATGGTGGTCTGGTATTTCTTCCTGATCCGCCCGCAGCGCGCGCAGATGAAGAAGCGGCAGGAAACGCTTTCGAACATTCGTCGCGGCGATCAGGTTGTCATGGGTGGCGGGATCTCCGGCAAAGTCACCAAGGTTGTTGATGACAACGAACTCGAAGTGGAAATCGCGGAAGGTGTGCGTGTGCGCGTGATGCGTTCCTACGTCGCTGAAGTCCGCGTCAAGGGCGAGCCGGTCAAGACTGAAGCCGCCTAATTCTATCCTATCCGGAACGAGGCGCGCCTCATGGCGCGCCCGTTCGTATGAAATCAGAGTGTCGAGAGTTCCATGCTTTACTTCTCCCGCTGGAAAACGCTTTTTATTTGGTTCGTCATCGCTGTCAGCGCGCTGATCGCGGTTCCGAACCTTTTCAGTAACGAGCAGTTGGCGAAACTACCGCACTGGTTTCCGACCAAGAAGGTCACACTCGGCCTCGACCTGCAGGGCGGGTCGCACATCATGCTCAAGATCGAGCGTGCGGATATCCTCAAAGAGCGTCTCGAGACGATCGTCGGCGATGTCAGAAACGTGCTTCGCGAAGGCAACATTCGCTACGCGGGCCTGAGTGGGACCGGCCAGCAGATCCAGGTGCGCTTGACGGATGTCGCGCAGTTGGATGCTGCCAAGACGGCGCTACAGCCACTGACCAACCCGGTGTCCGCTGGAAGTTTTGGTGGTACGATCACCGAAGTGACGCTTCAGGATGAAGGTAACGGACAGCTTCGACTGAACCTCACAGACGCTGGCATCGAGTACCGCATGTCGTCTGCCCTGACGCAGTCGATTGAGGTCGTTCGCCGCCGCGTTGACGAGTTGGGTACGACAGAGCCGCTCATTCAGCGTCAGGGAACCGATCGCATCATTGTGCAGGTGCCGGGCCTGCAGGATCCTCAGCGCCTGAAGGCGCTGCTGAACCAGACCGCCAAGCTTTCCTTCCACATGGTTGACACGTCCATGCCGGTCCAGGAGGCGCTGAATGGCCGCCCTCCGGCCGCCTCGCAGATCATGTATTCCACGGATGATCCGGCAGTTCCCTATCTGGTTGAGCGCCGTGCACTTGTGTCTGGTGAGAACCTTGTCGATGCGCAGGCGAGCTTCAACCAGCAGAACAATGAGCCTGTCGTTACATTCCGCTTCGACTCGCGCGGTGCGCAGCGTTTTGCGCAGGCAACACAGCAGAATGTCGGTCGTCCCTTTGCGATTGTTCTCGACGATCAGGTTATCTCTGCTCCCGTCATTCGTGAGCCAATTGTCGGCGGATCAGGCCAGATCTCCGGTAACTTCACGGTTCAGGGTGCAAACGATTTGGCCGTTCTTCTGCGCGCTGGCGCCTTGCCTGCGACGCTGACTGTGGTTGAAGAGCGCACGGTTGGTCCGGGTCTCGGTGCAGACTCCATCCGTGCGGGCGTCATCGCCAGCATCATCGGCGCCGCATCCGTCGCCTTCTTCATGTTTGCATTCTATGGCTTTTTCGGCTTTCTGGCCAACGTCGCGCTCGCGGTCAACATCGTGATGATCCTTGCGGTTCTGAGTATGATCGGCTCAACGCTGACGCTCCCTGGTATTGCCGGTATCGTCCTGACCATGGGCATGGCGGTCGATTCGAACGTTCTCATCTACGAGCGCATTCGTGAGGAAGTGAAAAGCGGGCGAGCAATAATTCCTGCCATCGATAGTGGCTTCCAGCGCGCATTCGCGACGATCATCGATGCCAACCTCACAACTCTGATCGCTGCGGTGGTGCTCTTCTATCTCGGCTCTGGTCCGGTCCGCGGATTTGCCGTCACGCTGGCCATCGGTATCATCACCACGGTCTTCACAGCCTTCACCTTCACGAGCTGGATGTTCTCTCTCTGGATCCGCCGGTCGAAGCCGAAGGCGCTGCCGAAGGGGATACGGACTGGCATTTTCGACGGGCGTGGCCTGCCATTCATGTCGATCCGCAAATACAACTTCGGCATTGCGGCTGCCCTGTCCATCGCATCGCTTCTTGCATTTGCGACGGTTGGCATGAACCTCGGCATCGACTTCAAGGGCGGTTCGATCATCGAACTCAAGGCAAAGCAGGGCGATGCCGACATCGGCGATATTCGCGCCCGGCTTGATCAGTTGAACCTCGGAGAGGTCCAGGCGCAGGGCTTTGGCGGTACGCAGGACGTTCTGGTGCGTGTACAGGCGCAAGAGGGTGGTGAGAATGCTGAGCAATCTGCGCTCGAACGCATTCGCAACGAGCTTGGCACTGATTACGAATTCCGTCGCGTGGAAGTCGTCGGTCCGGCTGTATCGGGTGAACTATCCTACAGCGCGACGCTGGGTGTTGGAATCGCGTTGCTTTTCATTCTGGTCTACATCTGGTTCCGCTTCGAGTGGCAGTTTGCGGTAGGTGCGATCGTTGCGACGATGCACGATGTGATCCTGACGATTGGCCTCTTCGTTCTGACGGGCATCGAGTTCAATCTCACCAGTATCGCGGCGATCCTGACCATTGTCGGTTACTCGTTGAACGATACTGTGGTGGTCTATGACCGGATGCGGGAAAACCTTCGTCGCTATAAGAAGATGCCGTTGACCGAACTCATCGACATTTCCATCAACCAGACGCTGTCCCGCACGGTCTTGACCGGCCTGACAACGATGATTGCACTTTCCGCATTGTATCTGTTTGGCGGCGAGGTCATTCGCTCCTTCACCTTCGCAATGCTCTTCGGCGTGGCAATCGGTACATTCTCGTCCATCTATATCGCTGCACCGATCCTGATTGCCTTCCGTCTGCGGCCCGATGCCTTCAACAAGGAGGCAGGCGACGAAAAGGGGAAGAAGCCCGATAGCGTAGCCAGCGGAAAGCCGAGCGTTTAAAAGTGGCAAGAAACGTCGAAATCCGTGATGCACATTTTCCTGGTCGAGCACCCATCGATGCCTATGGCAACGGTGGATTCCGCTTTGCGGACATGTCTCATCGCGGATCGCTTCTCTGTCTTCCCTCGGGCATCTATGGTTGGGAGATGACAGAAGGAGCGCCGCTGGATGTCTCTGTGTTTGATCGTGCTCTGGCAGAGGCGGCCGATTTTGAATTTTTGCTCATCGGCACCGGTAGCGACATCCGTCCGATCCCGGCGCCGTTGAAGGCTGCCTTGCGAGCCAGGGGAATTTCGTCTGATCCCATGGGAACTGGCGCGGCGGTTCGCACGTATAACATCATGCTCAGCGAATCGCGTCCGGTCGCTGCAGCCCTGATTGCAATCTGATTACTGCCTTTAACGCACGGTGCGCGAGACGATGAGCGATCCGCTGGAAATCTGCCTCACCAGTTT
The DNA here is from genome assembly GCF_011046895.1 of Rhizobium rhizoryzae. Classification (NCBI taxonomy): domain Bacteria; kingdom Pseudomonadati; phylum Pseudomonadota; class Alphaproteobacteria; order Hyphomicrobiales; family Rhizobiaceae; genus Affinirhizobium; species Affinirhizobium rhizoryzae. The sequence continues at coordinate 2,780,269 of NZ_CP049250.1, read as the reverse complement.
GCGCGATACCGATCGGGATCGATATCTGGCTTGTCTTCTGTCGCCCACAGAGAAGCGCGGTTTTCTCGCCGCCCTCTATGCCTTCAATGCGGAAACCGCGCGTATCCGCGAGCTTACAAAGCAGCCGCTGGCGGGCGAAATTCGACTGCAATGGTGGCGTGATCTCCTTGAAGGGGATGCGAAGGGAGATGCGGCTGCCAATCCTGTGGCCTCAGGGCTGCTGAAGGCAATCGAGGTGTTCGACCTTCCGCGCCAGCCTCTGCTGAATATGCTCGATGCGCGCATCTTCGACCTCTATGACGATCCGATGCCGGATCGGTCCTCCCTTGAGGGCTATGCTGGTGAAACCGCCTCGGCATTGTTGCAACTCGCGGCGATGATCCTCGACCGCGAGGCCGCAACCGGCATCAGCGAGATCGCGGGCCATGCCGGTGTCGCCCAGGCCATTTCCGGCATCCTGTTGCTGATGCCTATTCATCGGCGTCGGGGGCAGGTTTATCTTCCGCAAGATATCCTTCGCGCGACCGGGCTGGATAGGGATATGCTTCTGCAGGCCGAAGGCGGGGGAAAACTTGACAATGCGATTCGCGCCTTCGTTGCTCTTGGACATGAGCATTTGGACAAGGCGCGTTCGGCTGGTGCTATTCCGAAAAACCTGATGCCCGCCTTCCTTCCCGTTAGCATTGTGCCGTCGATTCTGGCTCAGGCCGACCGGAAAGCAGGAAGCGTCTTGACCGATTTCTCCCCTTCGCCTCAATGGCTGCGCCAGATCCGGATGCTCAGAGGCCTTATCCGCAATCGTATTTGATCGAAGGCTGCGAAGCAGTTTGATCCACACTCGCGCAAGCCAAGGGATTTATTTTCCGGAAGCATTAGCTGCAGCAAGCAGATCTGATTCAATTATGAGAGCGATACCGGCATGAGTCTGAGTTTGATCATTTGGAGTCTCGTCTGCCTGGCTCTGGTCGCCGTCGCCTATTACGTCACCCGAATGGCCAAGGACGACGAAGACAGCCTGCACGACACCGGGCTTGCTATCCTGGAATTTGGTCGGGCCTTTCCCAACGAGGCCATTCGCAGCTTGCATCAGACTGTGGACGGTAACGCCATCTTTGTCCGCACGCATGAGAACAAGGCCGGTATCATGCGCAACCACCGTCGGCATTTTTCATGTCACCTCATTGAACCAGGTAGCGCACGCGTCACGCCGCTTGCCACGGGCAGGGGCTTCGAGATCGAATTTCTCGATGCCCCCAGCCAGAACGGGACATTCACTTTTGCAACCACGGAAGACGCAGCCGAAGTGTCGCTCTGGTTGCTCGGTAACATGCTCGCGACCCCAAAAGCTGGTTCAAGCTTCGACGGAAACCTCGACTCTAGCACGATCTGACGCCGGGAGATTGACGCCGAGCCAGTGCGCGCAGTCCTGAAGCGCACGCCGCGCCATCAACTGTCGTTTCATGATCGTCTTGTCTTTGCCCCTGAAGCGCTTCACGCCTTCCGGTTTGACAATCGATCCGGGCTCGAGCTCGGGAAACAGACCGAAATTGATGTTCATCGGCTGGAAAGAGCGCTTGCCGGGCTCATCCTCGGAGACGAGGTGACCTCCGGTGATGTGGTTCAACAACGAGCCCAGAGCCGTCGTAGCAGGCGGCGTCGAGATCTCGTGACCTGTGCGCTCCGCTGCTGCGAAGCGGCCGGCAAGCAAACCAATTGCCGCACTCTCAACATAGCCTTCGCAGCCTGTTATCTGGCCCGCAAACCGCAGTGTCGGCCTGCTCTTCAGCCTCAACGTATAATCCAGCAATGTTGGCGAGTGGATATATGTGTTTCGGTGCAAGCCGCCAAGGCGGGCGAACTCCGCGTTCTGGAGGCCGGGAATCATGCGGAAGATCTCGGCCTGAGCACCATATTTCAGCTTCGTCTGGAAGCCGACCATGTTGTAGAGCGTGCCCAGTGCATTGTCCTGCCGAAGCTGTACGACGGCGTAGGCCTTCACTGTTGGATTATGTGCATTGGTCAGACCCATGGGCTTCATCGGGCCGTGACGCAGTGTCTCGCGGCCTCGCTCTGCCATCACCTCAATGGGCAGGCAGCCGTCGAAATAGGGGGTGCCTTCCCATTCCTTGAAGCCGACCGTATCGCCCGCAATCAAGGCGTCCACAAACGCATCATACTGCTCTTTGTCCAAGGGGCAGTTGATGTAGTCCTTGCCATTGCCGCCGGGCCCCACCTTGTCGTAGCGGGACTGATACCAGCAGATATCCATATCGATGGAATCACGATGAACGATCGGGGCGATCGCATCAAAGAAGGCCAGCGAATCCTTGCCGGTTTCAGCCTGGATTGCGGAGGCAAGCGACGCCGACGTGAGTGGTCCGGTCGCGAAGATCGTGAGGCCCCAGTCCGCAGGCGGCAGACCTGCAACCTCTTCACGCACCACCGTGATCAGTGGATGTTCCTCAATTGCCTTTGTTACGGCGTCAGAAAATCCGTCGCGATCCACGGCCAGGGCGCCACCGGCGGGAACCTGATGCTTGTCGGCGCAGGCCATGATGAGGCTGCCCGCCAGACGCATTTCGGCATGAATAACCCCTACCGCATTGGCGGTTGCGTCGTCCGAACGGAATGAGTTGGAGCAGACAAGTTCTGCCAGTCCATCGCCCTTGTGAGCGTCGGTTCCACGCACACCGCGCATTTCATGCAGGATGACGGGCACACCAGCCTGCGCCAGTTGCCACGAAGCTTCAGATCCGGCCAGCCCGCCGCCAACCACATGAACAGGAGAATGAGTGCTTTTTGTCATGCGCGCGTCATTATCATGAGATCCCCGGATCGCCAACTGGAAGCAGTGCACCTAGCCGGCGCCGCAGGGCGAATGATGACTGGCCCTTCTATCGGGAGATCAGTGCATCATCGAGTTCGGTCGCCCGAACATGTGCGGCTCTTGGGGCAAGGCGGTCGACGTAACTCTCGAAGACGCCTCGCTTTTCAATCGTGCCAAACTGAAGCCCCCACATGAGGTGAGAACCGACATAAACATCGGCCGCTGAGAAACTCGAGCCTGCAATGTATTCGCGTTGTGCAAGATGCGCCTCCAAGGCGTTGAGAACCGCATCATAGGAACCGTAGCCAACAGAGCCCTGTCGCTCGCTTGGGACGACAAATCCAAGGCTCTGGTTGGTGATTGCTGCTTCCAGCGGCCCGGCTGCAAAGAACAGCCAGCGATAATAGTCGGCTCGCTGGTCAGTGGGCGGCGCAAGCCTCGCTTCGGGAAAGGCATCGGCGAGATAGGCACATATTGCGGCACATTCCGTAACCACCGCATCCCCATGCTTCAACGCCGGAACTTTGCCCATTGGGTTGATTGCGCGATACGCATCCGCCTTCATCTCCGGCCCATAATTCATGACAACCACGTCGTACGACGTGCCGATTTCCTCCAGCATCCAGCGCGCAATGCGTCCGCGCGACATGGGATTGGTATACAGTGTAAGCGACGCCACAATGATCCTCCTCTGAGTGTTTCTGTTTTGTTCCAGGCTAAATCATTGTGCAGGGATTGCAAGCCACAGAAACAAAAACGGCGCGGTCAAAGCCGCGCCGTCGAGTTTCGAAAAGGTAGGCGACTTATGCGCCCATGGCCTTCTGCAGGTTCTCGTCAATCTTGTCGAGGAAGGCAGTGGTCGAGAGCCAAGGCTGATCCGGACCGATGAGGAGCGCCAGGTCCTTGGTCATGAAGCCGTCTTCGACAGTTGCGACGCAAACGCTTTCCAGCGTGGAGGCGAAGCGAGCCAGTTCGGCGTTGTCGTCCAGCTTTGCGCGGTGTGCGAGACCACGGGTCCAGGCGAAGATCGAAGCGATCGAGTTCGTGGAGGTTTCCTGGCCCTTCTGATGCTGGCGATAGTGACGCGTAACCGTACCGTGTGCGGCTTCTGCTTCAACCGTCTTGCCATCCGGCGTCAGGAGAACGGACGTCATAAGACCGAGCGAACCGAAGCCCTGGGCAACCGTGTCCGACTGCACATCGCCATCGTAGTTCTTGCACGCCCAGACGTAGCCACCGGACCACTTCAGCGCGGAGGCAACCATGTCGTCGATCAGGCGGTGCTCGTAGGTGATGCCGGCATCCTTGAACTGATCCTTGAATTCAGCTTCGTAGACTTCTTCGAAGATGTCCTTGAAACGACCGTCATAGGCCTTGAGGATCGTGTTCTTGGTGGACAGGTAAACAGGCCACTTGCGCATCAGGCCGTACATCATGGAGGCGCGCGCAAACTCGCGGATCGACTCATCCAGGTTGTACATGGCCATGGCAACGCCGGCGCCAGGAGCGTTGAACACTTCCTTCTCGATGACCGTGCCGTCTTCACCGACGAACTTGATTGTCAACTTGCCCTTGCCCGGGAACTTGAAGTCTGTGGCGCGGTACTGGTCACCGAAGGCATGACGACCAACGACGATCGGCTGTGTCCAGCCCGGAACGAGGCGCGGAACGTTCTTGCAGATGATCGGTTCGCGGAAAATAACGCCGCCGAGGATGTTGCGGATCGTGCCGTTCGGGCTCTTCCACATTTCCTTAAGGTTGAATTCCTTTACGCGTGCTTCGTCAGGGGTGATCGTGGCGCACTTGATGCCAACGCCATACTTCTTGATGGCATTTGCCGCATCAACAGTAACCTGGTCGTTCGTCGCATCGCGGTTTTCAACAGAGAGGTCGTAATAGTCGATGTCGAGGTCGAGATAGGGGTGGATCAGCTTGTCTTTGATAAGCTGCCAAATGATGCGCGTCATTTCATCGCCGTCGAGATCAGCGACTGGATTTGCGACCTTGATCTTCTTCATATACCTGCCTCTTTGTCTGCGGGAGACGGAAGTTCCCAACTGTGGTGAACGGGTCTGGTGCGCTATAGCATTGACGCGTCGCAGTGCAAAGCGCTGGCAAACGATTTGCCATTGCCAAAAGGTGGAAGAGGGCTACGGTGCGCCATCTTTCTGCTTTTAGGATTCTCTACTCATGCGCATGCTTCCGATCGTCCTGCTCGCCACCGGTTTGGCAACCAACGTCTTTGCGGCGGATGTCACGGATCCCGTGAAGCAGGTGATGGACATGACCAAGTTCAACTGGGAGAGCGTTGATCAGGAGTGGAAGTACATCTTCGACAAGGATCCGCTCTCGAAGCTCTACAGCAAGCGCTTCCAGGACGCTTACAAAGAGGCATCCAAGCATCCGGCCTATGATACGGAAAACAATCAGCCGGGAGATCCCTTTGGCTATGATGTCATCACGAATTCACAAGATGGCTGCCCGCTGCAGGACATCAAGATCACGCCGGCCGCACCACAAAACGGCGTGACGGAGGTCAAGGTTTCCTTCAAGATGTGGACCTGTATTGATGATGCCCAGATCAAGGACGGAATAAGCGAAGTCAGCTTTGACATCATTACGGAAAACGGCAAAACGGTGATCGACGACATCCATCGGATTGGCGATGGCGAGAAGGACTCACTCCTTGCAGAGATGCAGGCTATCGCCAAGGGTCAGTGATCTGCCGCTCATGGCGAGGCCGGTTAAAGCAAGCATGCGCTGGATGTGATCGGCCTTGGTTCCTGAAGGGTGTCTGTGGCGCCAGTTCAGGGGTAGTTTGCATGTATTATCTTCGATTTGCTTATGTCGCCGCATCGCTTCTCGGATTCGCGGCCGCAGCCTCAGCCAACGAGCCGCTCGATCCGGTCAAGGCGGTGATGGAAGTCGCTGTCAAAGGGAAGGGGGAATACTTCGATCCCAATTCGCTCATGGCCCTCTACAGTCTTGCTTTCACGCGCGACATGGTCGCGGCCATGCTGAAGACCAAGGAAAAAGACGGCGAAATGCTGCTGGATTACGATCCGGTGATCGGCGGTCAGGACAATTGCCAGCTGAAGAATGTGACCTACAAGCAAGGCCAGCAGAAGGGCAAGAAAGTCACCGTCCGCGTGGAGTTTTCCGCCATGGGCTGCTTCGGCGATAAATCCGTTCGCCGCGTCGATTTCGATCTCGTGCAAGAGGGATATGCCGTCCCCACGCAATGGTATTTCGTTGATGACATTCGCCACGTCGAGAAGGACGGAAAGACCACGATGTCGCTTCGCCAGCAGTTAAAGGAAATGGCGGCCAACTAATCGAATCGCGTTTGTTTGAATCGTTGCCTTTGATTTTCCGGCGTTCTTGTGCCAGTGAACGCCTGAAAATCAACACGGCAAGGTTACCATGGCAGGCACAAACAGCGAGCGCGAACTTCTGGCAGAAGGCCCGGCTATCATCCTCGTTGAGCCTCAATTGGGCGAAAACATCGGCATGGTCGCGCGTGCCATGGCGAATTTTGGCCTGGCTGAGCTTCGCCTCGTTAATCCTCGCGACGGATGGCCAAGCGAGAAGGCGCAAGCCGCCGCTGCCAAGGCTGACCATGTCATCGAAGGTACGAAGGTTTACGAGACGCTGGATGAGGCGGTATCCGACCTCAACTTTGTGTTTGCGACGACCGCTCGCCAGCGGGACGGATTCAAGCATGTCCGTTCGCCGGTCACTGCGGCCAGCATGTTGCGGGAGCGGTTCAATGCGGCGGAAAAGACCGGCATCCTGTTTGGTCGCGAGCGCTGGGGCCTGACCAATGAAGAGGTGGCGCTGGCCGACGAGATCGTTACGTTTCCGGTCAACCCGGCCTTCGCTTCCCTTAACATCGCCCAGGCCGTTCTTCTGATGTCCTATGAGTGGATGAAAAGCGGGATGGAGGATATCGCCGCCACGCCATTTCAGGTGGTTGATCAGAAGCCTGCGACCAAGCAGCAGCTGTTTGGCTTCTTCAACCAGATCGAAGAAGCACTGGATGCGCGCAATTACTTTCATCCGCCCACAAAAGTGCCAAAGATGATCGACAACCTTCGCGCTGTCCTGTCGCGCCCCGGCTTTACAGAGCCGGAAATCAGCGTCCTTCGTGGCGTGATCACATCGCTTGATCAGTTCCAGCGCCGTTGGCCGAAAGGGAAAAAACCGGTCGATACCGGAGAGGGGAAGGCGGATGATGGAGCAGACGGCTGACCTCAAGCCAGTCCTGGTTTTTGATTCAGGCATCGGCGGTTTGACGGTTTTGCGCGAAGCGCGGGTCTTGATGCCAGAGCGTGGTTTCATTTACGTCGCAGATGACGCCGGATTTCCCTATGGCGGCTGGGAAGAGGGTGCTCTCAAGGAGCGTATTCTCAGCCTCTTCGCAAAATTATTGTCTCAGTATGAGCCGGAAATCTGCATCATTGCGTGCAACACAGCCTTTACGCTGGCAGGCGCCAATCTGCGAACTGCCTTCCCCCAAATGACATTTGTTGGAACCGTGCCCGCCATCAAGCCCGCAGCAGAGCGCACGCGCTCCGGCCTGGTGACGGTTCTGGCAACACCGGGAACCGTCCGGCGAGCTTATACTCGTGACCTGATCCAATCTTTCGCCAGCCAGTGTCACGTTCGGCTGGTCGGTTCCGAAAATCTGGCGCGGCTTTCGGAAGCCTACATTCGCGGCGAACCGGTCTCCGACGATGATGTCAGGGCAGAGATCGCTCCATGCTTTATCGAGAAGGATGGTGCCAAGACGGATATTGTCGTGCTGGCCTGCACACACTACCCCTTCATGGCCAATGTCTTTCGCAGACTTGCTCCTTGGCCGGTTGATTGGCTGGATCCAGCGGAGGCGATTGCCCGGCAAGCAAGGCGACTCGTTCCTGTGTCTCCACATCACGAACACCCGTCCGGCTTTGACTTTGCCTATTTCACATCCGGAAACCCCGGCTTTGCCACGCAGCGGCTTATGCAAGGCTTTGGTCTCAGCGTGCTGTGACGTTTAAGCGTTGCGCATTCGCAACAGAGACGCGATCTCGCATTCAATTTTGAGATGTAGTTCTTGCCGTCCGATCCGGGCTGTGAGAGTGTTTGGGCGTCCGCAACTCAAACAGGAGGCGATAATGACGACTATGTCCGTGCTTGTACGCCTTTCTGGTGGAAAAGCCCCGACCGCGCATACGATTCCGATGCGACGTCCAGGCTATATGGCTGGCTTTATTCACTAAAGCTTTTAAGTCTGCCTTTTGGCTTTCACCCAAACATCCGACGCTCAAGCAGTGAGTCAGCGCGTATTCGTTGCTGGCTGATGCGATCCGGCGTCCTTTCATCATTGTAGGATCTGGCTGTTGAGAGACACCAGAATAAAACGCTATGCGCAAATTGCACTCTGAGGTTGCTGAGCCTGTGGGTTTGGCAGTAAGCAAACTGTTCTATCAATTCGGGCTGTGGGCTGTCTTGTTGGCCCTGCTGAAAGCTGTGGTAACCCAAAGGCAGAAAACAAATGATCTTGCCCAGCTTTCTGATCGCATGCTCAAGGATATCGGTGCTTCGGTCGACGAAGATCATCTGCGCCCGAGAAAGTTCTCGTTGTGGGATATCCGTTTTTGATGGCAACAATCAAGGAAGATCTCGCCCGCTCGATGCGGGCGAGACAAAAACTCATACCGGTTCGTCTGCGCGGCAATACACACGGATACGATGGCCATCCGGGTCTTCTGCGGTAAAGGTCCGGCCGAAATCCATGCCTTCCGGGCGTTGAAGAATGGAAACATCCTTTGCCTGCCATGCGGCACAAATATCATCGACCTCTTGGTCTGTGTCGCACATCAGAACGATCTCTGAACTGCCGGCTTGACCGGATGTGGCAGGAGCGACATTTGCCGCTTTCCAGAGGCCGATCTTGAAGCCGCCAGCATAAACGAACATGGCAAAGGTTGGCGACTTTTCAACCGGTGGCCGATCGAGCAGCGCTTCGTAGAATCTGCTGCTGGCGTCGACATCACGAACGTGAAGCAGGACGAAACTTGCAGGCCGCATGATGGGATCTCCTTCGTTTCTGATGAAGGAGACCTACCAGCGCTCACTGACAGATTTTGTCAGTAGTCAGATCGCTTCGCCGATGGTTTGCATGTCACGCCATGTCCTCAAAAGCGCATTCTTTCGCTTCGGATAGCGTTCTTCCATGGCAGTAATGCGAATGATCCGGTCGGTTCGAAAATGGCGAAAGTCATTCCGCAGCTCGCACCACGCGGCAATGACACGGACCTGATCGAAAAAGCCAAGTGCAAAGGGCCAGATCTTCCGGTCGCTCGGCTCGCCTGACGCATCCTGATAGGATAACAACAGCTTGCGCTCCCTGCGAATAGCTGTTCGAATGAGCGTGATATCTTCGGCGCGATCATCCGTCACGACCGTGGGTCCTACAAGCAGAAGCGTGCTATCCAGCTGATCCTTCAGATCTTTCGGCAAAACTGCGGAGATGCGAGCAAGGGCATTGTCTGCGGCGGTACTCAGGCTTCCTCCCGTGCGCCGCGCTACCCAGCGCATGCCGAGCACAAGCGCCTCCAACTCGTCTTCGGAGAACATGAGAGGTGGCAGCAGAAACCCTGGCTTCAGCACATAGCCAATACCCGGTTCACCCTGGATATCGGCGCCTTGCGCACGCAATGTCGCAATGTCTCGATAAAGCGTCCGCAGGGAAACGTCGAGTTCCAGTGCGAGCGCTTCACCGCTGACGGGCAGGCGATGACGTCTCAGCATTTGGACAAGATCGAGAAGTCGATCAGTTCTGGCCACCTCGATACTCCAATAGTATGCTGACAATATTTGGCATGATAGCCGGTTGGAGCGATGTAGAGGAAGCGAAAATCTGCTCCCCATTTTTAGTCGTATCCCTCATTGCTCTGGACATGGATACTGGTCTCCTGCAGCCTGATTCCTGCAGTTGGAGGTGGTGTCATGTCTTTGGAAAACTGGCTGGCTTTCGTCGCAACCGCTGCGGTGGTTCTGGCCATTCCCGGCCCGACAATCTTGCTGGTGATTTCGTACTCGCTGACCCATGGCCGTAAGGTTGCTGGAGCGACAGTTGCAGGCGTGGCCCTAGGCGATTTCACAGCCATGACAGCATCTTTGCTGGGCCTTGGTGCGCTTCTGACAACCTATGCAAGCCTTTTTTCCGTCTTGAAATGGGTTGGTGCCGCTTACCTTATCTTTCTGGGAATCAAGCTCTGGCGTGCGCCGGTGCAGACAGCCGAAATCGATAATGCCGAGGCAGAAGCAGGTCTTAGACCCATGCGCATCTTTCTGCACACCTATACGGTCACTGCCCTGAACCCCAAAAGTATCATCTTTTTCGTGGCCTTCCTCCCGCAATTTCTCGACGTGAATCAGCCGTTTCTGGCGCAGATGGTAATCTTTGAAGTCACGTTCCTGGTTTTGGCAACGCTGAATGCCGGACTTTATGGGCTGCTGGCCTCAACCGCCAGAAACACGATCCGCAGCCCTCGCGTTCAGCGGGCAGTCAACCGGACTGGCGGAACTCTGTTGATCGGCGCCGGTTTTCTGGCGGCTGGCATGCGGCGAGCTGCTACCTAGGTTTTGTTAAAGAGAATTCTCTGTTGATCTCCGGGCTTTGAGCGGGATGCGAGTCGAATTGTCTGGTAAGGGTATTTCGATGTGCCTTGAGTCCGGCGCAGTCTTCAGCAGTTGATTGAGGTGAGTAGCGTGCAGGTAGGCATCGATATGGGAACTCTGTCCGGCGGACAGCCGGCCAAGCTCGATATCGAGGAGCTTCTGGCAACTCGTTTGCTTGTTCAGGGCAATTCCGGTTCCGGTAAGTCGCATTTGTTGCGGCGTCTCCTGGAACAGTCAGCTCCATGGGTCCAGCAGGTCATCATCGATCCAGAAGGTGATTTCGTCACTCTCGCCGATAAATACGGCCACATCGTCGTTGATGGCGAACGGACCGAAGCTGAGCTTGTCGGGATCGCGACACGTATCCGTCAGCACCGGGTGTCCTGCGTGCTGACGTTGGAAGGCTTGGATCTTGAAGAGCAGATGCGGGCAGCTGGCGCATTTCTCAACGGCCTCTTCGATGCTGATCGCGAATACTGGTATCCGGTTCTCGTTGTGGTGGATGAGGCGCAGATGTTCGCGCCGTCCGTCGGTGGCGATGTTTCGGAAGATGCCAGAAAGATGTCACTCGGCGCCATGACGAACCTGATGTGTCGCGGTCGAAAGCGCGGTTTGGCCGGGGTTATCGCGACTCAGCGCTTGGCCAAACTGGCCAAGAACGTGGCAGCTGAAGCCTCGAACTTCCTGATGGGGCGTACCTTCCTCGATATCGATATGGCACGCGCTGCCGACCTTCTGGGCATGGACCGGCGTCAAGCTGAAATGTTCCGAGACCTCAAACGCGGTAACTTCGTCGCCCTCGGTCCCGCACTTTCCCGCAGACCGCTGCCAATCGTCATCGGCTCCGTTGAGACGTCGGCGCGCTCCTCGTCCCCGAAGTTGATGCCCTTGCCGGATGCGCCGCAGGATGTGGAGGACCTGATCTTCACGCCCGATCCGGAAGAGTTCACCCGTCCTATCGTGCGGCGCACGCCGCCTGCACCGCGCCCAACGACGGATATTCTGGCTGAGCTATCCCGTTCGCCTCAGGCGGCCATGCCTGCCCCGGCAGAACCCGCCAAGCCCGCACAGCCGGAATTGACGGCGGAGCAGCGTGAGGAGCGGATTGCTGCCGTTCTCTCTGAGATCATTGACGATCCACAGGCGGCCTATCGCACCGATTCAGCTCTCTACCAGGACTTTCTGGTGCGTGCTCGCATGCGCCGCCTGCCCGGTACGCCCATGTCGATGAGTGAGTTTCGCAGACGGGTTGCCATCTCTCGCGCCGGTGTCGATGAAGAGACAGCGGCAACACCTGGCTGGCAGACGGCACTTGAGTTGTCAGCTCGTGTGTCAGACGATCTTCAAGGGGTCTTCCTGCTGATGGCCAAGGCTGCGCTGATTGGAGAGCCCTGTCCATCCGACATGCGTATTGCAAAGGCCTATGGAACGCATTCGGCGCGGCGTGCGCGGCGGCTTCTCGGTTATTTTGAGGAGCAGAATCTGATCGTCGTTCATGCAGATTTCTCGGGCAAGCGCATCGTGGCCTTTCCGGATCTCGACGTTCAGACCGCGCCCGGTGCCGCGGATGCGACCGATGATGAACCTGCCGCGGTCGATCGCTTCGCCGCGGAGTGAGAGAGACCCCTGAGGTCTCTCTCAAAAGTGGCGTCAAGCTGCGTGTTCTTCCCAGACCTTGACCAGTTCGACGATGGTTTTCACCGACGTTTCCATGTCCTGAACACTGACCCATTCCAGCGGGGAGTGATAGGCATGCCCGCCGGTGAAAATGTTAGGGCAGGGCAGGCCCATAAACGAAAGGCGTGATCCGTCTGTTCCGCCGCGGATGCTGGCAAGCTTCGGCGTCAGACCGACACGATTTGTCGCCTCGACAAGGTTTTCAACCACATCCGGATACTGGTCGAGAACGACCTTCATGTTTCGATATTGCTGCTTGACCGTGAATGTGAAGCTGGAGCCGGGATAGGACTTCAGAACATCCTCTGCAATGGAGCGAAGAAGGTCTTCCTTTTCGATCAGACCAGATTCTTCGAAATCCCTAATGATGAAACTGATACGGGCACTTTCCATGGCGCCGGAAATGCCAACCGGGTGAATGAAGCCCTGTCGTCCTTCGGTGGTCTCAGGTGTCTGATCCTGCGGCAGATTGGCAACGATGCGGCTGGCGATCTTTATGGCATTTTCCATCCGATTCTTTGCGGTGCCGGGATGCATCGCGACGCCGGTGATTTCGATTGTCACACCGTCGGCAGAGAAGGTCTCATTCTCGATTTCGCCGACTGTCGAGCCGTCCAGCGTATAACCAAACTTCGCCCCAAGCTTCTTGAGATCCACCTTGTCGGCACCGCGCCCGATTTCCTCGTCGGTCGTAAACAGGATCTTGACGGCTCCGCGCGGTATTTCAGGATGCTGAAGCAAATATTGTGCGGCCGTCATGATCTCGGCAATGCCTGCCTTGTCGTCAGCGCCGAGAAGCGTGGTGCCATCGGTCGTCACGATGTCATGGCCGATCTGGTTCCTGAGTTCCGGATGCTCGCTGACCTGAATGACCTGAGAAGTGTCACCCACCAAACGGATGTCTCCACCCTGATAGTTGCGCACGATCTGGGGCTTGACGTTGGTGCCCGTAAAATCCGGCGCCGTATCCATGTGGGAGCAGAAGCAGATAACGGGCACCTCTTTGCTGCTCGTCGCAGGGATGGTTGCATAGACATTGCCGTGCTCATCAAGGTGAGCGTCATCTAGGCCCAGTTCTCTGAGTTCTCGCTCCAGCAGTCGTCCCAGATTCTTCTGCTTCTCCGTGGAGGGTTGCGAACTGGACGTTGCGTCCGATTGGGTATCGATCACGACGTAACGCAGGAAGCGATCGAGGACGGTATGGTGTGTGGCAGTCATGGCAGGGCATCCGATTCGAATGTTCAGGATAAAAAAGCACTTGCGCATGAGTGCTCAAAAATCGGCTACCTGCAAACAAAAACCGCGCCGGTGAGGGCGCGGTTCGGAGTTTTGAGCGCACCGGATGTCAGTGCTTTGCTTCGATTTCCGGCTTCGTGTTCCGTGTTGCCCACAGGGAGCCCAGGATACCGGCGGCCAGGATGCCGATGGTGACTGTAAGCGAGACGACCGGCGGGATCTTGGCAAGGCCCAGCATATCCGCGAGGAAGATCTTGGAGCCAATGAAGATCAGGACGACCGACAAAGCATACTTGAGGTAGGCAAACCGGTGGATCAGTGCAGACAGTGCGAAGTACAAAGCACGCAGGCCGAGGATCGCGAAGATGTTCGACGTGTAGACAATGTACGGGTCAGTCGTGATCGCGAAAATTGCCGGGATCGAGTCGACCGCGAAGATAACGTCTGCCAGTTCAACCATCACAAGCGCAAGGAACAGCGGCGTGATGAAGGTCTTGAGTTTGCCCGTAGCAGGGTCGGTCTCACGCACGAGGAACTTCTCGTTGCGCAGTCCGTCGGTCACCGGCAACTTCCTGCGCAGGAACTTCAGGACCGGGTTCGACGCGACATCATATTCCTGATCGGCGGTCAAAAGCATCTTGATGCCCGTGATGATCAGGAAGGCTGCGAAGAGATAGAGAACCCAGCTGTAGTTTTCGACAATGGCCGCACCGGCGGCAATCATCACGCCGCGGAGTACGATAACGCCGAGAATACCCCAGAGAAGAACTCGGTGCTGATAGGCGCGAGGAATGGAGAAGTAGCCAAATATCATCGCTATGACGAAGATATTATCCATGGCCAGGCTTTTTTCGACCACAAATCCGGTCAGATATTCAAGGCCTGCCTGCTCGCCGCTCTGGAACCAGATCCAGCCGCCGAAGGCGAGGCCGAGCGCAATATAAAAAGCAGAAAGCGCGAAGCTTTCCTTGATGCCGATTTCGCGGCTATCCTTGTGGAGAACACCCAGGTCGAGGGCGAGTAGAACGAGGACGACTGCAACGAAGGTAAGCCACATCCAGAGCGGCTTGCCCAATAGATCGATGAAGAGAAAATCCATGACGGGTTATCCGAAGCCGGATCAAGTTGACTCTCTAGCACCGACATCACGGGTCGATCCGGCAATACACGTCAGAGGGGCCCGGTGCTGTGGACGTACATGGTTTTTCTCTCGCCAAGCTTCAAGAGTGAAAATCAAAAAATAATCACCTCGATTTCACTTTAGTGAATGCTTTATTTATAGTTGTGTATCGCGCGTGCGTTGCTGAGGGGAGGAAGCGGTTGACATTTCTTCATCAGCCCCCTAAAGACCGGGCCAACACGGGGTGGCAACGCCCGGTGTTTCATTGACATGTCCCGTGGCTGTCTCCGGACGCTCTGTGAGAAGCCTGTCAGAGCCATCGCAAGATGTTGCTCTTAGGAGGGCGTGTTTCCTCTGGTCCGGTCTGGCGACAGACCGGTCTGTTTACGTTGGAAGGAAATACGATGAGCAAGCGCGCGTCGTCCAAGTACAAAATCGATCGCCGTATGGGCGAAAACATCTGGGGTCGTCCGAAGTCCCCGGTTAACCGTCGCGAATACGGTCCTGGCCAGCACGGTCAGCGCCGCAAGGGCAAGCTGTCCGACTTCGGTGTTCAGCTCCGCGCCAAGCAGAAGCTCAAGGGTTACTACGGTGACCTTCGCGAGAAGCAGTTCCGTTCGATCTACGACGAAGCCAACCGTCGCAAGGGCGATACCGGTGAAAACCTGATCGGCCTGCTCGAGTCGCGCCTCGACGCGATCGTTTATCGCGCAAAGTTCGTTCCGACCATCTGGGCTGCTCGTCAGTTCGTCAACCATGGTCACGTGACCGTCAACGGCGTTCGCGTCAACATCGGTTCCTACCGTTGCAAGGCCGGCGACGTTATTGAAGTTCGCCAGAAGTCCAAGCAGCTTGTTACGGTTCTCGAAGCCGTTCAGCTCGCAGAGCGTGACGTTCCGGACTACATCGAAGTTGATCACAACAAGATGGTTGCCACCTACGTTCGCGTTCCGACCCTGTCCGACGTTCCTTACGCAGTGATCATGGAACCGAACCTCGTCGTCGAATTCTATTCGCGCTAATAGCTACGAAAAAGGCGGCCATGGGCCGCCTTTTTTGCAGGATGAATTGAAGCCGCCCCTTACGAGGCGGCTTTTTTCTTGGGCTTCAGGGGCATGTCCTGCGGGCTCACGGTATTGGCGGTATCTGTCGGCTGCGCTGTCGCGACCGGCGCCTCCTTTGGCCCTTCTCCCATACGATTCCAGGCATCCAGTCCCGCGATCTTGTAGGCTTCCGCAAGCGTTGGGTAATTGAACGTGTTCTCGACAAAGTACTCGACGGTGCCTTTGAGGTTCAAAACGGCCTGTCCGATGTGAACCAGTTCGGTCGCGCCTTCGCCGACGATGTGAACGCCCAGCAGGCGGCGTGTCTTCAGTGAGAAGATCATCTTCAGCATGCCGGTATCGAGGCCCATGATGTGACCGCGAGAGGTTTCGCGGAAATGGGCAATGCCGGTCTCATAGGGAATGCCGCGCTGAAGAACTTCTTCTTCGGAAAGCCCGCAGGTGGAAATTTCCGGCACCGCATAAATGCCGTAGGGAAAATATTGTGGTGGCTCGCTGGCGGGTACGCCAACCGCGTGCCGCGCCGCGATTCGACCCTGCTCCATCGAGGTGGATGCAAGACTCGGAAAGCCGACGACATCACCCGCCGCATAGATGTGCGGAACGGAAGTCTGGAATGTTTCGGGATCAACCTTCAGCCGACCCCTGTTGTCGGCCTCCAGCCCAGCTGCGGCCAGGTTCAGCGTGTCCGTCGCTCCAACGCGCCCCGCTGCGAAGAGAACCATTTCCGCCTGGAGACTGCGACCGCTTTTCAGTGTGACGCGGCATTTTCCGCCATTCGGTTCGCGCTCGACCGATTCGACTGTTTGGCCGAAAATGAGCTTCATGTTGCGGTCGCGCAGCTGGTAGGTAAAGTCTTCGACAATTTCCTTGTCGATGAAATCCAGCATTGTCTCACGGGGCTCAACGACCGTGACCTGCGTATCGAGAGCGCTGAATATGGTGGCGTATTCGATCCCGATAACGCCTGCACCAACGACAATCAGTGACCGCGGGACCCGCTTGATCTCCAAAAGTTCGTCGCTGTCGAGGACAGCTTCGTCATCGAAGGGAATGTGGGGAGGGCGGTAGGGACGGGTACCGACGGCGAGCAGAACCGATGCCGTCGTGACGCGAAGCATCTCGCCATCACTCTTGGCGATTTCAAGCGTGTGCGAATCGACGAACTGAGCCCGTCCACGCATCTGTTGAACCCTGTTCCGGGCAAACTGATGCTCGAGCACCTCAACTTCATGGTCGAGCGTTATCAGCAGGCGGCGGCGCAAGTCTTCCGCGCTGATTTCCTGTTTGACCCGATAGGCGCGCCCGTAGAAGCCACGCTCCCGCCAGCCGGTCAAATTCAGCGCCGTCTCGCGAAGCGTCTTGGAGGGGATCGTTCCAGTGTGCACCGACACACCACCGACGCGCCGTCCCTGCTCGACAACAAGCACCCGCTTTTCCAGCTTGGCAGCCTGAATTGCAGCTCTTCTGCCTGCAGGTCCACTACCGATGACGACCAGATCGTATTGATACATGATGAGCCTCGTTGCGTGTTGCGGTCTCTATTGCACCGCAACATCCGTATTACGTCAAATATAACCTGCAATTCTAACCAATTCCTGACGCGCTTGGTTTCCGACAAGTCAGTGGGAGCCGCGAGCGGAGCGGCTTCGCACAAACAATGTGCATTGCACAAACTTGTCCATATTTTAGCTTGACACAATAAAGACATGATACCACAAATGAACCAATCCAAGAATTGGTTCACACAATGGTCCAGAACATCCCGCCGCCAGACAATGCAAATTACGCGCTCGAAAAGCTGCGTGAACTGTTGCGTGACGGGAAGGTGGCCGCCGATGGGAAGCTGCCAACCGAACGCAACCTTTCGGAAATGCTGGGTGTCGGAAGACGAGCGATCCGTCGGGCACTGGAGGTTCTGGAGGCGGAAGGCGAGGTTTGGCGCAGGCAGGGATCAGGTACATTTGTTGGTCAAAGGCCTGGCAACTGGTCTGGAAACGTCGATGCCATCGTAGCCGGAACGGACTTCATGGAAATCATGGAGGTTCGCCTGCGGATCGAGCCGCAACTGGCGCAACTGGCGGCCATGCGCGCGAAACCCGCTGAATTGGTTCGCATGCGTGAGTTGGCTCGAAAGATTCGCGAGAGCGAAGACGCGGACGCCCGCGAGCTCTGGGATGGCGCGTTGCATCGCCAGATTGCTCAAAGCGCCCGCAACCAGCTTTTTCTGACCATTTTCGACGTGATGAACCACGTTCGTCAGGACGAAGCCTGGCAGACCATTCGCGAGCGCGCCCGGTCAGGCACAGCAATCACCATGGCCTATGCGCAGCATGAAGACATCATCGAAGCGATTGCAGCGCGTGATCCGGCGCGCGCGGGAGAAACGATGCGTCAGCATTTGTTGATGCTGCAGGAGCGCCTCATCCGTGAAACCTCGCTTGACCACGAGCCTGCTGACATAGGCCAGCAGGCTTCCTGAGACATTCAAACCGGCGGCAACAAGCCGGAAGATCCGAACCAATTGAACCAATCGATCAGAGGAGAATGATCATGAACCAGATCTTGCGCCTGACTACGGCTCTGGCCTTCGGCGTCTTGACTGCACTGCCGGCTGCAGCCGTCGAACTGAAAATCGGTTTGCAGGACGATGCGGACGTGCTCGACCCGGCACAGTCGCGAAGCTTTGTCGGCCGTATTGTTTATACTGCCATGTGCGACAAGCTCGTTGACGTCTCTCCGGACCTGAAGATCATTCCGCAGCTGGCAACCGACTGGGCATGGTCAGAAGGCGGCAAGGTGCTGACCATGAAACTGCGTGAAGGCGTGAAGTTTCATGACGACACCCCGCTGGATGCGGCGGCCGTCGTGACCACGATTGAACGTAACCTGACGATGGCGGAATCGCGCCGCAAGAGCGAGCTTGCTTCTGTCGAGAAAGTTGAGGCCGCAGGTCCGCTCGAAGTCAAGTTCACGCTGAAGCAGCCGGATGCGACGCTCCTGGCGCAGTTGTCCGACCGCGCAGGCATGATTGTCTCGCCGAAGGCTGCGAAGGAATTGGGCGCCAATTTTGGATCCAAGCCGGTCTGCGCCGGACCTTTCAAATTCGTGGAGCGGGTGCAGCAGGATCGCATCGTTCTGGAGAAGTTCAAGGACTACTGGAACAAGGACAATGTCTTCATCGACAAGGTGACCTACACGCCCATTCCGGATTCCACGGTGCGGCTGGCCAATCTACAGTCCGGCGATCTGGATTTCATCGAGCGTTTGGCGCCCACGGATGCGGCTGCCGTCAAGGGTGATTCCAAGCTCACCTATGCGGATGTCGTCAACATCGGCAACATGTCGATCTACGTGAACGTTGGGAACGGCGCGCGTGCCAACAACCCGATGGGCAAGGACAAGCGCCTGCGTCAGGCGTTTTCGCTGGCCATGGATCGTGAAGCGCTGATGCAGATCGTATTCGAAGGCACGGCTGTTGCGGGCAACCAGCCGTTCCCGCCAAGCAGTGCCTGGTTCAACAAGGCCGTTCCTGTTCCGCAGCGCGACGTTGCAAAGGCAAGGGCCTTGATCAAGGAAGCAGGCTTTGACCGTGTACCCGTCGAGATCCAGATCCCGAACAATCCGGTCGTTCAGCAGACGATGCAGATCATCCAGTCCATGGTGGCGGAAGCCGGGTTTGACGTGACCTTGAAGTCGACCGAATTCGCGACGCTGCTGGATGAACAGACGCGGGGCAACTACCAGCTCAGCCGTTCCGACTGGTCGGGCCGCGTCGATCCGGATGGCAACATCCACCAGTTCGTCACCTGCAAGGGTGGCCTTAACGACACGAAGTACTGCAATGCGGAAGTCGACAAGTTGTTGAACGAAGCGCGTGCCTCGACCGACGAGAAGGTACGCAAGCAGAAGTATGATGCTGCAGCCGTCATCCTGAACGACGAGCAGCCAATGATCTACCTCGGTCACCAGTCCTGGATCTGGGCCATGAAGAAGAATGTCACCGGTTTCACCCCCTCGCCGGATGGCATGATTCGTCTTGTTGGCCTGAAGAAGGGCAGCTGAGGTAAGCAGGCGCCGCGGAGTTCAGCCTGCGGCGCCACTTTTCAATCCGCGTGGTTGTGCCTTCGGCCAGCCATCGAGCCCCATAGGGATGGTGCAAATGCCCGTCTATATTGGAAAGCGTCTGCTGGTCGCCATCCCGACCTTGCTGATCATCTCCATTTTCGTTTTCTCGCTTCAAAAGCTGCTTCCCGGTGATCCCATCATGGCCATGGCCGGTGAGGAGCGTGATCCAGCGGTGCTTGAGCAGCTTCGGGAGAAGTATCACCTCAACGACCCGATCCCCCTGCAATATGTTCGCTGGCTCGGTGGCGTTGCCCAGGGTGATCTCGGCGTTTCGCTGCGCACCAACCAGCCGGTCCTGGAACTGATTGGGCAGAAGCTGCCCGTCACGATCCAGCTCGCCATCATGTCGATGTTCTTCGCCGTCATCATCGGCGTGCCGATGGGCATATTGGCTGCGGTGAAAAAGAATACGATTCTCGATTACATCGCCAATCTAGTGGCCCTATCGGGGTTGTCCGTTCCCAACTTCTGGCTGGGCATCATGTTGATCCTGCTGATTTCGGTCAACCTCGGCTGGCTTCCAGCCTCCGGGTTCGAATCCATTTTCGTGGATCCGGTGCGATCGATCCAGACGATGCTGATGCCATCCTTCGTGCTTGGGACCGGGCTCGCGGCAACGCTGATGCGCCATACCCGTTCCGCAATGCTAGGTGTTTTGTCGTCTGATTACATTCGTACTGCCCGTGCCAAAGGCCTTTCGCCACGCGAAGTGATCCTGTCCCATAGCTTCCGCAATGCTTTGCTTCCGGTTGTCACGCTGAGCGCACTGCTTTTCGGTGAGCTGCTGGCCGGAGCTGTTTTGACGGAGCAGATTTTCACGATTCCGGGATTTGGAAAGCTGATTGTCGATGCCGTCTTCAACCGGGACTACGCTGTTGTGCAGGGCGTCGTCATGTGCACGGCTGTGGGTTTCATCGTCATGAATCTCGCCGCTGACATCCTCTACGTGCTGCTGAATCCAAGACTGAGGGCAACGCTATGAGCGCCGTCTCGCAGACCGCTGTTCCTGCCAAACGCGAAAGCAGCCGTGCCTGGCGCAAGCTGAAGGCCAACCGCAGCTCCGTTGCTGGCTTCATCATCATTATCTTCTTCGTGGCTTTGGCTGCCCTGGCACCGGTTTTGCCAATTCCGGATCCCGTCGCAACCAGTTGGTCGGCCATCCGCAAGGCACCATCCGCTGCTCATTGGCTTGGCACGGATGATCTGGGCCGTGATATTCTTTCTCGCATGATCTGGGGCGCGCAGGCGTCACTCATGGCCGGGGTGTTTTCCGTCGCCATCGCAGTGGTAATCGGAGTGCCGTTCGGAATTCTCGCTGGTTATTTTGGCGGTTGGGTAGATCTCATCATATCGCGCATCACAGAAGCCTTGCTTGCCATGCCGTTTCTCATAATGGCGATTGCGCTTGCAGCCTTTCTCGGCCCAAGCCTTACCAATGCAATGATTGCCATTGGCCTGAGCGCAATGCCGATCTTCGTCCGGCTGACGCGTGGGCAGGTTCTGGCTGTGAAGCAGGAAGATTTCGTCGAGGGCGCACGGTCAGTGGGCCTCGGCCATCTCGATATCATGCTGCGTTACATTTTGCCGAATGTCACAGCACCGATCATCGTGCAGGCCACCTTGACGGTCGCGACGGCGATCATTGCCGAAGCCTCGCTCTCCTTCCTGGGGCTCGGTCAGCAGCCGCCTGCCGCCAGCTGGGGCTCCATGCTGAACGTTGCGAAGAACTTCCTGACACAAGCCCCTTGGATGGCCATGTGGCCGGGCATCGCAATCTTCCTCGTCGTCATCGGTTTCAATCTCCTGGGTGATGGTCTGCGCGATGCGCTGGACCCCCGCGAAAATTAAGTCTGAAAGGCATTGTTGATGAGTGACTTCACGACGCGTCCTGAAATTCTCGGCACTTTCGGTGTCGTGACCTCGACCCACTGGATTGCTTCCGCCGTCGGCATGAGCATTCTGGAAAAGGGCGGAAACGCATTCGACGCAGCCGTTGCCACCGCCTTCGTGCTTCAGGTGGTAGAGCCGCATCTGTGTGGTCCGGGCGGCGATATGCCGGCGATCATTTATTCGAAGAAGACCGACAAGGTTGAAGTGATTTGTGCGCAAGGGCCCGCACCTGCCGCTGCCACGATTGAACACTACACCGCTGAAGGTTTGAAACTCATTCCAGGCGATGGCCTGCTGGCAACCGTCATTCCGGGCGCGTTCGATGGCTGGATGCTCATGCTGCGCGATTATGGCAGCATGTCCGTTCGCGAGGTGCTCGAGCCTGCGATCTATTACGCAGAACATGGGCATCCCGTGCTGCCGCGTGTTTCGGCAACCATCAAGGGATTGGCGGACTTCTTTGCGAAGGAATGGCCAACCTCGTTCGAGACCTGGCTGCCGGGTGGATCTGCACCGGAGCCGCATTCCAACTTCCGCAATCCGGTTCTCGCCGAAACCTGGAAGCGCATCATTTCGGAATCCGAGGCTGCCGCCGGTAGCCGCGAGGACAAGGTTCAGGCCGCGCGTGATGCCTTCTATCGCGGGTTCGTGGCCGAATCGATCGACCGCTACCTGCAGACGGCAGAGGTGATGGATGCGAGCGGCCAGCGCCATAAGGCGGTGCTGACAGCTGACGATATGGCGGGATATTCGGCAACGATCGAAGCGCCGCAGACCTTCGACTATAATGATTGGACCGTTGCCAAGACGCCCGCATGGGGGCAGGGGCCAGTCTTGCTCCAGTCCCTTGCCTTGCTGAAGGGATTTGATCTTCAGTCGATGGACCCAACCGGTCCAGACTTCGTGCACTACGTGGTGGAAGCAATGAAGCTCGCTTACGCCGATCGCGAAGTCTATTACGGCGATCCGGAATTCGGCCAGATACCGACCGAGTTTCTTCTGTCAGAAAGCTATAACACTGAGCGACGTAAGCTCATTTCTGACACGGCTTCCATGGAACTGAGGCCCGGTCTTGTTCCCGGCTACGAGAACCAGCGCGATGCGACAATGGCCATGCTGGCGGAATTTTCCGGCAAGGGCGCGGTTTACGAGCCGACCATGGCGCATTTGTCTGAGAAGAAGGGCGATACCGTCCATATCGATGTCATTGATCGCTGGGGCAATATGGTCTCGACCACGCCTTCCGGTGGATGGCTGCAATCTTCGCCGGTCGTGCCCGGCCTCGGCTTCCCGCTGAACTCGCGCGCACAGATGTTCTGGCTGAAAGATGGCCTGCCGACATCGCTGGCGCCCGGCAAGCGCCCCCGCACCACATTGACGCCCTCACTCGCGCTCTATCAGGGCAAGCCGACGCTCGCCTTCGGAACCCCGGGTGGCGACCAGCAGGATCAGTGGCAATTGCCCTTCTTCCTGCGTTACGCGCATCACGGCAAAAACCTTCAGGCCGCAATCGATGCGCCGCTGTTCCATACGACCCATTTTCCGGGCTCGTTCTATCCGCGAACATCGGAGCCGGGGCACATCATGGTGGAAGCAGGCTTCGGGGAGGCGACGATTGCTGAGCTTCGCCGTCGCGGCCATCAGGTGACTGTGGCCGAGAACTGGACGGTCGGTCGTTTGACGGCTGCGCGCCGTGACGCGGATGGCCTGCTGCGAGCGGCAGCGACACCGCGATTGATGCAAGCTTATGCTGTGGGGCGTTGACCATGACCTATTCTATCGTTGCAAGGGATCCTGAGACCGGACATCTGGGCATCGCTGTTGCCAGCCGATTCTTCGCCGTTGGTTGCGCCGTGCCCTACATTCGGGGCGGCATTGGCGCTGTGGCAACGCAGGCCTTCGTCAGCCCGCTTTACGGCACCGACGGCCTGAAAATGCTGGGCGAGGGCAAGTCTCCCGATGAGATCATTCGGCTCGTGACGGAGCGCGATGACGGCGCAGAGCAGCGCCAGATGCACCTGATCGACGCATCGGGCCGGAACGCAGCGTTCACCGGTTCCAAATGCATAGATTGGGCAGGCCATCTAGTTGAGAACAATGTCTCTGTGGCTGGAAACATGCTGGTAGGCCCTCAAGTCATCGAAGAGACGCTGCGAGCTTACCAGGAAAGTTCGAATTTGCCCTTCGCGGAAAGGCTGCTTGCCGCGATGGAAGCGGGCGAGGCGGCAGGCGGCGACAAGCGTGGCAAGCAATCCGCTGCTCTCGTCATCTACCGCGATCAGGATTATGCCTGGTTGAACATTCGCGCCGATGATCATGGCGACCCCCTTGCCGAATTGCGCAGGCTTTATGCTGTCGCGCAGGAACGATACATCCATGTGGCGGAGACGATGCCGACGCGCAGCAACCCGCATGGGATGATTGATCGTACCGTCATCGACCAGAAGATCGCCGCCCTTGAAGCAGAACGCGCCGCTGCTGGCCGCGCATCTGCATCCTTTTCTACACCGTGGATGCCCAAATGACCGCAGAACCCATTCTTTCGGTTCGCAACCTGACAACTGCATTTCGTGTCGATAGCGAGTGGAAGCCTGTCGTTCGGAATGTGTCCTTTGATATCAGGCCCGGCGAGACACTGGCTATCGTCGGCGAATCCGGTTCGGGCAAGAGCGTCACATCGCTCTCTATCATGCGGCTTCTGGCAAAGGACGCGAGCCGCATTGAAGGTCAGGTGATGCTCAACGGACGGGATCTGTTGAGCCTGTCCGAAAAAGAGATGCGAGCAGTCCGTGGCAATGAAGTCTCCATGATCTTTCAGGAGCCGATGACATCGCTGAACCCGATCTTCACGATCGGACGGCAGATCTCGGAGGTGCTGACGCGCCACAAGGGAATGTCAGCCACTGACGCCCGTGCCGAGACCATCCGCATGCTGGAAAAGGTGCGCATTCCGAATGCCGCTTCCCGCTTCGACGAGTACCCGCACCAGTTTTCCGGTGGTATGCGTCAGCGAGTGATGATTGCCATGGCATTGGCCTCACGGCCGAAACTGCTCATCGCCGATGAACCAACGACGGCACTTGATGTCACGATACAGGGGCAGATCCTGGACCTCATCAAGACGCTGCAGGAGGAAGAGGGCATGTCTGTTCTCTTCATCACGCACGATATGGGTGTGGTTGCTGAGATTGCTGACCGCACCGTTGTGATGTTCCGCGGCGATGCGGTGGAAAGCGGCGCGACCGAGCAGATCTTTCATCGGGGGCAGCATCCCTATACCCGCGCTCTTCTTTCTGCGGTGCCGAGACTAGGTTCGATGGAAGGGCAGGCGGTGCCGCTACGGTTCCCGATTGTCGATACGGTCACCGGTATCACGACTGAGCCGCAGCCAAGCAGGACGATGCTCGAACGGGATGCTCCGATCCTGAAGGTCGAGAACCTCGTAACCCGCTTTCCGGTCCGCTCAGGCCTGTTCAGTCGCCAAACCGGCTCGATCCATGCTGTCGAGAATGTTTCCTTCGACTTGAAGCAGGGTGAGACCTTGGCGCTTGTCGGTGAATCTGGCTGTGGCAAGTCGACCACAGGACGCTCGGTTATGCGGTTGATAGAACCGACCTCCGGTGACATTCAACTGGACGGTCAGAATGTACGGGAGCTTGGCTCGTCGCAATTACAGCGCATGCGCAAAAGCATCCAGATGATCTTTCAGGATCCGTTCTCAAGCCTCAATCCGCGCATGTCGGTTGGTCAGGCGATCGCTGAGCCATTTCTCAAGCATGGGATGGGTAATGCGGCTCAGGCGAAGCAGAAGACGGCAGATCTTCTCGAGCGAGTAGGCCTTTCAGCGTCCATGATGAACCGTTATCCCCATGAATTCTCTGGCGGACAGCGTCAGCGAATTGCCATCGCCCGTGCCCTTTCACTCGATCCGAAGGTGATCGTTGCAGACGAGTCCGTTTCTGCTCTGGACGTCTCGATCAAGGCGCAGGTCTGCAACCTGCTTCTGGATCTGCAGGAGCAACTTGACCTCGCCTTCCTGTTCATCAGCCACGATATGGCCGTCGTCGAACGGGTCAGCCACCGGGTCGCCGTCATGTATCTCGGCGAAATCGTTGAGATCGGCCCACGCGCTGCCGTCTTTGAAAATCCGCAGCATCCGTACACGCGCAAACTTATGTCAGCGGTTCCCGTGCCGGATCCTTCGAGGCGTGGTATTCGGCGCGGTCTGATGGAGGACGAATTGAAGAGTCCGGTACGACCTATGGGCTATCAGCCGCCCAGACGGGAATATCGCGAAGTGTCCGCGGGCCACATCGTTCAGGTGGCGTGACGAGGGCGGTCAGATCAGGCGCAGGCCCTTGAAGCTCACATGGCCGTCCTTGCCGATGATAATGTGATCATGCACGGTGATCCCCAGCGGCTTTGCCGTCTGGATGATCGTGTTGGTCATGTCGATATCGGCCCGTGACGGTGTCGGATCGCCTGAGGGGTGATTGTGGACAAGGATGATGGCCGTGGCCGACAGTTCCAGCGCCCGACGCACCACTTCGCGAGGGTAGACGGGCGTGTGGTCCACCGTGCCTCGTCCCTGTATTTCGTCGGCTATCAATGTGTTGCGCTTGTCGAGGAACAGTATGCGGAACTGCTCTCGTGATTCGTAGGCCATCGCGGCATGGCAGTAATCAATAACGGAGGACCAGGAACCCAGCACCTGCTTGTCGCGCAACTCGCTTTTCAGGATCCGCTGACCCACAGAGGCGATGAGCTTCAGATCCAGCGCAACCGCTTCGCCCACACCCTTAACCTCTTGAAGAAGCTGGGCTGATGCGCCAAACACCCCAGCCAGATTGCCGAAGCGGTCAATCAGCGACTTGGCAATCGGCTTGGTGTCCCGTCGTGGTATCAACCGGAACAGCAGCAATTCAAGGATCTCGTAATCGGCAAGTGCGGTATCGCCATTCTCCCGATATCTGGCCCGCAGCCGTTCTCGATGACCATGATAGTGAGCCGACTTATCACCTTCCTTGCCAAATGGGGCAGAGCGTTTCAGACCGGCTGCCTTTGGTGCCTGTTCCGCGAAGAAGCTTCGCTCATCCACGAACAGATCGTTCGCTTCCTCTTCGGTTTCCGGGAAACCCTGTTGCGTGGATGGAGGCACGGAGGATTGCGTCATCGATTCCCTTTCACAGAGGCGGCAGCCCTGGACGATCCAACCCGCCAGGCGAGAGGGTAAAGATTTCGCAGCCTGTCGCAGTGACGCCGACTGCGTGTTCGTATTGTGCAGACAGTGAGCGATCGCGTGTCACCGCTGTCCAGCCGTCGGAAAGAACCTTCACATGCGGCTTGCCCAGGTTGATCATGGGCTCAATGGTGAAAATCATGCCTTCGCGCAATTCCGGACCTTCGTCCGCGCGACCATAATGAAGGATGTTCGGGCTGTCGTGAAACAGGCGACCCACCCCGTGGCCACAGAAATCGCGAACGACCGAGCAGCGTTCTGCCTCGGCGAATGTCTGGATCGCTTCGCCGATCGCTCCGGTTCGCACACCTGGCCTGACGACGGAAATCCCGCGCATCAGGCATTCGTAGGTCACTTCCATCAGGCGCTCGGCTGCGCGCTTCACCTGACCGACCGGATACATGCGGCTGGAATCGCCATGCCAGCCATCCACGATGTAGGTCACATCGATGTTGACGATATCACCCTCGCGCAGTGGCTTGTCTTCCGGCATGCCATGGCAGACGACGTGATTGATCGATGTACAGACGGAGTATTTGTAACCGCGATAATTCAGCGTTGCGGGCAGGGCGCCATGATCTGCTCCGAACTCGAAGACGAAGCGGTCGATTTCGTTCGTCGTGACGCCAGGCTTCACGATTGATGCCAGTTCATCAAGGCATCGCGCTGTCAGTTGACAAGCCTTGCGCATGCCGTCGAAGTCCGTTGCGGTGTCATACAGCCGAATTGCGCCCGTGTTCTTCTTTGGCGCTGATGCTGCGTCGATATAGGTAACCATGGATTCACTTTCGTCTCGCTCGCACCGGTTTTAATCAGGCTGCTCGCTTTCGTCTATCGGGATCAACCTTTCGGCAAAAATTCCTTGAGGGGAAATCGCGCAACTCACTGCATAGGCTTCGACTCCGTGACGCCGCGCCTCACGGAATGCAGCCCCATACTTCGGGTCCAGATCGTCGCAAATTCTGAGGCTCGCGCAATCGCTCCTTTGGATGACGTAAAGCATGACCCCGCGATGTCCGGATTGGACGACGGATACCAGCTCATTGAGGTGCTTGGCCCCGCGTTCCGTGACCGAATCGGGAAATTCAGCAAGTCCAGGTTTGCGCATGAAATGCACATTCTTGACCTCGATATAGGCGTCCGGCTTGCCTTCTTCCCGCAGCAAAAGGTCGATGCGGGAATTGATGCCGTAACGCTGCTCCCGCTTGAGGACTGGCGTGGCGGACAGTTCCGGGAACAACCCGCCAAGTACCGCTTCTTCTGCGATCCGGTTCGGCATTGCCGTGTTGATGCCAACAAGTGTGCCATCCGCGCGCACCAGCTCCAGCATGTGGCGGTATTTGCGGGTAGGGCTGTCGTGCAGAGACAACCAGATTTCCGAACCGGGCGTCGTCAGTCCGCGCATGGAGCCGGTATTAGGGCAGGAGCCTGTAATCACCTCACCATCGGCTAACTCCGCATCGAATAGAAAACGTTTGTAGCGGCGGATCAACCGCGCCGAGACGAGAGGCGTTGAAAACTTCATGTGCGAATGAGCTAGCTCCGCACCCTGACATAGGTGCCGGGCGCATCGCACAAGGGTTGAAGCTTGCTTCCGCCAGGAATACGGGCGGGCACGCGCTTGTCGCTTTGCTTCTCGATCCATTGCTGCCAGTGCGGCCACCAGGATCCAGCCGACTCCGTGGCCGTCTTCATCCAGTGATCCAGCGAACCTTCCACCGGTCCATTCGTCCAGTACTGGTACTTGTGCTTGGCCGGCGGGTTGACGACACCTGCAATATGGCCTGAGCCGCTCAGCACGAACGTCACGTCGCCGCCGAAGAACTGGCATCCCAGAAAAACGGAACGGGCCGGTGCAATGTGATCTTCCTTCGCGGCGAGGCTATAGACCGGGATTTTGACGTCTCCGAGCGTAATCTTCTTGCCGCCAAGTACCATTTCGCCCTTGCTCAACCTGTTCTCCAGATAGCAGTTCCGCAGATAGAAGGCGTGGTTGGCAGCAGTCATGCGCGTTGAATCGGAGTTCCAGTACAAAAGGTCGAAAGCTGTCGGCTCCTGCCCCTTCAGGTAGTTTGAAACGACATAGGGCCAGATCAATTCCGATGCGCGCAGCATGTTGAAGGCAGCCGCCATCTTCGACCCGGCAAGATAACCGGTCGTGTTCATCTGCTGTTCGAGTGCCTCGATCTGCTCGTTGTCCACGAAGACCTTCAACTCTCCGGCATGGGTGAAATCCACCTGTGTCGTGAAGAACGTGACTGAGCGAATGCGCCTGTTCCGGGCCTTGGCATGTTGCGCCAGCGCGGCGGCAAGCAGGGTCCCACCGACGCAATAGCCGATCGCATTTACTTCCTTCTCGCCGGTCGCATCCTCAATCGTCTTGAGCCCGAAATCGATTCCATCGCGGATATAATCTTCCCAGGCAAGTCGAGCGTGACGTTCTTCCGGGTTCACCCACGATACGACGAAAACCGTATGGCCCTGATCGACGCACCACTTGATGAAGCTCTTCTCCGCGCCAAGGTCGAGGATGTAAAACTTGTTGATCCACGGCGGTACGATCAGCAGTGGCCGCTTCAGAACGGTTTCCGTCGATGCTTGATATTGGATGATCTCGCAGATCTCGCTGCGTGCGACGACCTTGCCGGGCGTGATGGCCACATTCTCGCCAAGCCGGAATTTGCTTTGATCCGTCTGGCGCAGGCGCAGTTCACCACGGCCTGCTGCCACATCTTCCGCGAGAATCCGCATGCCTTGGACGAGGTTCGCACCATTGCTGGCAACGGTCTGGCGAAACACCTCCGGATTGGTCAGGGCAAAGTTGGCGGGAGAGATCGCGGCGGTCAGTTGTTTGACGTAAAAAAGCGCCTTCTTCTGGGTGTGTTCATCCAGTCCGTCAGCGTTCTCCACAAGCTTTTCAGCCCAGGTCGCGGTGACTTGATAGATCTGTCGCATGAGCGAGAAGAACGGATTCTTGCGCCAGTCTTCGTCGGAAAATCGCTTGTCTTTCGGCAGGTCGTCCGGGTCTGCCGCTGCCTCGCCTGTCGCAATGCGCTGCAGCGTGTTCATCCAGATGCCCATATAGGATGACAGCAGGAGGGACTGCGCATCGAGCGTGCGCTGAGGCTCGGACATCCAGTATTCTATGACTTTCGAGAGCGTCTTGACCATTTCGGCGACCGGATCGATCGGGTCGATCACCTCGCCGCGTTCGCGCGGACCGATCCATTCTGTCGCCGCCTTGCCGAAATTTTCGACGGCGCGCGCCAGATTCAGCGCCATGGCCTGCGGGTCCTTGACGAGATAGGCCTCCATCGCCTTGGCATCGAACGCGGCGGATTCTCCCCCCGCACGGCTATAATGGCCGTCGCTCCCCATCGTGTCCTCGCTCCCCTTGTGAACCCATCAGGGTTCCAGCCTGCTTTTTGGTTTTTACATTGTGCCCGAAAACGAATACAAGTTCCAGCGATTGCGGCCCGGATGGGCTTAGCCAAAGGTGAAAGACAGGGTTGCAGAAATGGTTGTACAGGCGGGTTTGGTTCGTCATCTATCGATGCTGGTTTGCGTCGTGGCGATTCCCATGGGCCTTGCCGGTTGCAATAGTTTTGCGCTGGACGATGGTATCCCCAACACCTCACCTCCTGCTGTCGTCGTTGGCCCCCAGAACGCGCCGCGGCCTGCGTCGCTGACCCTGAAGTCGACCGGCACCTATCCAACCTTCGGCAAACCTTTGACGGCCGCCAACACCCAGATCGATGATCAGCAGTACACCTCTGCCGAAACACAATTGAGTTCGTTGGCCAAGGCCAAGGCACGCGGCGCGATATCCGAAGCGGAATATCAGCGCCGGGTCAATGCGTTGCGCAAGCTTTCAGAAGATCAGACCTCGAGCGCAACGGCGCCGGCCACCAATTAAAGCTTGCCTTTGGGCGTTTTTCGCATCAAAGCATCTTGCTGCCGGGATGCAAACTGCCTTGCGTCGCGGCGCTGTTTTTAACGCCTTGACGAGGTTCGCTATGGAAGAGTTCCATAAAGTCCGCAGACTGCCGCCCTACGTTTTCGAACAGGTAAACCGTTTGAAGGCGAGCGCGCGAGCGGCGGGCGCGGATATCGTTGACCTCGGCATGGGCAATCCCGATTTGCCGACGAACCAGTTCATCGTCGACAAGCTGATCGAAACCGTTCAAAGACCAGACACGCACGGCTACTCTTCTTCAAAGGGCATCCCCGGTCTGCGTCGCGCGCAGGCTGCCTATTACGCTCGCCGTTTCGGCGTAAAGCTGAACCCTGATACGCAGGTGGTTGCGACTCTCGGTTCCAAGGAAGGCTTTGCCAACATGGCGCAGGCCATCACGGCGCCTGGTGATGTCGTACTGTGCCCGAACCCATCTTATCCGATCCATGCATTCGGCTTCCTGATGGTCGGCGGCGTGATCCGCTCTATCCCGGTTGAACCCAATGAAGAATTCTTCCGTGCGCTTGAGCGTGCGGTTGCCCACTCGATTCCGAAGCCGATAGCGATGATTCTTTGCTATCCGTCGAACCCGACCGCGACCGTGGTCGAACTCGACTTCTACAAGGATGTCGTCGCCTTCGCGAAGAAGCATGGTGTGTTCGTCCTGTCCGATCTGGCCTACTCTGAAATTTATTTCGATGGGAAGCCAACGCCTTCGGTCCTGCAGGTTCCGGGTGCGATGGATGTAGCCGTGGAATTTACGTCCATGTCCAAGACCTTTTCCATGGCAGGCTGGCGCATGGGCTTTGCGGTCGGCAATGATCGTCTGATTTCCGCTCTGACACGCGTTAAATCCTATCTTGATTACGGTGCATTCACCCCGATCCAGGTTGCGGCGACGGCTGCGTTGAACGACCCGGATCTCGACCAGCACATTGACGAGGTTCGTCAAACCTACAAGCGTCGACGCGATGTCATGGTCGAAAGCTTCGGACGTGCTGGCTGGGATGTGCCGCCACCTGCGGCATCCATGTTTGCCTGGGTGCCGGTGCCGGAAAAGTTCCGTCATCTTGGCTCCCTTGAGTTCTCGAAACTGTTGATCGAGAAGGCCGACGTCGCAGTTGCTCCGGGCATCGGCTTCGGCGAGCATGGTGACGAATATGTCCGTATCGCTCTTGTCGAAAACGAACATCGCATTCGCCAGGCTGCCCGCAACATCAAGCGGTTCCTCGGAACCGCGGATGAGACATTGCACAATGTCATTTCGCTGAACGCGCACCGTTGATTTTAATCACAGAACTGGGCGGCGTTCTGCCGCCCGAGCCACATCAATAGGAAATCTGAATATGGCAGACGCCCTCAAAATCGGTATTGCGGGTCTGGGCACCGTTGGCGCTTCGCTTGCGCGCATTTTGACAACGCGCGCAAACGAGCTGGCAATAACGTGTGGGCGTGCCATCGAGATTACAGCTGTCACAGCGCGCGATCGTTCACGCGATCGTGGCGTCGACCTCTCTCGCGCGGAGTGGTTTGGCAGCCCCGAAGAAATGGCTCAGAAGGCGGATATCGACGTATTCGTTGAGCTTATGGGCGGCGCCGAGGGCGCGGCGGATCGATCCGTTCGTGCAGCTCTATCCCGCGGCCTGCATGTCGTGACCGCGAACAAGGCGCTGCTCGCGCGCTGCGGTGTGGAACTTGCCGCGATTGCAGAAGAAAAAGGTGTGCTGCTCAACTTCGAGGCAGCGGTCGCCGGTGGTATCCCCGTCATCAAGGCTTTGCGTGAATCCCTGACCGGAAACACGATTTCCCGTATCTACGGCATCATGAACGGCACCTGCAATTACATCCTGACACGGATGGAGAAGGAAGGCCTCTCGTTCGAGGCCTGCTTGAAGGAAGCTCAGCGACTTGGTTATGCGGAAGCCGATCCGACGTTCGATATTGAGGGCAACGATACGGCGCACAAGCTGGCGATCCTGACGACGCTGGCTTTCGGAACGCAGATCGCTGCCGATCAGATCTATCTCGAAGGTATCTCGAATATCTCGATCGAAGACATCCACGCCGCAGCCGATCTTGGCTATCGGATCAAACTGCTTGGCGTTGCACAGCGCACCGAGAGCGGTATCGAGCAGCGCGTGCATCCGACCATGGTGCCGCATGACTCGGTCATTGCCCAGGTGGACGGTGTGACAAACGCCGTAGCGATCGAATCCGATATCCTCGGCGAACTTCTTATGGTCGGTCCCGGCGCGGGCGGCAATGCGACTGCGTCCGCCGTGCTGGGCGATATCGCAGATATTGCTAAAAGCCGTCCCGGCGCGCAACGCGTGCCGGTTCTCGGAAAGCCTGCTGCATCTCTGGAAGCCTATCAGCAAGCTCAGATGCAGAGCCACGAGGGTGGTTACTTCATTCGTTTGACCGTTCTGGATCGTGCGGGTGTTTTCGCCAACGTGGCAACTCAGATGGCGCAGAACGGGATCTCACTGGAATCGATCGTACAGCGCGCGAACGGTGGTTCAGCCTCCGATGCAAAGACAATCATCCTCGTTACGCATGCCACAACGGAAGATTCGGTTCGCAAGGCAGTGGCTGGCATAAAGGGTGGGAATTATCTTTCGGGTGAGCCACAGGTGATCCGGATTGAGCGGCCGAAGCCGCTCTGATTTGGCTATCCTGTTAATCCGATAGCCATCAACTTTAAACAGGTTTACACTCCCTCACAGGTTCACCAGTGAGGGAGGCGCTTGTGATGTCCAAGGTAATCTCGTTTCGAAGACAGCATGGCAGCGATGAGTCCGATCTCTCATCCGTCCGTGTCAGTGCTTTTGATAGCCTGACGGGTAGATCTGGCGCGACTGACGGGTCTGATGGAAAGGTCGATCACCATTGGGGCGTGGCTCTTGCATTGGCAACCTGGCCAATCTGCCTGGGCGCCGGTGCGGTTTTGATGGCCCTTGATTGACGTGTGCAGGTGAGTTTGAAAGAGAATCACCTGCACAAACAATGTTTAAATGCTGTAGAAGCGGTCTGACTTCAACAAAGTTTCGGGCCGATGTTAGAACCTGCAGATCCAGTTTCCCGCGCATTTCTAGGCGTTGAACAATCCGCCACTGGCAATCGTTGGGTCTCGCGCCTTGATCAGGCGGCACAGAACCGCGCGTTGGCTATTGCGCAGCTCCACGGCATTCCCGAGCTGATCGCGCGCGTGCTCGCCGGCCGGGGTGTGCAACCGGACGAAGCTCCGGCGTTCCTCGACCCAACGATTCGCCGCCTGATGCCGGAGCCTTACAGTCTGGCGGATTGCGAGAAGGCGGCAAATCGCATTGCTGACGCCGTCGAGCGTCGTCAGAGGGTCGCAATCTTCGGCGACTATGATGTGGACGGCGCAGCGTCCTCCGCTTTGTTGTCGCGCTTTCTCCATCACTTCGGGATCCACGACCATATCTATATTCCTGATCGAATCTTCGAAGGGTACGGACCGAATCCAACCGCCATACGGCAATTGATTGCCGACGGGGCGGATCTGATCGTTACGGTGGATTGCGGCTCGACGAGCCACGACGCTCTGGCCGCTGCTGCCGAAGAGCACTGCGACGTAGTCGTCATCGACCACCATCAGATGGGCCCGCAACTGCCTCCCTGTCTGGCACTGGTCAATCCGAATCGTAACGATGATTTGTCGGGGCAGGGGCATCTCTGCGCGGCCGGTGTCGTTTTCATCGTGCTTGTCGCAACTGCGCGGATCTTGCGTGAACGAGGCCATGAGCAAGCAAAGACGCTGGACCTGCTCGGATTTCTGGATCTCGTCGCGCTTGCGACAGTCTGCGATGTGGTTCCGCTCAAGGGATTGAACCGCGCCTACGTCGTCAAAGGCTTGCTTACCGCTCGCCACATGGGCAATGCGGGCCTGGCGGCGTTGTTTCGCAAGGCTGGGCTCGGGGGGCCTGTCACGCCCTACCATCTCGGATTTCTGATCGGTCCCAGAATCAATGCGGGCGGTCGAATCGGGGATGCCGCATTGGGGAGCAGGCTGCTGACATTGAATGACAGTGCCGAGGCTGAGGATATCGCTGCGCAGCTTGACGAGCTCAACCGTGAACGGCAAGCCATGGAAGCCGAAATGTTGCTGGAGGCCGAGGCCGAGGTGATTGCGGAATACGGGACAGGCGAAAACGCCGCCGTCATCGTCACCGCTCGCCAGAACTGGCATCCGGGAATCGTCGGTCTTCTCGCAGCCCGTTTGAAGGAGAAGTTCAAGCGTCCTGCATTCGCCATCGCGTTTGACGCATCCGGGCGCGGCTCTGGATCTGGACGGTCCATTCCGGGGTTCGACCTGGGGAAAATGGTGCGCGGCGCTGTAGAGGAAGGTCTGCTGGTCAAGGGCGGCGGTCACGCCATGGCGGCGGGGCTGACGGTCCAGCAGGAGAATCTCGGCAAACTGCGCGCTTATTTCGAAGCCATCGCAGAGAATGTCGTGCCGTCATTGGTGGCAAATCATGTCCTGAAAATCGATGGAGCGCTTGCTGCTTCGGGAGCCACGCTTGCGCTGATTGATCAACTGGAGCAGGCCGGGCCTTTCGGATCAGGGCACAGCCAGCCGATCTTTGCCATTCCCGCCCATCGCATCGTCGATTCCCGCCAAATTGGAACATCGCATGTGAAGGTGTCTCTTCAGGCAATGGACGGTTCGCGGCTTGAAGGCATCGCATTTCGGTCTGCGGATACGCCACTCGGGCAG
This sequence comes from Rhizobium rhizoryzae, assembly GCF_011046895.1. Taxonomy (NCBI): domain Bacteria; kingdom Pseudomonadati; phylum Pseudomonadota; class Alphaproteobacteria; order Hyphomicrobiales; family Rhizobiaceae; genus Affinirhizobium; species Affinirhizobium rhizoryzae. The sequence goes on along the minus strand of NZ_CP049250.1, from coordinate 2,744,721 downwards.
CTCTTGCTGGCTTCCCGCGGCAGCCAGTTGCATGTAGCGGGTAGCCTGAGTGCCGATCAATGGCAGGGTAGCCGCCGCGTTCAACTGCGCATCATCGATGCTGCGAAGGCGACCTGATCGGCAAACATTTGTCATAGATAAGGTGAAGAGGGTGGCACGCCCTAGGGGAATCGAACCCCTCTTTCCAGAATGAAAATCTGGCGTCCTAACCGATAGACGAAGGGCGCGTGCTGTGGCGCCCTTATATGGACGAGGCGTTTGATGCGCAAGTGGAAAATGAGTGAGAAGAGCAATAAAATCCACAAAAATCCGGATAGAAATCGCATGCGGAAACGACATCGTTAAAGATGAATGCCACCGACGTAACTATCTGAACTAAGGGACTTTTTTGAAGTAAGTGGCACGCCCTAGGGGAATCGAACCCCTCTTTCCAGAATGAAAATCTGGCGTCCTAACCGATAGACGAAGGGCGCGTGCTGTGGGGGCCGTTATAGCCACGATTTCGAACTTCGCAAGAGGAAAAATCCGGTCCACCGAGAGTTTTTCACAGGACGAAATCGGGACATCAGATTCAGCAAATTGAATGGGTACTAACCCCGCTCGGGATGCGCTGAAGCTCGATCAAAATCAATGCTTCTGAACGAAATGTCGCGCTCGAACGATTTGGGAAGGCTGTATTGTCTGTCTATAGTATGGGAGGTGATGGCACGCCCTAGGGGAATCGAACCCCTCTTTCCAGAATGAAAATCTGGCGTCCTAACCGATAGACGAAGGGCGCGTGCTGTGGCGCCCTTATATGGGTGCGTTGCAGGAAGCGCAAGTGCCTTTTTCACAAAACTGACAAAAAATACGACCGTAACTGAATGGGGTAAAACGCAATGATATCAGGGATTAACCTGAAGGTGTGCGGTTCTACCAAAGGCCGTTCTTGTCTGGGGTTCCTGAGCCCGGTATTGGCTGAGCGACCCCGCTGTTGCGTGCGCTGAACACGCTGCCGGCCATGGGGTTGATGTTTTTGACAGGGGCATAAGCCGGAACGCCCTGAGCTTCGGCAACCTTCGCATTTGCAATTGCGAAGATGCTGTTTTGTCCAGCTTGCACCGCAGTTGGCTGCTGAATGACATTGGCCAGGCTGTTCTGTGGTGCTTGCGCTGGGGGCTGTTGGGTCGACAATTCAGCCTGTTTCGGCGCTGGGGTTTGCGGCAGAGCCGCCCGCGTTGAGCTGGGCTTTGCGCTTGCCTGTTTCGCCGGTGGCGGCTGCTTGGAAACGAGTGGATCAGTATAGGCGGCACTTTTTGTCGGCGATGCCAGGGAGGAGGCAGGTGTGTGGGGTAGTCCACGTGTCTCTGGTTCCGCAGAGGCGACTGCCTGTTCGGTTGGTGCCTTCGCCATCAGGCTCGTGCAGCTGTTCAGCATCGAGCAAGCCAGCAAGGCCCCGCCGATGACGAAACCGCGTCGAACGCCGGGTGTGAATGATGTGTCTGACTTTGACATGTGCGACTATCGACCCTGTCTGTTGTTCGGATCGATCTTGCATGCGCAATCCTGCGTGAGGCTTGGCGGGCGCAGCGGTATGCGGCGCCCGCCAATCGAGGCTGTAGGATACCCTCCGACGTTTACCAGCTCCCGGTATTCTGCATCGAGACCCAAGGTTCGGCGGGTGCGAGCGCGGGACCCTTTTGAAGCAACTCGAAGGAGATCCCGTCGGGCGACTTCACGAACGCCATGTTTCCGTCGCGCGGCGGCCTGTTGATGGTGATGCCTTGGTCCATTAGCTGCTGGCAGAATTCGTAGATATTGTCGACTTCGTAGGCCAGATGGCCAAAATTCCGTCCGCCCTGATAATCTTCCGTATCCCAGTTATAGGTCAGTTCAAGTAGAGGAGCTTTTACGGAGGTGCCAGACTCAACGTCTTCCGGTGCAGCAAGGAAGATCAGCGTAAAGCGTCCTTTTTCATTTTCGATTCGTCTGACTTCCGTGAGGCCGAAGATTCGAGTGTAGAAATCAAGTGACGCATCGAGGTCCTTGATGCGGACCATGGTGTGCAGATAGCGCATGGATCGCCTAGCCTTTCAGTCTTAATGTGCATGGATGGAAATTTCCTGTCACGATATGGGCGCTGGACAGCTTCAGACAAGGCGATTTCGCGATAAAAGGCCGGGAAAATGAAGAAGTGAGGACTTGCGCTGGACGAACCGCTCAATGTTAACTTATCTTCTAAGAATCAGTTAACCGTGACTCCGTAGACGCGTAAACCAGGGGCTGACAGAATGGCGGATAGAATGTCATCGAAAGGCATTGCCAGTTTCGAGGATCTGGCAGTAGATCCGGTTGAACTGATCGAAATCACCGGCGTCGTGAAATGGTTCGATGTTGCCAAAGGTTTTGGTTTCATCATACCGGATAATGGAATGCAGGACGTGCTGTTGCATGTGACATGCCTGCGTCGGGATGGTTTCCAGACCATCCTGGAAGGAACGCGGATCGTAGCGTTGATCCAGAAGCGTGATCGAGGCTACCAGGCGTTTCGGATCCTTTCCATGGATCAGTCGACCGCAGTCCATCCGTCACAACTTCCACCTATTCGCACGCACGTTCAGGTCACGCCGACCAGCGGGCTGGAGCGTGCACTGGTGAAGTGGTTCAATCGTACCAAGGGCTTTGGCTTCCTGACGCGCGGTGAGGGCACGGAAGATATATTTATCCACATGGAGACCCTTCGGCGATTTGGGCTCACCGAGCTGCGTCCGGGACAGGTTGTTCTGGTCCGATACGGAGATGGTGACAAAGGTCTCATGGCTGCTGAAGTTCATCCGGACGGTCCCTCCATCGTATCGCGGGCACATTGATGTTTGAATACGTATTGAAGTTTACGAGCGCCTTATTGGCGCTCTTTCTGTTTTCGGTGATGCCTTCCTCGGCGCAAGTGAAGTTCCCAACCGAGCAGCTGACGATTCAAACGGCGTCAGGCCCCCAGGTCTTTACAGTTGAGATTGCAGTCGACGGGGCCCAGCGACAGCAAGGCTTGATGTTCCGCGAAAAGATGGCTGCCGATGCAGGCATGTTGTTCGACTTCGGCTCCTCGAGAGAGGTCGCAATGTGGATGAAGAATACGCTCATCCCCCTGGATATGCTGTTCATTGACGACAAAGGAATCGTCCGGAAGATCCATGAGGGAGCCAAACCACATGATGAGACTCCGTTGTCGTCGGGCGGTCCTGTCAAGTATGTGCTGGAATTGAATGGCGGAGCGGTGAGGGCGCGGAACATCGCGGTTGGTAACAAGGTTCTCAGTCCGCAAATTGGAAAAGCGAGATAAGTAAGCCGATTTGCATCGAAGCGCTCGGCGCCAGTTCATGCCAGTTTTGGCGCCTTGCTTATGTTGCGGATGGCAATCTGAAAATGCCGTTGTGAATTTGAGAGAGAAAGTGAAATTTGCTGTTGCGGACACGGGGTGAAGCGTGTATCTCGCACACATCGGCGGAACGGAGTGTAGCGCAGTCTGGTAGCGCATCTGGTTTGGGACCAGAGGGTCGGGAGTTCGAATCTCTCCACTCCGACCACCGTCTTAAAGCGACGGTTAAGCTTCCTCCAGTAGATGCGGGATCAAGCCATCTTATGGTGGACGGAACCTGCAGCTGGATTTAGAATTTCCACGTATTGTGAAGAATCAATGCGTGAAAGGGAGCTTCGAAGATATGACCGCCAAGATCTTTCGTCCTGCAAAAACGGCAATGCAATCTGGCAAGGCGAAGACTCATCTTTGGGTTCTTGAATTCGATCAGGAAGAGCCACGCAGCATCGACCCGATCCTTGGCTACACCTCATCCTCAGACATGCAGCAACAGGTTCGCTTGACATTCGAATCGATGGAGCAGGCTGTCTCCTACGCAGAGCGTAACGGTATTGAGTATCGCGTGTTGCCGCCGAAAGAGGCGACGCGGCAGATCGTGTCCTATTCCGACAACTTTCGTTTCAACCGGATCCAGCCCTGGACGCACTGACTTGCGCAGGGCCGTGGCCCCTTAGCTCAACTGGATAGAGCAACTGCCTTCTAAGCAGTAGGTCGCAGGTTCGAGTCCTGCAGGGGTCGCCAGTATTTTCCATAACTTAATTGACGTGTCGTTTGATATGAGATCTCCATCGAAGGATTGAGAAGTTCATTCCGCGCTGGGAATTGATGCCATATCGCAAACCATTGAAAAGCCCGCTTGCGCATCGCAGGCGGGCATTTTTGTTGAACATTGCAGCGATAAACGGGGATTTTTTCCGGTTCCTCCGTTATCAAGCTTCCTCGTTTAGCGGCAGACTTTGGTGACCTTGGTCACGCGTTCGCCGTGGCGCATGGTCGTCACCTTCTTGGTCATGCAGTCGTGTGATCTACGCTCTTCACGAACCATTCGGGCATGTGGACCTCGGTGAGCGCGGTCCCAACCGCGGTGCATACCGGGGCCGTCATATGTCCGGATCGTCACGCTATCGGCATAGGAAGCAGCGGGCATAGCGATAACGGAAGAGAGTGTAAGTGCCGCGGCGAGGATCAGTTTATTCATGGGTTTCGTCTCCGGTTCTGATGCCAGCCTAACGCCGCATAGATCTTTCAGTTCCGGATAATGTCTCGGTTTTGGTGTCAGGTGTCGGGCATCCGGGATGCCGACGAATGAGTGGCTTCGTGCGACGCGTGTCTTTTGGCTGAGACCTGAAGCTCCACGAGACTTGCTTTTGACGGCCCAAGAGCCGTCAAAATCGTATTGCTGTTTGATGTAAATCAAGCAGAGTTGGAAAAGTTATTAAATTCCGTCGCGCCAGCGAAAATAGGCAATGCTGCCAGCACCCAGGGCCGCGGCCAGAACCAAGCCGGAAATGATCATACTATTCTCCTCCAAGAATGATCGAAAAAACGCCGCGCTCCTCAACGCGGCGATGTGTCACAGCAACACAATGCCGCTGCTTTGACAACCCTTGGATGATCGATTGGTTCAGAAACCTAGATTTTGTGGGTATTTGCGGTCGCGAAGTTTTATCCTCGGCGCGAAGGTCCGGCTGTGAACCAGAAGGTGACTGGAATTTTTCGGATCTCAGGCGTATGGCCACGGGCAGCCCTATGAAGCGGCTCTACGTCGGGCAGGGACGATTCAGGAGAAGCCAGTGTCGATTGCCGAGATCTCATTGTTCAGCGCCTTGCTCGCCGGGGCGCTGTCGTTTCTGTCGCCCTGCGTGCTTCCGCTCGTTCCGCCCTATCTTTGCTATATGGCAGGGATTTCCGTTGAGCAGTTCCGCAATGGCACCCAGACCCAGGCGGTTGAAGCGCGCCGTTCTGTTCTCATTACCGCGCTGTTCTTCACTCTGGGTTTCGGCAGCGTGTTCGTAGCTCTAGGGGCGGGCGCTTCATCTATTGGCATGGTGTTGAGACAACACCTGGATCTTTTGTCCAAGATTGGTGGCCTGATCATCATCGTAATGGGCCTTAACTTTCTAGGCGTGTTTCGAATCGGCCTGCTTGCGCGCGAGGCGCGTTTCCAGTCAGGCGGGCAGCCGGCCACGCTTTCGGGTGCGTACATCATGGGCCTGGCATTCGCGTTTGGCTGGACACCCTGCATCGGTCCCGTGTTGGGCGCGATCCTTGGTGTTGCGGCCTCTCGCGAAACCGTGTCAGACGGAGCCCTTCTGCTTGCCGTTTATTCCCTTGGTCTGGCGGTGCCGTTCTGGATTGCAGCTGCATTTTCCGGCGCGTTCATGCGTTTTCTCGCGCGCTTCCGCCGTCATCTGGGAATGGTCGAAAAAGTTATGGGCGCTCTGCTGGTTGTGACTGGCGTGGCATTTATGCTCGGCTTCATTAGCGATATTGCAATTTGGTTTCAGCAAAGCTTCCCAATCCTCATGAAGATCGGATAGACCGGTCACGCATACTCATGTTCTGCCGGGAATGAGTCGATTGGCTGCCACGCTCGCATTGTTGATTCCGTTCTTCGGCTTGATTGCAATCGGCTTTGTGGCGGCGCGCCTGAGTAGGCTGAACGCCGATGCTCTGGGCTGGATGAACATTTTCATCGTCTATGCGGCGCTTCCTGCCTTGTTCTTCAAGCTGGTCTCGCGAACGCCGATGGCGGATCTGACGCGGGTCGACTTCATTTTCACGCAGTTGACGACGGTCTACACTGTCTTTCTCCTGATGCTGTTGATCGCCACCGTTTGGCGGCGGGCGACATTGGCAGAAGGCGTGATCCAGGCCTTCGGTGCCGCCTATGGAAACATCGGCTATATGGGGCCCGGCCTGGCTTTGCTCGTCCTGGGGGATGCTGCCGCCGTTCCAGTAGCGCTCATTGTCTGCTTCGAAAACGCGGTCCATTTTGTGGTGGCACCGGCCTTGATGGCAATTGCGAAGGGGGACGCGCGTCCACCGCTCGCGGTCGCGCTTGATGTGGCGAAACGCGTCTCAATGCATCCATTCATTGTGTCAACCGCCTGCGGCTTTGTTTTCGCCGCCTTTCAAATACCCATTGCGGCACCTCTTCAGCAGCTCATTGATTATCTCGCGCAAGCTGCCGCACCATGCGCACTGTTTGCCATGGGAGTGACGTTGGCGTTGCGCCCGCTGAAGCGCATTCCGGTGGAGATCGGCTATATCACCGCAGTAAAGCTGCTTGTTTTGCCGACAGTCATGTATCTGTCGCTATCCTGGATCGGCGGGTTCGACCGAAACTGGATCTATGCTGCCGTGCTGCTCGCCG